>DXBV01000025.1 GCA_019116345.1 Candidatus Allofournierella merdipullorum | reverse complement strand
TGCATCCTTAGTGTGGTTTTTACAGTCTCTCAGGGGGTTCCTTGGACTACCTGGGCTTTGACGCCATCGCTGAAATCATGGCATGTTACACCTTGCTCTTGCAGGTGATTTTGAGACCTTTCCATGGTATACCAGCAGATGACCGTGCGACGAGTGTCTAGCGCATCCGCCGCCCCAAAGTCTTGCAAGGATAAAGATACAGTTTATGATCATAGGACGAATTGCGCTGCCGGGTAATCGCTCACTCATAGATGTCCTGCGCTTTAGACACATGGAAAACCAAAAGCAGAAGCAAACCAGGACCGGAAGCAGAACAGTGTCCGTGCTATGGAATAATGGAATTAAATTAAATAAATTCCATATCGCGGATAAGGGGCCCGTGGGAACACAGTAAAAGGCGGCCTTCATCTGAAGTTTGAGCGTTATCCGGCGAGAACTTAGGTCTTGGATTTGCATGATAACACACGAGAGCGCTGGAACATCTGTGGGTGAAAACGATTTATGGCATGGGAAGACACAAAAAAGAAACCTCCCAGCCATAAGGGCACTTCCGCCAACGGCGGCGCACAGGCACCTTTCGGTGCGGCTTAGGAGGTTTCTTGCCTGAGTGTAACATGGGAGGGAAAAGGAGGTCAACATCGTTGGCAAAACGATTTTGCCCTTTAACACAGCTGTGGAATAAAAGCCGCACATGGCGTTTTTGTTCCAAAACCGGCGCAAAGTCCGCCGGCAGGCGACACTTAAAATCAGGCGGGAAAGAGGCAGTTCCCCAAGGTACGAATCACGGTTTCTTCCTTGGCTTCGGTGTCACCGCCGCGATCATAGCGTAGTGCTCCCTGCTTTTCCGGGTGATGCTGTTGTAGTCCTCGGAGGTGAGGAACTCCAGCAGCCACTCCTTGGGCACCTTATAAGTGTGTTGATACGGGAACGCCTTTAACCTTCCTTCGGTACACCAGCGGCTAACGGTGCGGGAGGCATAGCCTGTGACCTGGGCGATCTGGTGGGCGTCCAGCACGTCAGGCTGGCGGGTCAGCAGGTTCTCGTACCATCGGCGCACACGCGCTGGCGGGTGGCATCGGTGAGCAGGAGCGCGCCGTTCAGGCTGAAGGCCGGGGGCTTGTGGTTCGGGTAGTTCTTGTACCAGCCGCTGGGCGGGGTGTAGTAGGCCGGCTCGGCCAGGCGGCGGCGCAGGTAGTTGGCCACGTCCGCCTTGGCGATCTTGTAGCAGCGGGTCTGTTTGCCGGTGTTCTCGCAGGGCACCAGGCCGCTCTGCAGCAGGTAAATCGAGGTGCGGGTGCCGATGCGGCAGGCTTTGCGGAAGTCGGTGCGCCCCATGGGGTCGGGATAAGGGGCCAGCAGGTCCTGAATTTCCCGCTCCAGAGTGTCCTGAAAGAGATGGCTTTTCTTCATTTTGGGTTCTCCTTTGTTTTGAATCGGGACCCGGAGAACCACTGTGTTTTTCACCAGAACTATACAAATTGTTGAAACTTGGAAAGATACTACACAAAATCGACCTGAAATCTTGCATTTGGCGAATTCCGTTTTCCGGCAGCGGGGCGAAAATCCAGTGTTCATCCGGAATATCAGCCCTCAATTATCTTGCATGAAATCTTGCATTTTCCAGAAAATCTTGCCAAACGAGGCCAAAACGAGGGATGCCGGTTTGATTTGTACTATAGCCATTTTTCGGGCTTTGGCCCTCGAAAACGGCTTGACACCGCCGAAAATCCGGGGACAAACTGACCAGTTTTGACCTGCCCTTTTCCGGGAAATCCTTTTCGGCACAGGACTCGAAAGCACCGCAAATATCAACAGTGTCGTTTGGGTTCAAATATTGTATCGACAGCACATCCAGCACTGCGGCCCATCGCCAGTTTGGCCTACCGGCTGCATATCCGCTCGCGAAGCAGCAGTGCGCGTTGCTCCAGCGCCCGCACGATGTCCCCGAGGCCCTCCAGCTTACTTTCGTCCAGGCAACGGAGATCCGATACCAGCCGCAGCTACTCTGAACCAGAGGGACGAACCGATGTCGAACAGCGGTGCCGGCTCGGTGTACTCCAGCGCGTCCGTCCGTCGCACTGCACCGAAGTTGCCCAGGTGTCGGTCCTCGTTCACAAGCAGACAGTCCACCACGATCTGCCGGGCCACCGCCTGCTCCGCGCCCGGAATACCCAAAGCCTCACAACGTTCCAGATAATGCTGATACAGGGAAATGTGGTTGGGCTTTGCTCTGGTGGGCAGCAACTGCCAGGCAGGCACATATTCATCGTCCCAAAGCCTCCGAAAGATACAGTTTGTGATACAACAAAAATGAGATAGTCAATCCCTTTTGGGAAAGTCTATCTCATTTTTTTATTTTGGGCTATTTTGCAACAACCTCTTTTGGGCAAACTCTGATGTTTCGGTGCGGCAGCAAAGACGTGAGAAGCACCAAGCCGCTTTGCATGCGATTACAGGGGAGGATTGTTGAAAAGCTATGTCAGCGCCGGAAATCAGTGTAGTTTTCACCAATCTCAATGACGCGGTACACGTCCAGCCAGGGCTGCAGAGACTCTTCCATTCGGCAAATGTAATCGGTGAAGTCTTTCCAGGCGGCGTCGGCTTCGGCGTCCTGACCGAGCAGCTTGCAGTGGATGGCTTTTGCAAACAGTGCCACATATTCCCTGTGCGCTTTGAGAATCTCGTGGGAACAGGTCTGGCACTTTTGCTCTGAAGGCTCAGTGGCGAGCGCTTGCTTTGCCAAAGAGGGGAATTCTTCCAGAAAGGCATCGAGCTTTTCCAGCGCCTGCGCTTTGTCCACACAGCTCTTGCCATTCCAGAAGTCCATGTCGAAAGCGGAAGAAACAGTCTCCAGATAGCGGCGGCAGGCTCTCCACGAACTTCCAAAGCAGTGGCGGTAGTAATCCTGCGCGATTTGATCTGGATCCAGGCCGGTGTTCCAAAGAAGCTGGCCGCACATGTAATTGGGCAATGCGGTGGGGAAACAGATTCGCTGTTCCTGACACAAAAGAAGGCCGTTGAGCCCGAGCTTTTTCAAACAACGGACATCCTCGGCTAGCACCGAAGAGATTTTCGAATAGCCGGGGTCACCATAATGGGCGCGTCCAAGATGATAGTCGTAATCGAAGGAATCACCCGAAAAAACTTTTTTCCATTCCCGCAAAAAGGCCACGTTTTCTTCCAGCCCTTCGGGCAGTGAGATTTGATTGCGGCGGTAAGGCGGAATAGAGGGCAGATCCCCCATTTGGAGGCAGCTCTTTTCAAAGGACCGGCTGATGGGAGCAAACATCAGCACGAAGCGGTCCGGGTTGCTCAGACGTTCGGCCTGAGGCGGCCATAAAAGCTCCTGATAGGCCAGCAAAACGATCCGCGTGGGCAGATGCCGCGCTTCCAGCATCTGGTCGATTTGATTGAGTATGCGGATATACCAATCGGAGGGCGTGAGTGTCCGGCACTGCTCGCATTCACATTGATTGTTGTAGGTGTCTGCCAGCCAGACATGGAGATAATCCACATCCGGGTGCCGGGCGGCATAATCCACCACGATGTCGGCGAAGCGGTCGCGTACCTGTGCCGAAGAATAACACAGATTTGTGTTGGTGGGAACACCGCCGAACAGTTCGCGCTTTCCGTTTACCTGTGCCAGCATCCAGTCGATCTGTTGGCTGCTGTTGGCCTTTTCCCAGCCATTGTCCTGCAGGCCCAGGCACTTGGTGGTCCACCCATGCCCCATGGCATGGAGCAGAAGTCCCCGCTTTTTGATTTCTCTGATGATGCTTTCGGTCATGTCTTTGGTCTGCTCAGGGCTTTTGGGAGCAGCGGAAAGGTAGGGGTTGTTGGTGTGAGCATACCAGCGATTCAGAAAAACGGTGGCGTCTTCAAATTGTAAGAAATAGGAGTTGCAGCCGATTTTCGGCAGCCAGTCGATCATGTCGACGAGGTTCTCCACGGAAGAAGCGCCCTCGATGCAGACGCCGCGATGCCGATGGGCGGCAGTTTCCTGCACCTGAACCAGCATGTTGACTTGCCAGACGCACTCCGGCACGAACACGCCATCCTCTCCGGGACGCAGCCACCGGAAACCAAGTTCGTGCAGAAAACGGTAAACGGCGATCAGTGTGCTGCGGGGATTTGTGCCGGCGATCACGGCGCTGCCGTTCCACGCATCGATGTATATCCCATCGTCGAGGGTGGGATCTTCCACCTGAATCTGGGCCTGAGGAGCAAGGTCGCTGATCAGGCCGATGCAGTATTGGAACTGAGAACGGGGCCTGCCGAACTGACATTTGCCTCTTGTCATCAAAAAGTCGGTTTTCGGCATTTGCATGTAACGGACAAACTCGTCCGCGGCGAACTGAATGATGGGGTCGCTGCCGTAAGGAATTGCTTCAAAATGCATCATTGCCCTGCATCTCCCTTCCAGTTTTCATAGCGCTCTTTCACATCCAGCAGCCTGCGATGGCTTCTGTTCAGGAAAGTTTTCTCCTGCAGATCCTCGGAATTCAGCGCAACTCCGGGATTGTGAGAAACGTCGGTGTTGAAATGCCCGCCCAGATCATTTACGCACTGAACTACAGCACCGGCATAAAGCGTATTTTGAGAAACGACACTGTTGCACAAATTGCGCACGGTGATGCCATAGTCAGGGGTCACCCGGCCAAGGAGCCTGTCGTCGGATCCGCAGCAGATCACATTGCCGGTGAAACTGATGCCGGCGCAGTTTTGCAGCAGGACCTGGCTCACCGGTTCATCGGTGTCGCGCCCGCTTCGATAGAAGATGTTGCCGGTGCAGGCGACGGTGTGCACCGGAGACTGGGTTTCATCTGCCGGGCCGATTGCCAGAGCCGGGCCGCCGGAACGGTCGATGTAATTCCCCACCAGTTGGTAGTGGCTGCCTACCGGGATGGAAATGCCGCCTGTTGTGTTCCACTCTACCCGGTTACCCAGGAAGGTGATGGAAGCGCCTTCGCCTTTTACCGCAAAGCCCCACCCTCTGTTGAAGGAGAAGAAATTGTCGTTCAGAAAGGCGTCCCAGCCATGGAAGCGCAACCCGTCGCCTTCGCAGAAAGCAAGCATACTGTGACGGATGGAGATGCAAAAAGCCCGCGAGATGTCCAGCGCGCAGCCGGTGAAGTTGCTGACACGGCAGGTATCGATCCACATCACATCCTCGGGTTTTTCCTTGATCACATCGGAACGGATCCCGCTGCAGCCGCCGGGGATATCGTTTCCATAGACGGAGAAGCCGCAGAGCGTGGAACCGGTCGCGTGGGTTACGTTGAGCACGCAGTTTTGCTTTTCGTCCCGCTGCACCAGAACGGTTTTTCCGATGTGAGGTTGGCGAAAGCCCCAGGTTTTGTCGGCTTTTATGCACACTTGAGGCGGGACCTCAAGTTCCCCGACGCGGAACGTTCCCGGCGCAAGATAGATCGTTTGCCCGGTCTTTTCGGCAGTGGAAAGAGCTTTCTTGAACGCGTCGGTGTCATCGGCACAGCCGTTTCCAACGGCTCCGAGATCGTAAACATTGATAAAGGGAAGCATAATAGGATCGTCCTCCTGAATCGACGGGGCGGCTTGTGCCGCAGCGGATCGGGAATCTTCCCTGCGCTGCGGCACAAATTCGCCTGCGTTATAAAATATGGCTGGATAGCCAAACGTTATCCAGCCATATCTGCTTGTGTCAGGAAACGCTCATTTGCCGGTCATAGGCGGTCTGCATTACCTGAATGTGCTGTTCAAGGCCCATGGCGTTGAGCTGAGCAACATAATCGTCCCATTCTTCCTCAATGCCACCGTTCAGCAGCCACTTGGCCAGGTTGTCGTTGACATAGTTCATGATGTCGGTGCCGGTGGAAGCGTTCCAGGCGGCTTCTTCCTGCGTCCAGGTGATAAACGGCATGGAAGGAACCTGATAGTCCTGATAATACTCCTCGCGGATGTCGGCTTTCAGTTTGTCGGGCGCGGTGGGCTCGATGTACTTGCCATAGTAATCCTCAAACACGGCGGAGGGGGCCCACATGGGGCATTCCTTGAAGCGGTATTCGTCAAGGGTCATGCCTTCGGGCTCGGTGGTCTCGTATTTACCGTCGGCAGTCTCGCGAACAGGACCAAAGTTTGCTTCGATGGAGGTCTTCACATCATAGAATTCATCGATCCAGCGCATCAGGATCTCAGGGTTTTCGCAGTTTTTGGTGATAGCAAACGTAGGACCGCGCACACCACCGTTGATGCGTTCAAAGCTGATCCAGGACTGATCGCCGTCCGGCCCCTTCAGCGGGCCAAGGGGAACATAATCATCCACACGGTCGGGGCCGACGATCTCCAGAGCGGTGAACGCCATGAAGCTGCCCAGCGTTTCGTCCTCGGTCACGCCCTTGGCGCGGTACTGCTTCGCATCCTGAGTGAAACCTTCGGCGTCAAACAGGCCTTCTTCAAAGAATTTGTGATAGAATTCTACCGCGGCCTTAAATTCGGGTTTGTCGGCAGTGAATACTACCTTGCCGTCCTCTACGACAAAATGACTGCAAACATCGTTTGCACGGGTGAAGTCCGGACGGCCGAAGGAGCCGAAAAGGGAGTGGATGCTGTTAATCTGGTGATTGAAGATGAACGAGAAGGGAATCTCGTCATTCAAGCCGTTTCCATTGGGATCCTGGGTTTTGAAGGCCTTCAGAGTATTGTACAGATCGTCAGTGGTCTCGGGAATCGGCAGGCCGAGCTTGTCCAGCCATGCTTTGTTGATGAACATCTGATCTACGTTATAGAAGTGAGAGCCGGCGTTCGCATTGGCCAGACCATAGACCTTGCCGTTGGTGGCGGTGCACACGGATTTGTAGATGGGATAATCCTCAAAAATCTTTGTCAGGCGCGGGCAATACTGGGCGATCAGGTCATCCATTTCAAGAAAAACGCCCTGGGGAGCATAACGCTCGATGTCGTTTTCATCGATGCCCATGAAGAAAGCGTCAGGATAATCCTTGCCAGCCAGAATTAGGTTCTTTTTCTGAGCGAAGTCGGCGGAGGGAATCAGTTCCCACTCGATGTGGACATTGGTGCGCTCTTCCAGCTCTTTGAAAAACGCCATTTCCTCGAAAGGCGCCTGAGCCGGATCGATGGGGGCCACCATGTGGAAAGTGACCTTTTCGTCCACGATGGGCAATCCTTCCTCGTTCATAGCGACCTTATTCGCGCCGGAAGAAGAGTTGGAAGGCGCGGCTCCGCAGCCGGAAAGAAGAAGGCCGACCGCCATCTGAAGGGCGAGCAGAGAAGCGATGAAGCGTTTGCTTTTTTTCATTTTTCTCCTCCTTTTAAAATCGATGCAGTGAATTGTTTTCCGTTTGTCGCTCCGGGCGCTTTGGCCAGGCAGCCTGCTCATCATGCAGCGGCGCAGCGCCGGCGCTGCGCCAGATATCCATCACCACCGTCCTTGCTGTAGTTGGGCATATAATGCATAGAGTGTTCGGTTTCGGGTCAGCCTTTAACAGCTCCCAGCATAACGCCTTTGGCAAAATATTTTTCCACAAAAGGATACATGATAAGGACCGGCAGACTCGAAACGATGATCACGCCGTATTTCATCAAATCTGCAATGCGCTGCTGGTTGATCAGTGCTTCCGAGACCATGATCTGCGAGGACATGTTGTTCTCGATCAGCATATTGCGAAGCACCAGCTGCAGCGGGTATTTCAGTTCGTCCTTTAAATAGAGCATAGCCGGGAAGTAGGAGTTCCAAAGTCCCACCGCATAATAAAGCACCATCACGGCAATGATCGCCTTGGAAAGCGGTAGTGCGATGCGGAAGAATGTGGCGAAGTCAGAGCAACCGTCCAGATAGGCCGCCTCATACAGTTCCTCAGAGATGGAGCTCTTGAAGAAAGCCCGGGCGACAATCAGATTCCAAGGGTATACTGCCACCGGAAGAATAAGTGCCCACATGGTGTTGTCCATATTCAGATTTTGGACCAGCATGTAAGAAGGAATCAATCCGCCGGAAAAAAACATTGTGAAAACGATCAGCCGCAGGATGATGCCGCTGCCGGGCAGGTTCGGCCGGGACAAAGCAAAGGCGCCGGCAATCGTGATGCACACGCTAATGAGGGTACCAGTGAAGGTATAAACAAAAGTGTTGAGGTAGCCTGTCCAGATCAGCTTGTCCTGTAGGATATGCTGATAGCCCTCAAAGGTGATGGCCTTCGGGGCGAACAGCACCTGCCCGGTATACACGGCGTTGGGGTCGCTGAACGAGGCGATGACAATGAAATAGAGCGGGTAAAAAACAATCAGAAGAACCAGAAACAGCACGGCATAGTTTATGATGTCAAAAACGACGTCCGCACGCGGACGGCGTATCCTCTTCGTCGGCATGGCTCAACACGTCCTCCTTTCACTGTCTGAATCACCACAGCGATGTTTCGCTGTATTTGTTGGCCAGATAATTCACCGTGAGCAGTATCACAAGATTGATGACTGCGTTGAACAGACCGATCGCTGCGGAATAACCGAACTGTGACTGCAGGATGCCCTGTTTGTACTCGTAAGTGGAGATCACTTCGGACACTGTGCGGTTCAGACTGTTCTGCATCAGGAAAATCTTTTCATACCCGATGGAGAACATTTTTCCGGTGGAGAGAATCAGCTGGATGATCGCGGTCGGCATGATGCAGGGCAAGTCGATGCGAATCATTCGCTGCCACTTGGTAGCGCCGTCCACCACGGCTGCCTCATACAAATCTGGCGACACCCCAGAGAGCGCTGCCAGATAGATGACGGTGCCCCAACCGGTAGTCTGCCATATTTCGCTGATTACATAGATCGCTTTAAAATATTGAGGTTCACCCATAAAGAAGATGGATTCGCCTCCAAGCTTGATGAGAATCTGGTTGATGATACCGGTGCTGGGCGACAGAAACGCCTGCAGGATACCCACCATGACAACCGTGGAGATGAAGTAGGGCGCGTAGATCATGTTCTGGACCAGATGCTTATACCGCCTGGCCCGTACCTGATTCAGCAAAAGAGAAATGATGATGGGAAGCGGGAAGCCGAACGCAAGATTCAACAAGCTGATGGTCAGGGTGTTTTTGATGACAATCTTGAAATCCGGCGAAGAGAAAAAACGCTGGAAATGCCGCAAGCCTACCCAGGGGCTGTTCCAAAAGCCCAGCGTTGGAGAGAAATCGCGGAACGCAATCTGGATGCCATACATGGGGACATATTTAAACAGGATGAAAAAGACGATCAAGGGCAGCATCAGAACATATAACTGCCAATGACGCAGCGCAAGCTTTCCTCTTTGCGCGAGCCGCAACGTGAATTGAGATTCGCTTTTGCCCCGAGTCACAGATCTCATTTTGGCACCTCCCGACCGTTTTTGCTGAAAGATGTTGCTTCGACCACGCACGGCCGACCGTTCCGCTGCAGAACTCTGTGGCGGAAGCCGCGCTTTCGGATCGAGTCATAATCGTGCCCGGCATCCGAGCGATAGGAAAAGAAAAACACAAACGGGGCGTCTCCCGTGTTGATGCTGCGGTGGTAAAACCCCTTGGGAACATATACCGCCTGCCCCGGAGTCAGGGGCATCGCGGCCCATTCATTCCCGTGGATCGCCTCCATCAGAATCAGACCGCTCCCCTCAAAGCCAAAGTAGACTTCGGCGGTGTTCTGCACGGCGTGGGCGTGGCCAAACGTCATGTAGTACTCCTCTCCGATTTGGCCGGGAAACACTGTGCTGATGCCAAAGGCAATATCACCATCGGTCACTGGGAACGACAGATCGCTGCTGGCATAGATGCAGGGGTCGGTGGTCTGCAGGGCGCCTTCAGCTTCCGAGTCGAGAAACAGGCCTGCCAGGTCCCGCAGATGACGCCGCTTGATCTGCTGCTCCGGAAGGTGGAGCAGATCAACGGCGGCGGGCAGTTCGAATGGGATTTTGTTTGCCATATCGTCAAACCTCTTTCTTCCCTTGCTGCTGTGCGTAGAGTGCCGCCCCGATCACGCCTTTGTCCGCCCGGTTCGGTGAGTAGTAAAAACAGGGGTGGCGATCACTTACAGCGAGGGGAACGTGTTCCAGAATCAGCCGCTCCAGCAGCTCGCGCGGAAACCCTTCCATCTCTGTCACACCGCCACCAATGATGATTGCGTGAGGGTCAAAGGCGCCGGCCAACGTCGCCAAAGGCAGGGCACATGCGTAAATGAACTCTTGAATGACCTCGTCGCCGCTGTGCTCGAGAAAGATGTATTCAAGGGGCGTTTTTGGGAAAAATTTGCGCTGAAGCCGGGTCAGCTGCAGGCCGGACGCATAGGCTTCCGCACATCCGGTTTTGCCACAGGAGCATTTTTGGCGTGCATGATAAAGGGGCATGTGGCCCATGTCCATTGCCACGCCGTGAGCGCCCTCCAAAACATTTCCGAACACGGAAGCTGCCGTGCCGTATCCCGTTCCGATATATGCGCCCAGCAGAATCTCCTTTTCAGGGTGAGGACGAAGGGCCATGTCGAAGCGCAAAAGATTGTTCACGTCTTTGTTCAGGTAAACCGGAATGCCCAATTCCTGTTCCAGAGGCGAAGCCAGATCATAATTTTCAAACAGATGGCTGCCGTCCGGGGCAAAAAGATTGGGGGTGCAGTAGATGGTTCGATGGTCGTTGCACACAGAACCAGGTATGCCGATGGACACTGCCTGAACAGACCCGCCCGCAGTGTCTGCATACCGGCGTATCAGTGAAACCAGTGCGTCTGCAGCATGGCCTGATGCGAACACCTCCGCGCTGCGATAAACCCCACAGGATACAACGGTTCCGTCCCGGACGATTCCGATGCGGAGATGGGTGCCGCCGATATCGATGCCGATCTGCTGATCCGTGTTTGACATCATGATCCCTGCCTGCTCAGATAGTCTTTATATTCGTTCAAAATATCCACGGAATGGCTGCTTCCCAGGCACTCTGCACCGCTGTCGATCAGAGCAAAACAGTCCTCGAGATGCGCAATGCCGCCGGCGGCTTTGATTTTTACCGCGTTTCCTACCACCGACTTCATCAGCCGCACATCCTGCACCGTGGCGCCGGATGTGCCGAAACCGGTGGAGGTCTTGATGAAATCAGGCCCGATCTGCAGCGCGATCTCGGCCATTTTTGCGATCTCCTCGGCGGTCAGATAACAGTTCTCGAAAATGACTTTGGAGATCGTGCCGCATTTTCTGCAAAGAGAAACGATCTGATCCATCTCTCGCATAATATAGGAATAGTCCTTTGCTTTGAGTGCGGTGATGTTGATTACATAATCAATGTCATCTGCGCCCTGTCGGATGGCCTGCTGGGCTTCAAACACCTTTGCTTCCAGCGGGGTCTGCCCCAGAGGGAAGCCGATGGCGGCCCCGACCCGAACACCGCTGCCCTCCAACAGCGAGCGGCAGAAGGCCACCGGAGCGGAGTTGATCGCGGCCATTCGGAAATTGTGGGCCCGGCAATCGCTGCAGAACGCCTGAAAATCTTCGAAGGTGGCGTTTGGCCGGAGAAGAGTATGATCGAAGCGCTTTGCAAACTGCAGAACTTTTTCTTTGGTATCCATGTACACACACCCTTTGCAGTACGGTGAGAAATGCTTTGCTTAATGCTGTAATTACAGCATAACACTTTGTTCGATAATATGTCAATACTTTTTCTTGTTCAAAATAATTTATTGTGCACTATTGACCAAAAAACGACGAACGAGTATAATAGAATTACATTGTGGTGTAATTACATACTTTTGATTCATTTTTACTTTCGGAACAGGGCCGGGCGTGAGGAAGCGTTCTGCCGACGGCTCAATTTTAAAGAAAGGCAACCGCAGGCGCGGCGGTTGGCACGGTAGTCTTTATGAATGGATTTTGGGAACAAATCGTTATAGACCGGTCCGTCCCCATTCCGTTGTACTTCCAATTAAAGGAAGCAGTTAAACGGGCCATAAAGCAGAAGCAGCTGCAGATCGGCGAGCAGATACCGCCGGAAACGCAGCTCTGCGATCTGCTGCATCTCAGCCGCCCTACCGTGCATCAGGCGCTCACAACGCTTGTTTCCGAGGGGTATCTGGCGCGGAACCAGGGGCATGCTGTCTATGTGGCCAACCCGAAGGTCTCCGGAGACTTCCTGAAGCGGCTGCAGAATTTTTCCAGCGAGATGCATCAGGCCGGAATGAAACCTTCCACCCAGGTGCTGCGGAAAAAAATAATCATTGACAATACGAACGTCAATGAGCAGTTGGGCCTGCCTTTGGGAGAGCCGTGCTTTTATCTGGAACGTCTTCGCTCCGCAGATGGGTTTCCGTTGGTGTATCTTGAGACGTATCTGCCCTATAAGCGGTTTGAAGGAATCGCAAAAGTTGATTTTGAGAGCAACTCCCTTTATGACACGCTGGAAACGGAATATAATACCCCCGTCTACTGTGCGAAACGACAGATCGAAGCGGTCAATGCAGATGTACATATCGCAAAGCTGCTGGATGTGCCGAAAGGGGCGGCGATCTGCTTTGTGAAAACCATCGGATATGACCAGCAGGGCGTGCCCATTGAGTATTCCGTTGCCCATTACAGAGGAGACAGAAACCGTTTTACCGTGACGCTTTACAACGGTCAGTCGCTGTGAATGTCAAAGAGGTGTGTGTGATGAAAGTATTGGACCTTACGGGGAAGAATGCCCTGGTCACCGGCGCTACAGGCGAGTTGGGCCGCGCGATCTGCCGCGGGCTGGCGGAATGCGGCGCAAATGTTGCTGTTTGCTACCATTCCCAAAAAGAAGTGGCAGAGCGGCTGTGCAGAGAACTGGAAGAGAACTATGGTGTGCAGGCGTTTCCCGCGCAGGCGGATGTGAGCGACCCGGAATCGGTACAGAGAATGAAAGAAGAGGTGGGGTGCGGCCTGGGAACGGTGGATATTCTGGTAAACAACGCAGTAGCTTTCCATAAATGGCAGACTGTGCTGGACCAGGATATTGCCGCATATGAATCTCAGTTCCGCTCCTCTGTGCTGCAGGCGGTTTTGATGGCGAAGGCGTTTGTGCCCGATATGATTCAAAAAAAACGGGGGCGCATCATTGCCATCAACACAGAGTGCTCCATGTCGATGCTGCCGAAACAGTCTGCATATGTTGCGGGCAAGCGGGGAATGGATGGCGTATACAAGGTGCTGGCCAAAGAAGTGGGCATGCACGGTATCACTGTCAACGAGGTAGCTCCGGGCTGGACGCTCAGTGAGAAGTGGCGGCTGCATCGGGATGAACTGGGCGATGATTCCGACTATATTGCCGCTGTTCCACTGCGCCGCCGGGGCACCGATGACGAAATCGCGGATGCGGTCTGCTTCCTCGCCTCAGAGTATGCGGGGTTTATCACCGGGGCGTATCTGCCGGTATGCGGCGGTAACGTGATGCCCTGTATCTGAATGCAAAAAATGCAGGCAATCCAACCAAAAAGCTCGATTGCATTTGCCAAGCAAAAGTCGACACAGAACAGAAAAGTAATTTAGAGGAAGCCCCGTTCAGACCTGTACTGAACGGGGCTTTTATAGCCCCAAGCTGAGGAAGGTCAATCATGATTGAAGAAGTGAACGTAGTTTTCCAAGAGAACAAGAATAATCCAACGAAGATACTGTGCACGCGCTTTGATAAATATTCTCATAAAGAAAGTGAAGTACTTTGTGGTATCCTTCGAGAACTACTTGAAGAAGGTTGTATTAAAAGAGTTGCTGCTTAATTGCTCGGCAGATATTATTGAAGAACTCATAAAGGAAAAAGAAGTACATCCACAAGAAGATTTGCCGTTCTAATTAGGCATAGAACTGAACTAATTCTGATGTTAAAATTATTAGACTTTTAATTAACTATCGCCTTTTTTCCACGTTTCTTCGTCCCCACCGCCGCGATCATGGCGTAGTGCTCCTTGCTCTTTCTCGTGATGCTGTTGTAGTCCTCGGATGTCAGAAACTCCAGCAGCCACTCTTTGGGCACCTTATAGGTGTGCTGGTGGGAGAAGGCTTTGAGCCGGCCTTCGTTGCACCAGTGGCTGACGGTACGGGCGCCGTAGCCGGTGATGCGGGCGATCTGGCGGGCGTCCAGCACGTCGGGCTGGCGGACCAGCAGCTGCTCGTACCAGCGGCGCACACGCTGACGGGTTGCGTCGGTGAGCAGGAGCGCCCCGTTCAGGCCGAAGGCTGGGGGCTTGTGGTTCGGGTAGTTCTTGTACCAGCCGCTGGGCGGGGTGTAGTACGCCGGCTCGGCCAGGCGGCGGCGCAGGTAGGCGGCCACGTCGGCCTTGGCGATCTTGTAGCAGCGGGTCTGCTTGCCGGTGTTCTCGCAGGGCACCAGGCCGCTTTGCAGCAGGTACAGCGAGGTGCGGGTGCCGATGCGGCAGGCTTTGCGGAAGTCGGTGCGGCCCATGGGGTCGGGATAGGGGGCCAGCAGGTCCTGGATTTCCCGCTCGAGGGCGTCCTGAAAGAGGT
The DNA here is from genome assembly GCA_019116345.1 of Candidatus Allofournierella merdipullorum. Lineage (GTDB taxonomy): Bacteria > Bacillota > Clostridia > Oscillospirales > Ruminococcaceae > Allofournierella_A > Allofournierella_A merdipullorum. The sequence continues at coordinate 80,124 of DXBV01000025.1, read as the reverse complement.
TCGTTTTCTTCATTTTGGGGTTTTCCTTTGTTTTGAATTTGGACCCGAAGAACCACTATGTTTTTCACCAAAACTATACAAATTGTTGAAACTTGGAAAGATACTACACAAAATCGGCCCAAAATCTTGCATTTGTCGAAATCTGTTTTCCGGTGCCGGGGCGGAAATCCAGTGTTCATCTGGCAAAACAGCCTCCAATTATCTTGCATGAAATCTTGCATTTTTCCAAAAAATCTTGCCAGACGGGGCCAAAATGGGGGATGCCGGTTTTACTTGTACCCACGCCATTTTTCGGGATTTTGCCTATCGAAAACGGCTTAACACCGCCGAAAATCCGGGGACAAACTGACCAGCGCTGACCTGCTTTTTTCTGAAAAGACCTCTTCGGCACAGGACTCGAAATGCGGTAGGCGTCTAAACAACGCGCGAGAGTTCGAATCTCTCCATCTCCGCCAAACCCCGGGAGATAAGTCTCCCGGGGTTTCTTTATGCAAAAACGCCAGCGCTCCCGGGGCTGGAAACGGCACGGCATCCGTGCTATGATAAATGCGTCGAATCAGAGGGGAAAAACTGTTTTTTCGTCGAGTCCCGGCTGCGAAACTCTGCCGCGGGGCGGAAAAACGATTCCGAACAGATGCACATAAGAAAAGGAGACGCATATGCCCTGTACAACGATTCTGGTGGGCAAGGAAGCCACCCATGACGGCTCCACCATCATTGCCCGCAACGACGACGGCGCCTTTGAAGCCAAGCGCCTTTTGGCCCACCCCGCCAGGGAGGGAGCTTCCACCTACAAAACGGTCATCTCGCACCTGACCGTCGCGCTGCCGGAGAAGGCCCTGCGCTACACCGACTGCCCCAACGTGTCCAAGGCCAACGGCGTGTGGCCCGCCTGTGGCATCAACGAGGCCAACGTGGCCATGACCGCCACCGAGACCATCACCAGCAACGCCCGGGTGGTGGGCGCGGACCCCTGTGTCCGCTATCAGGAAAAGAAGGGCCGCGGCACGAAAGAGGTGCCCGGCGGCATCGGCGAGGAGGACCTGGTGACCTTGGTGCTGCCCTACATCCGCTCCGCCCGGGAGGGCGTGCTGCGCACCGGCGCGCTGCTGGAAGAGTACGGCACCTATGAGCCCAACGGCATGGCCTTCGCGGACGCCGATGAAATTTGGTGGCTGGAGACCATCGGCGGCCATCACTGGATCGCCCGGCGGGTGCCGGATGACCGGGTGGTGGTGATGCCCAACCAGTTCGGTCTGGACCATTTCGACTTTGCGGACGCTTATGGCGAGCAGAAAGAGAATCTCTGCTCCAAAGACCTGCGGGAGTTCGTGGAGAAGTACCGCCTGGCGCTGGACACCGGCGCGGAGTTCAATCCGCGGCTGGCCTTCGGCTCCCACTCCGACGCGGACCACATTTACAACACCCCCCGCGCCTGGTTCATGGCCCGGTATTTCCTGCCCCGCACTTACAAGTGGGACGGGGACAGCGCCGACTTCACCCCCGAGAGCAACGACATCCCCTGGTCCTTTGTGCCGGAGCGCAAGGTGACGGTGGAGGACGTGCGGTATCTGCTGGGCTCCTATTACCAGGGAACGCCCTACGACCCCTACGACAAGACCGCCGCCTGCAAGGGCAAGTACCGCACCATCGGCGTGCCCAACAGCGACGTCTGCGGCATCATGCAGATCCGCGGGTATCTGCCGGCGGCCGTTCAGGGCGTGGAGTGGCTGTCCATGGGCGGCAGCGGCTTCACGGCCTGCTTCCCGGTGTACGCCAATGTGACCGAGTTCCCGGGATACCTCAGCGGCACCACCGAAACGGTCTCCACCGACAGCATGTACTGGCACAGCCGGCTCATCGCCGCGCTGACCGACGCCCATTTCGGAAAGGCGCTGCTGTTTGACGAGCGGTATGTGAACGCCGTGATGAACCGCGGCCAGCAGCTGCTCTACGAGTACGACGAGAAGGTGCGGCAGGGCGAGCCGGTGGAAATTCTGAAAGAGGCCAACCGCAAAATCGCCGGCATGGTCAAGGAGGAATCGGACAAGGCCCTTGCCCAGATCCTCAAGAACGCCTCCGAGAACATGAAGATCCGCTATCACCGAGGGGACAACTGAGGGACGCACTATATAAAGCAAAGCAGCACCAGCCGCCGCAGCAGCGGGCTGGTGCTGCTTTTTTGTGCTCAAATGAAACGATCCGCGCCGCCTTTCAGATGGTTTCGGGATGTCCCGGTGGCTCAATGCCTTGCAGATGTGCCGGCAGAGGAGGGATGCGCCTCGCCCCCCGCCCCCTCCCGGCGGACATTTTATTTATTTTGCGGGTGTTCCGAAGTTGCTTTTTCCTGCGAAAATATGTATACTTATTACAAACCATTTCACAAAACCTGTGAAATTAAAGCAAGATGTCGGAAATCGGGGTGCGTTATGAGCACAGATCGCTACGATTTTACAGAACGGGAATTTCAGCTGCATAATTCGGGAGCCAAACTTTTATACATCAGTTCCGCAAAATATAATGGCGACTGGTACAGCTTCCCCCACACGCACAATTTCACCGAAGTGTTTTATGTCATCGGCGGTGCGGGCAAATTCCAGATACGGGATTCCTATTATAAGGTGTCCGTGGGGGACATGGTGATCCTGAACCCGAACATCGAACACACGGAGACCAGCATGGTGGACGACCCGCTGGAATACATCGTGCTCGGCATCCGCGGGATAAAGATGAGCGCCGAACTGGACCCGAAGCAGGATTTCAGCATCATCCACTTCAACGAAGCCGCCGAGGAGATCCAGCGGTATCTGCTGGCCATGCTGCAGGAGGCCAAGAACCAGAGGAACGACTACGAGGAAGTGTGCGGCCATCTGCTGGACATCCTGCTCATCTGCCTGATGCGGCAGACCAACATCACCTCCCGCGTGCAGGAGGCCGACCTGACCCACCAGAACAAGGCCGCCGCGGCGAAGGAATACATCGACGCCCATTTCCGTGAGGACATCGCGCTGGACCAGCTGGCCCAGAAGATCCAGGTCAACAAGTATTATCTGGCCCACATTTTCAGCCAGAGCTACGGGATGTCCCCCATCCAGTACGTCCAGACGCTGCGGCTGGAGGAGAGCAAGTATCTGCTGCGCACAACGGATTTCGCCATCAAGCAGATCGCCTCGATCACCGGCTTCTCGTCGCTGGGCTACTTCTCCCAGCGCTTCAGCAAAGCGGAGGGGATGAGCCCGGCGAAATACCGGGTCATGGCCCAGAACAAGCTCATCGGCGGCGCGCAGGAAGAGCCCGCCCGGGAGGATGCGGAGGAAAAAGGCTCCCCGGTCTCCCAGTGAACCACACAGAAAAAACCGTCCCCCTGCCGGATGCCCGGCGGGGGGGACGGTTTCGTTTTGGAAAAGGCGGCTCAGCGCCAGCGCGCCAGGATGGCGGCGGCCTGCTGCAGGCGGCCTGCCCGCTCGCGGAAGAACCGCTGCAAAGCGTCGCAGTAACAGGAGTGCCCCGGCAGGCCGTCCGCGCCGGTCAGCCGGTCCCGGCGGCAGCCGTTGCGGCACAGCACGTACCAGCGGCAGCGGGCGCACTCCGGCGGCACCGGCGTCGAACACTGCAAAAACTGCCGTGCGGCGGCGCTTTGGGCCATCTCGGCGAAGGAGTTCTCCCCCACCGTGCCCAGCCGCAGCTCGTCCAACACGTAAAAGTCGCAGGGGTACACGCCGCCGTCCCCTTCCACCACGAACTGGATGGAGCACCTGCCCACCATGCCGCAGGCCTCGGGCTGGCCCCCCAGCAGGATCTGCAGCCAGTTGTCGATGTGGCGGATGCTCACATACTGCCCGCTGAGCAGGTCCTGGAACCACAGGTCGAACACGCGGATGAGGAACTCGCCGTATTCCTCCACGGAAAGATGGTACCGCTCCCGCCCGCGCTCCTGGCCCAGCGGCTCCAGGCAGGGGATGAACTGGATGTGGTCCAGCCCCTGCTTGCGGAAAAATCGGTAGATGCGCTCGATGCTGCGGGCGTTTTTGCCCGTCAGCACGCACAGGATGTTGAAGGTCACCCCGTGCTTTTTCAGCAGCGCCACCGAGCGCATGACGTCGTTGAAGGTGCCGTTCTGCGCCGGGTCGGTGCGGTTGAGGTTGTGCAGCTCCGCCGGCCCGTCCAGCGAGACGCCCACCAGAAAATCGTGCTCCTTGAAAAAGGCGCACCATTCCTCGTCCAGCCGGAAGGCGTTGGTCTGGATGGCGTAGCTGACCTTCACCCCCGGCTTTTCGTGCTTTTTGACCAGCTCCACCACCTGCCGGTAAAAATCCAGCCCGGCCAGGGTGGGCTCGCCGCCCTGAAAGAGGAAGGAGCAGCTGTGCTCGGCAAACTCCATCGCGCCGGCGACCACCTCTTCCATGAGCCGCGGCGAGAGCATCCCCTGAAAGCCTTCCTGCCGGTGGCTGGCCACGTCCCGGTAAAAGCAGTAGGCGCAGGTCATGTTGCAGGCGGAGGAGGCGGGCTTGATGAGAACGTTGACAGGGGGCATTCGGTTCACTTCCTTAGTGTTTATAGGCGGCCGGCCCGCCGCGGCTCATTCTTCGTCCAGAATGGCGGGGCGGTACCCTTCCGCTTTTTCGATCCAGTCCAGCAGCCAGCCGCGCAGCTGCCGCTTCGCGTCGGCATAGGCGGGGTCGTCCACCACATTGTGCAGCTGCCAGGGGTCGGCCTTCAGGTCATAGAGGAAGTCGTCGGCGTAGACGTCCGACGCGGCGGTTTTGCCGCCGTCCTTGCCGGGGGCGTAGACGGAATAGAGATAGTCCGGCGTGCGCACGCAGCGCCCCACCCGGCTCTCGGAGATCTGGGCGAACACCCGGTCGGGCCGGCCGGGCTCCTTCTTCTGCACCACGTCCAGCAGGTCCTCGCCGATCATGGCGTCTCCCACGTTCACCCCCGCCAGGGCCAGGATGGTCTTGGGCAGGCTCTCGGTGCTCACCAGCTCCTCCACCGCCACGCCGCCCCGGAAGGGGCCGCCCGCGATCACCAGGGGAACGTGCAGGGCGCTGTCGTGGCAGGTGCGCTTGTAGTCGTCGCCGCCGTTCAGGTGCGCGTCCCTGTTGCGGGTCTTGAAGTGAGAGCCGTGGTCGGAGGCGTAGAGGATGACGGTGTTGTCGTAAAGGCCCTTGGCCTTCAGCCGCTCCACCAGGCGGCCCAGGTTCTCGTCCAGGCTGGCGCACTGGCCCAGGTAGTCGGGGTATTCCTCGGCGGCGTTGCCCCCCAGCACCTCCAGGTCGTGGGGCAGAACGAAGTTCTTGAAGCGCTCTTTGGAGCCCTCCGGCCCCTCGTAGTGGCCCCGGTCGTTCTGGTGATGGGGCTCGATCTGGGAAATGGTCATGAAGAAGGGCTTTGTCTCGTCGCGCACATCCAGGAATTCCAGGGCCATGTCGTTGATGCGGTCCGCCCGGTAGCCCTTGAAATCGATGCGCCGGTCGTTTTCATCAAAGACATAGCCGTCGTAGCCGTGGGAGGTGAACTCCAGCACGTCCGCGACCCGCCAGTAGCCGGTGTAGCCGCCCCGCAGCTCCCGGGGCACGGCGGTCACGGTGTGGTCCACGGTGTTGTGGCCGTCCATGTCGCCGTCGCTGGCCAGATGCCACTTGCCCACATACGCCGTCTCGTAGCCGGCCTCCTCCAGATAGTTCGCCAGCGTTTTGACGTTGGCGGGCAGCATGATGTTGTTGCGGAAGCAGCCGGTGTCGGTGGCGTAACGGCCGGTCTGGAACAGCGCGCGGCAGGGGCCGCACACCGGCTGGGGCGAGAAGGCGTTGTCGAACTTCACGCCCTCCCGGGCCAGCCGGTCCAGATTCGGAGTGATGTCCAGCGGCTGGCCGAAGCAGCCGCAGGTATCCCAGCGCTGCTGATCGGTGAAATAAAAAATGATGTTGTATGCCATGGGATAACAACTCCTTATTATAATATGCCTGTTTTGAGCCGCCCGGCGGCTGCCGCCAAAAAGCAAACGAACGCCCAAAGCGTTGGCTTTTCGGGCGTTTTTTTCATTATAACATTTGCTTTTGGGGGCTGTCATTGATTATTTGTTGTTTGTTGGCTCCCGGCTGTTGCGCGGGCGGTTTTGGCGAAAAAAGGCGGCAAACCTTGTGAAAACACCGTCAAACCCCTTCCCGCCCATAAAAACGGGGCCGCCGGGTGGATTGTACTGCTTTTGCGATAGTTAATATTTTTTGCTGTGCCTTCCGCGGGGCGTTATCTTTTTTTCGGCCCGGAACCGCGACGGCAGCGGCTCTGCCTCAAAATGCCGAAGGCGGAGAAACCGCTGTTTACAGCTATATTACAGCGTTTTTTTGCAAGGGGCGATTTTGACAATTAATTTATCTGAACTTTGTGACTAATGTATATTGACGAAGAACCGCAAGTTATATATAGTAAAAATATAAAGTCTGCCAAGAATTCGGCAGCACGTTTTATTAAAAAGGAGGACTCCCAATATGAAAAAGGCATTGTCTCTCATTTTGGCGGCTGCTCTTTCGATCGGGCTCGTCGCCTGCGGAGGAACAGGCACCAGCCAGAGCGCGGGCACTTCCACCCCTGCTTCCGGCGCTTCCCAGCCGGCTGCCGGCACCCTGTCCGGCACCATCCGCTACGCTTCCATGTGGAGCGAGACCGAGGCGCAGGCCGACGTGATCAAGGCTGCCATCGAGGAATTCACCACCCTGTATCCCGACGTGGAGATCACCGTTGACTGGATGGGCCGCGACGTGCGCAAGACCATCCAGGCCAGCCTGGACGCCGGTCAGTACGACCTGTGGGATTCTCCCGTGGACGCCGTTCTGCCCAACTACGCCAGCTACGGCTATGACCTGACCGAGCTGATGGCCGCCGAGAACCCCGTTCTGGACGGCAAGACCTACAACGACGTGGCCAACCCCACCCTGATGGAAGCGGTGAAGAGCGCCGGCGGCACCGATGAGATCCTGGCCGTGCCCTACACCCCCACCGTCATCGGCATGTTCTACAACAAGGACCAGTTCGAGGCCGCCGGCATCACCAAAGAGCCCGAGACCTGGGACGAGTTCCTGGACGTCTGCGAGACCCTGAAGAACGCCGGCTTCACCCCGCTGTCTGTTGACGACGGCTACGTGGTGCTTCCCTTCGCCAGCTATCTGGGCCGCCTGAAGGGCCTGGACTTCATCGGCCAGCTGATCTCCGATTCTGAGGGCACCCTGTGGGACGATCCCGCTGTGGTGGAGGCCGCCAACGCCATGCAGGAGCTGTGGGACAAGGGCTACATGAGCGTGAACTCCGCCTCCAACAAGTACCCCGCCGGCCAGAATGAGGTCGCCATGGGCAACGCCACCATGTATCTGGTGGGCTCCTACATGCTGAACGAGGTCAAGGAGATCACCGGCGACGAGTTCAACTGGGGCTGCTTTGCCTTCCCCGCGCCTGAAGGCTCCGAGTACGGCATCGACGTGAACACCATCGGCATGCAGGCCATGCAGGTGGCCAAGAACGCCACCGATCCCGAGCTGGCCTTCTACTTCGCTTCCTTCTGCACCACCGGCAAGTACGACCAGATGATGAGCGAGCAGACCAACTCCATCCCCTCTGCCAGCGACACCGAGTGGCCCGCCATGCTGGAGTGCGCCAAGGGCGTGCTGAACTCCACCACCACCAACGTGCCTTACGGCTTCGGCATCCAGTACAACGCCGACTTCACCCCCATCTACAAAGAGCAGGTCCAGAAACTGCTGGGCGGTCAGACCGACGCAGCTTCTTTCCTCGCGGCCTGCAAATCGGCTGTGACCGGCAAATAATCAAGGTCTATTTTGCGGCGGCAGACTCTGCCGCCGCATTTTGCGTAAAATGCTCCATTGTTGCGGAGGGACAAGCATGAAATCAAGAAGCAGAAACATAATGATCGCGGTCTTCACGATCCCTGCCATGATCGCGATCGCGCTGGTCTTTGTGTATCCCGTGATCCGGACCATCCTTATGAGTTTTTTCACCATTGATAACGTGGTGAGCAAAATGTCCGAGTGGTCGTTCGTCGGCGTGTCGAACTATACGCAGCTTCTCGGCACACCGCTGTTCCGCCAGACCTGGGTCACCTTTGCGAAGATCTGGGTGTTCGGCGGCCTCGTTATCATGTGCATCGCCATGCTCTTTGCGGTGATCCTCACCTCCGGCGTGCGCGGCAAGTCGTTCTGGCGCGCGGCCATCTACCTGCCCAACATCATCTCGGCGGTGGCCCTGGCCAACATGTGGATCCACTATGCCTACAACGCCAACTGGGGCCTGTTCCACAACATCTTCGCGGCCATCGGCTGGGACTCCATGGCCCAGTTCCAGTGGACCTCGCCGGACCATCTGTTCCTGGCCATGATGGTGGCCTATTGCTTCGGCGCGGTGGGCTACTACATGCTGATCTACATCGCCGAGATCGAAAAGATCCCCCAGGATATTTTCGAGGCCGCCAAGATCGACGGTTCCTCCGGCGTCCATTCCTTCTTCCACATCACCCTGCCGCTGTTCAAGGGCGTGTTCAAGACCACCCTGACCCTGTGGACCACCGGCACCCTGGGCTTCTACATCTGGTCGCAGATGTTCTCCAGCAACCGCGACGCTTCCGCCCAGATCATAACCCCCATGTACTACATGATCCGCACCACCTTCGGCGACATGGCCTCCGCCTACACCGAGACCAATGCCGGCCTGGGCGCGGCCATCTGCGTCATGGTGATGCTCGCCGCCGGCGTGGCTTTTGCGATCATCAGCCGCATCTTCAAAGGCGACGAGATCACGTTCTAAGGAGGGATTATCTGTGAGCAAGAAAAGAAAAGCGGAGAAGTATGTCGAGCCGCTGAATGTAAAAAAAGAAGCCCGATTGCTTCCCGGCTACATTATTCTGGTCTTGTGGGTGCTCTTTGAGGTGGCGCTGCTGAGCTGGATCGTTGCCGCGTCCTTTTCCACGACCAAGGAGATCTTCTCCAACCAGATGCTTCAGAGCGGCCTGCATTTTGAAAACTACATCTATTCCTGGACCAAGGGCAACATGGGCAAATACTTCCTCAACAGCCTGATCTACGCAGGCTTCGGCGTGAGCGGCGCCCTGCTCCTCTCGGCCCCCTGCGCCTATGCCCTCAGCCGCTTCAAGTTCTTCTACAACAAGGTCCTCACCAACCTGCTGGTGCTGTTTTTGAGCATCCCGCAGATCATGGTCGTGCTGCCCCTTTATTCCATCGCGGTGAAGTACGACCTGCTCAACAAGCACCTGACCCTGCTGGTGCTGTACATCTGCCTGAACGTGCCCTTCTGCACCTTCTTTTTGCTCAACTTCTTCGCCACCCTCTCCCACACCTTTGAGGAGGCGGCGGCGGTGGATGGCTGCACCCCCATCAAGACCTTCTTCAGGATCATGCTGCCCCTGGCGCAGCCGGGCATCATCACGGTGGGCATTTTCCTCTTCGTGAACATCTGGAACGAATTCTTTGTGGCCATGATCTTTGCCACCAGCAGCGAGGTGCGTCCTCTGGCCTACGGCCTTTACAGCCTCATCCAGGCCATGTCCACCAACGGCAAATGGGCCGAGCTGTTCGCCTCGGTGATGATCGTGGTGGTGCCCACCTTCATCCTGTACCTGTTCCTGTCGGAAAAGATCATTGCCGGCGTCACCGGAGGTGGCATCAAGGAATGAGCAAAAAGCAGTTCGTGCTGATCATGACCGACACCCAGCGGCTGGACATGGTCAGCTGCTACCAGGACGTGGGCATCAAAACGCCCAACATCGACGCGCTGGCCGCCGAGGGCGTCAAGTTCAACAAGGCCTACACGGTGCAGCCGGTCTGCGGGCCGGCCCGCTCCGCCATCTTCACCGGCCAGTACCCCTGCATCAACGGCTCCTACACCAACTGCGTGGCCCCGGGGCTGAACGTGCGCACCATCGGCCAGCGCCTGGCCGACAAGGGCGTTTACACCGGCTACATCGGCAAGTGGCACCTGGACGGCGGCGACTACTTCGGCCTGGGCACCGCCCCCGAAGGCTGGGACCCCGACGTGTGGTACGACATGCGCAACTATCTGGAGGAGCTCACCGACGAGGAGCGCTATAAGTCCCGCCAGACCAGCACCATAGAAAAGGAGGACATCCCGGAGGAGTTCACCTTTGCCCACCGGTGCGCCTCCCGGGCGGTGGACTTCATCCGCAGCCACGCCGACGAGGACTACTTCCTGGTGGTGAGCTTCGACGAGCCCCACGGCCCCTCCCTGTGCCCTCAGCCCTACGCCTCCATGTACCGGGACTACGACATGCCCAAGCGCCCCAACGTCTACGACACGCTGGAAAACAAGCCCGTCCACCAGCAGGTCTGGTCCGGGCCGCGGCGCTTCCAGGACCGGGAGGCCCTGCGGCTGAACGCCTGGGCGCTGTTCGGCTGCAACAGCTTTGTGGACTATGAGATCGGCCGGGTGGTGGCCGCCATCAACGAGCAGGCCGACCGGCCGGCGGTGCTCTACACCACCGACCACGGCGACATGCTGGAATCCCACAGCATGTACGCCAAGGGCCCCGCCGCCTACGAGGAGATCTGCCATGTGCCCATGATCCTGCGGGGCTTCGGCAAAGGCGAGATCGACACGCCGGTCTCCCACATCGACATCGCCCCAACCATCTGGGACTTCTTCGGCTTTGAAAACAAGCCCATGATGCTGCAGGGCGAGAGCCTGCTGCCCCTGATGGAGGGCGAGCGGCCCGCCTCGCGGGACGTGTTCATCGAATTCGGCCGCTACGAGACCGACCACGACGGCTTCGGCGGCTTCCAGCCCATGCGCTGCATCTATGACGGGCGCTACAAGCTGGTGCTCAACCTCCTCTCGGAGGACGAACTGTATGACCTGGAAACGGACCCCTACGAAATGACCAACCGGCTGAACGACCCGGCGCTCTTCGAGGTGCGCGCCGGGCTGCTGCAGCGCCTGCTGGCCCACATGAACGACGTGCGGGACCCGCTGCGGGGCTACTGCTGGGAGCGCCGGCCCTGGAACGACCAGGCGGCCAAGGCCACCTGGGACTACACCGGCTGCACCCGCCAGCGCAGCGAGCCGGACTATGAAAAACCCCAGCTGGATTACGACACCGGCCTTGTGCCGGAGGGCCTGGTCCGCATGAAGAAAAAGGCCCAGATAAAGCCGGGCGGCTGAACCGGCAATTTTCAAACTGACTTTGCGGAGGACGAGAGATGAGCGAAAACACTCTGAAAACGGGGCGCGTGACGATCCCCACCAATCTGGACGTTGTGCCCCAGACTATTGAGATTTTGAAGCGCTGGGGGGCGGACGCCATCCGCGACTGCGACGGCACCGAGTTCCCCGAGGAACTGACCAAGGTGGGCGCGAAAATCTACTCCACCTACTACACCACCCGCAAGGACAACGCCTGGGCCAAGGCCAACCCGGACGAGGTGCAGCAGTGCTACATCATGACCGGCTTTTACACCGCTGAAAATGGCGAGCTGCGCATCCCCCTGATGCAGGGCATCTCGGAGGAGCTGATGCAGGTCAACACCCGGGACGACGTCAAGCGCTGGTGGGAGGTCATGGACCGCACCACCGGCCAGCCGCTGGCCGCCGACGCCTGGAGCTACGATGAGGCCGCCGGCTGCGTGGTCATCCCCGCGCCCGAGGCGTACCACGAGTACACCGTGAGCTTTCTGGCCTACCTCATCTGGGACCCCGTGCATATGTACAACGCGGTGACCAACGACTGGAAGGACTTTGAGCACCAGATCACCTTCGACGTGCGCCAGCCCAAGACCCACAAGTTCACCATGGAGCGCCTGCGCAAGTACATCGCCGAGCACCCCTATGTGAACGTGATCCGCTACACCACCTTCTTCCACCAGTTCACCCTGGTGTTCGACAAGCTCAAGCGGGAGAAGTATGTGGACTGGTACGGCTATTCCGCCTCGGTCAGCCCCTACATCCTGGAGCAGTTCGAGAAGGAAGTGGGCTACAAGTTCCGCCCGGAATTCATCATCGACCAGGGCTACTACAACAACCAGTACCGTGTGCCCAGCAAGGAGTTCAAGGACTTCATGGCCTTCCAGCGCCGCGAGGTGGCAAAGCTGGCCAAGGAGATGGTGGACATCACCCACGAGCTGGGCAAGGAAGCCATGATGTTCCTGGGCGACCATTGGATCGGCACCGAGCCCTACATGCCGGAGTTCGCCTCCATCGGGCTGGACGCGGTGGTGGGCAGCGTGGGCAACGGCAGCACCCTGCGGCTCATCAGCGACATCCCCGGCGTGAAATACACCGAGGGCCGTTTCCTGCCTTACTTCTTCCCCGATACCTTCCACGAGGGCGGCGACCCGGTGAAGGAAGCCAAGGAGAACTGGGTCACGGCGCGGCGGGCCATCCTGCGCAAACCGGTGGACCGCATCGGCTACGGCGGCTATCTGAAGCTGGCGCTGGAGTTCCCGGAGTTCATCGACTATGTGGAGAGCGTGTGCAACGAGTTCCGCGAACTGTATGAGAACGCCAGGGGCACCACGGCCTACTGCATCAAGACGGTGGCGGTGCTGAACAGCTGGGGCAAGGCCCGCAGCTGGGGCTGCCACATGGTGCACCACGCTTTGTATCAGAAGCAGAACTACAGCTACGCCGGCGTGATCGAGGCGCTGTCCGGCGCGCCCTTCGACGTGCGGTTCATCAGCTTTGACGACGTCAAGGCGGACCCGTCCATCCTGAACGAGGTGGACGTGCTGGTGAACGTGGGCGACGGCGACACCGCCCACACCGGCGGCGCGGTCTGGGAGGACCCGGCCGTGTCGGCGGCCATCCGGGGCTTCATCCGCCGGGGCGGCGGCTTCATCGGCGTGGGCGAGCCCTCCGGCCACCAGTACCAGGGCCACTACCTGCAGCTTGCGTCTGCGCTGGGCGTGGAAAAAGAGACGGGCATGACCCTGAACTACGACAAGTACAACTGGGAGGAGCATCCCGGCCACTTCATCCTGGCGGACGTGAAGGACGAGGTGGACTTCGGCGAGGGCAAGAAGAGCATCTACGCGCTGGAAGGCGCTCAGGTGCTGGTTCAGAAGGACAAGGAAGTGCAGATGGCGGCCAACGAGTACGGCGCGGGCCGCACGGTCTACATCAGCGGCCTGCCCTACAGCTTTGAGAACAGCCGCGTGCTCTACCGCAGCATCCTGTGGGCCAGCCACAGCGAGGAGGAGCTGCACAAGTGGTTCAGCTCCAACTACAATGTGGAAGTACATGCCTATGTGAAGAACGGCAAGTACTGCGTGGTGAACAACACCTACGAGCCGCAGCACACCACTGTCTACACCGGCGACGGCGCCAGCTTCGAGCTGGACATGGCGGCCAACGAGATCCGCTGGTACGAGATCTGAGACCCGCCGCCAACGGGAAGGGGAGAAACAAATGGCACATCCTAACATCGTTATGATCCTGCTGGACGACCTGGGCTGGATGGACCTGTCCTGCCAGGGCAGCAAATTCTACGAGACGCCCAACATCGACCGGCTGTTCCAGCGGGGCATGTCCTTCGACAATGCCTACGCCGCCTGCCCCGTCTGCTCGCCCAGCCGGGCGAGCATCCTCTCGGGCAAATACCCGGCCCGGCTGCACCTCACCGACTGGATCGACCACGGGAACTACCACCCCTGCAAGGGCAAGCTGATCGACGCGCCCTACATCAAAGGGCTGCCGCTGACAGAGCATTCCCTGGCCGCCAGCCTGAAGGATGCCGGGTACCAGACCTGGCACCTGGGCAAGTGGCATCTGGGCAAAAACGAGACCTACCCGGAAAAGCACGGCTTTGACGTGAACATCGGCGGCTGCTTCTGGGGCCACCCCGCCCACGGCTATTTCAGCCCCTATCAGATGGAGACCCTCACCGACGGACCGGAGGGCGAGTACCTCACCCAGCGGCTGGGCAGCGAGGCGGTGCGCCTCATCCGCGAGAGGGACAAGACAAAGCCCTTCTTCCTGAATTTCTGGCACTACGCCGTCCACGCGCCCATGCAGGCGCCGGCGGACCTGGTGGCCTATTTTGAGGAGAAGAGCCGGAAGATGGGCCTGGACAAGCTGGACCCCTTCGAGGTGGGCGAGCACTTCCCCATCGAGGCCAAAAAGGACCAGCGGGTGGTGCGCCGCACCATCCAGTCCGACCCGGTGTACGCCGCCATGATCTATTCCATGGACCAGACGGTGGGCCAGCTGGTGGAGACCCTGCGCCAGGAGGGCCTGGAAGAGGACACCATCGTCATCTTCACCTCCGACAACGGCGGCCTTGCCACCGCCGAGGGCTCCCCCACCTGCAACTACCCTCTTTCGGAGGGCAAGGGCTGGATGTACGAGGGCGCCGTGCGGGAGCCGCTGGCCGTGGTGTGGCCCGGCCATATCCCGGCGGGGACGGTGAGCCACGAGATCACCACCAGCCCGGACTTCTACCCCACCCTGCTGGAGCTGGCGGGCCTGCCGCTGCAGCCGCAGCAGCATGTGGACGGTGTGAGCCTTGCCGGGCTGCTGCTGGGCAAAGAGGACAGCCTGGACCGGGAGGCCGTTTACTGGCACTATCCCCACTACGGCAACCAGGGCGGCACGCCCGGCTCCTCCCTGCGCAGCGGCCGGTGGAAGTACATCGAGTTCTATGAGGACAACAGCCGCCATCTGTTCGACCTGGAGACCGACGTGGCCGAAAAGAAGGACGTGGCGGCCCAGCACCCCGACCTGGTGGAGCGCTTCCACGGCATGCTGGCCGGCTGGCTGCGGGACTGCGGCGCGGCGTTCCCGACGCCCAACCCGGATTTCAAATGAGCGGACGGTAAAAAAACTTCCTCCATAAAAACCGAACGCAGACATCTTTTGCAGAACGCCCCCGGCCGCCGGCCGGGGGCGTTCTGCCGTTGTTTGGCGGGCCGGTCCTGCTTTGGGGCGCGTCCGGGCTGCCGCGGCCGCCAAAGGTGTGGTATAATAGCGGCAAAACGGCTGCTATGGACTTTGCACGCAATGCCGCAGCGGCGGCATATAACAGGATGAGGGGGATGGACGCATGAAACATTCGGTCCGAAAAAAACTGCTGGCAGCGGCGGGCATCGCGGCGGCGGTGGCCGCGCTGTGCGCGGGGGCCTTTTTCTGGTACGTGTCGGACTATTACCGGGCGGAAGATGTGGCGCTGGAGGTGATGGCCCGGGGCACAGGTATCACGGTGGAGGGGGACTTCACCATCCTGTCGCCCTCGGTGCCCTCCGACACCGGCATCGTCTTTTATCCCGGCGCAAAGGTGGAGGCCGAGGCCTATCTGCCCCTGCTGGACCGCATCCGCCGGACCGGCGTCACCTGCGTGCTGGTGCACATGCCCTTCAACATGGCCATCTTTGACCCCGGCGCGGCGGAAGATGTGTTCCCCCTGTTCCCGCAGATAGAGCACTGGTATGTGGCGGGCCACTCCATGGGCGGGGCCATGGCCTCGGATTTTGCCTCAAAGCACCCGGAGGAGGTGGACGGCCTGATCTTGCTGGGGGCCTACATCTACGGGGACTATCCCGACGAAAAGACCCTCACCGTCTACGGCTCGCTGAACCAGAGCGTGGAGGACCACATCGACTACACCGAGAACATCGTGGAGATCGAGGGCGGCAACCACGCCCAGTTCGGCAACTACGGCCCCCAGAAAGGGGACCTGCCCGCCGCCATCTCCGCGGAGGAACAACAGGCGCAGACCGTGGCGGCCATCGAAGAATTCCGGCCCGGGCGGGCTGAGGGGGCCGGTCTCCCGGCGGCGCGGCCCGTCAAAACAGACAAAAAGAGCGTCCCGATGCCTTTGTGCATCGGGACGCTCTTTTTCTTCCGTGGGGGAAAGGCCCGGGACCGCAAGAAAAGAAAACCGCGCATTTGGTTTTTCGGGGAAAAGCGCCGTCAGCAGGCGGCCGTTTCACCCTCCAGCTTTTCCAGAAGGCGGCGGCGGGCGGCCAGCAGCGCCCCGCCGTCGGCGGTGTAGGCGGTGGAGGAGGCGCACACCTCTTTTGTCAGGGCCTCCACCGCTCCGGGGTCCGTCCGCTGCAGAAGGCGCAGCAGCTCGCAGTCCTCCGCGCCGCCCCGCTGGGCCTCAAAGCGCAGGCTGCGCCAGGGGCCGTCGGGGCCGGGGTAGACGATGTGGGCGTCCCCGGCGGGCAGCAGCGCGCCCTTGTGGGGGCAGCAGGCGCTGTGCCAGATGTCCGGGCCGATGTAGTAGTTGAAGCCCCAGTGGAGGTAGCCGCTGAACTGTTCCCGGGCGGCCAGCCACAGCAGCCCCCGGCTGACGGTGAGGGGCAGGTCCATGGAGCGGTTCACCACCCGCCCCGCGGGGAAGGCGCAGGTGTAGAACCACATCTCCTCCCCCGCCGCCTGCAGACGGCGGAAGGCCTGTTCGTGCTTTTCCCAGGTGTCCAGCTTGGGCACCCAGACGTCCACCCCGCCGCCGAGATTCGTGGTCTCCACCGCGTCCAGGATGGGCACGCCGGGCAGAAACTTGCGGCACACCGCCGCCAGCATCCGGTAGCCCACGGCGTTGTGCACCTGGGGCTCGTCCGCCAGCGCCTGGGTCATCCGTTTGTGCCAGCCGTTTTTGTTTATCACCCGCGCCCACTGGGAAAAGTACATCCTCAGCTGAAAATATCCCTCTTCCCCGGAAAGGGGCAGCTCCTGGTCCCAGAAGGGGTAATACTCCGGGTCGGTCCACTCGTGCCAGTGGGCCACATGTCCGCCGCACAGCTTCGGCGCGCCCTCTTCCAGGGCGATGCGGCCCACCTCCTGTGCCAGGGAGAAATCGAACCCCACGAGCCGCCCGTCCTCCGTCAGCGGCCGGCCCGAGGGCAGCAGGATATGGGTGCAGCGCATGTCCAGCTGGGCCCGGATGTAGCGGCGCATCAGCCGCCGCCACTCCCGGCTGCCCTCGGCGGCCCCGTGCTGGGCGGCGATGTTCTCGTAGCAGAAGAAGTTGAGCATGCTCAAAACGCCCTCGCCGGCGGCGGGCACCCGGGCGGCGTACACCCGGCACTCCACCGGGCACACCGCCCGCTCCCCTTCCCGCTCTATCGTCAGTTCGCCGGAATAAAGCCCCGGCACCTGGCGGTGGGCCGGCTCCGCGCAGAGGTAGAAGGCCGGCCCCGGCACGGCCTCGCCGAAGGCGCAGGGAGCCATCGCGTCGTACACCTCAAAGGGTGCGGCGCGGGTCACATAGTCCCGGCAGGCGGCGTAGTCGGTGGTGGTCATCAGGGTGGGGGCGGTGTTCTCGTTCACCCCCACCGGCACAAGGCGGTAAAGGCTCACCGGCGGCCCGCCGGGGGTCTTCCAGTCGAAGGTGAGGCGGCACTCCCCGCCCTTGTCCACCAGCAGCTGAAAGGCGGCGTGGCCGCCCCGGGGCGCGTCCAGCCTTGCCGCCTGCGGGCCGGCGAGGGGGCTGTCCGGATAAAGCCAGGTGCAGTCGTCGTATACGCAGAAATTCATTGCGCTTGATCCTCCGTTTCTTCCGCGGCCGGGATGCGGATGGTCACCCGGGTGCCCCGGCCAAGTTCGCTCTCACAGGAAAGGCCGTACTCCGCCCCGTAGGCCAGGTGCAGCCGTTCGTTGATGTTGCGCACCCCGTAGCCGCCCTTGGTGTTGGCGCTGGAGGCGCTGGCGGAAAAGTTGGCCAGACGGGTCTCCTCGTCCATGCCCACGCCGTCGTCCTCCACGGTGATGACCAGGTCCTGCCCCTGCCGGAAGGCGGCGATGCGCAGGCGGCCGGTCTTGTCCGGCTTTTCAAAGATGCCGTGGATGATGGCGTTCTCGATGATGGGCTGCAAGACGATTTTGATGATGGGGCACTGCTCCACCCCCGGCTCCACATCCCATTCGGTGCGCACCCGGTCCTCAAAGCGCATGTTCTGTATCTCCACATAGAGCCGGGCGTGCTTGAGCTCGTCCGCCAGGGGGATGACCTCCTTGCCCCGGCTCAGGGAAAGACGGTAGAACCGGGCCAGGGCGTTCACCATGCGGCTTATCTCCGGCACATTGTGGGCGATGGCGGTGCAGTTGATGAGGTCCAGGGAGTTGTAGAGGAAGTGGGGGTTGATCTGGGCCTGCAGGGCCTTCAGTTCCAGGGCTTTGATCTGCTGGCCCTGTTCCAGCTTTTCGTCCATCAGGGTGTCGATGCGGCCCATCATGTTGCTGAAGCTGCCCATCAGCTGGCCGATCTCGTCCCGGCCCTGGGGCGCCACCCGGGCGGACACGTCCCCCAGCTCCACGGCGTGCATGGTGTCGTTGAGCAGATAGAGCCGCCGGGTGATGGACCGGCTGAGCCGGTAGGCCAGAAAGTAGGACGCCGCCGCCAGCAGCACCACCACCGCCAGCATCTCCATGCGCAGCTGGCGGCTGGCGCGGAAGATGTCGTCCCGGGGCAGGGCGGCGGCCAGGGTCCAGCCGCAGTCCTCCAGCACCACCGACTGCACGCGGAAGGGCCCCCGGGCGGTGTCCGCATCCACCCACCCGGCAGAATCCGCCGGAAGCGAGCCGCTGAGCTGGGCCGCCCGCTCGGGGGAGGAGGAGCTGAGCACCTCGGCGCCGTTCAAAAGCAGCACCGTGCCGTTCTGGGTGATGGTGCTGCGGCTCACCGCCGCGTCCACCCGGCCGGCGGCGATGTCCACCCGCAGGATGGCCAGGGGCTGCTGCACATGGCTGGGATCGTAGACGAGGCGCACAAGCGAGTACCAGTCCCGCTCGCCCTCCGGCTGGTCGGCAAAGTCGGCGGGGCCGAACCAGCCCACGGCTCTGCCGTTGCGGAAGGTGGAAAACCAGGCGCTGCTGCGCACCGTGTCCAGCGAGACGATGTCGGCGGAGTTGGTGTAGAGGTAGTCGTTGCTCACATACAGGCGCACCCGGTCCACCCCGGACATGGAGCGCAGGTAGGTGAAGGTGGTGGAGATGCGGTCCCGGTCCTCCAGGCGCTGGATGTAGCTGGTGCCGGCGGGGTCGCTGGCCGCCAGCGCGTAGAGGGAGGGGTCCATGGTGAGGATGTCCGCCACCTGGGTCAGCCGGCCCAGCAGGTCCTCCACGGCGGTGTGGGTGTCCTCAAAGGCCTTTTGGGCGGCGGAGTAGGTCTGCTCCTCGATGACGGTGTTGATGCGGTGGAAGGCATAGAGGGTGAACAGCCCCAGCGGCAGCATCAGAAGCAGAAAAAAGATGCACAGAAGTTTGCCCCGCAGGCCCACGTCCAGCAGCAGGCTGCGCCCGAAGGCGCGCAGTTTATTCTTCATGGCAGCAAAGGTTCTCCCGGTAAAGGCGGGGCGGAATGCCCACTTCCTTGGTGAACAGTTTTACAAAGTATTTGCCGTCGGCGTAGCCCACCGCGTGGGCCACCTCGTACAGCTTGCGGGAGGGGTCTGCCAGCAGGGCCTTGGCCCGCTCCATCCGCAGTTCGGTGAGCTTCTGGTTCACGGTGCGCCCGCTGTTCTTCTTGTAGGCGCTGCAAAGATAGGTATGTACGAACCCCAGGTCCGAGGCCATGGCCTGCACGGTGAAGTCGCTGTCCGCCAGATGGGCGGCCAGATACCCGTCCACCCGGGTCACCAGGTCCTGGGCGTTGCTCTCCACCGCCTGGAAATAGGTCTGCATCCCGTCGGTGAGGGCCTGCCACAGCTGCCGCAGGGTGGGCTGCTTGGCGGCGGTGTAGAGCAGGTAGTCCCCCTGGGCGGTGACGGCGGTGATGTTGCGGCTCTCCGCCGCCGAGAGCAGGGCGAACACGATCTGGCAGTAGATATTGCGCACCACCTCCGGCCGGGTGCCCTCGCAGCGGCGGATGTCCCGGTAGATGCTGCCCGCCAGGTCCATGGCCTCGGCCTTGCGCTTGTGGCGGATGAGGTTGCCCAGCGCCGCGAACTGCGCCTTGTCGTAGACGTACACCTCGCCGTTGCCGGGGGTGGAAAGGTCGCCGTCCTCCCCGCGGTAGAATACGAGCGCCGGGTCGGGCCGGCGGCTTTTTTTCAGCTCGGCGATGACCTGGCGCAGAGCGGCGGCCACCTCCTCCAGGTCGATGGGCTTTTCCACATAGCTGGCGGCCCGCAGCTTGATGGCCCCTTTGAGGTATTCCTTGTCGGTGTAGCCGCTGAGGAAGATGAACTGGCACTCGGGATACATCTCCCGCACCGCGCCCGCCAGTTCCAGGCCGTTCATCCGGGGCATCTTCACGTCGCTGATGATGATGTCCGGCCGGTGCTGCCGCGCCAGCTCCAGCGCTTCGGCCCCGTCCGAGGCCGCGTCCACCCGCTCCACGCCCAGCTCTTCCCAGGGCAGACGGTCCCGCAGGATCTCCCGGGGCATCTTTTCGTCGTCCGCCACAAGCACCGAAAACCGCACGGCGCTCCCCTCGCTTTCTTCGCTTTTTGTTGATTCCTACTATAATATAGACTGAATTTTATGACGCTTCAATGGATTTTCATGCAAAAGATGAAATTTTTTTGAAACATCATAATTTTTCCCTCCTATCATAATCGGCTCCCGTTGTTTTGCCCCGGCGGCTCTGTTACGATGGGAGTGGACAAAAAAGCGCAAAGGAGGCCGGTCAGATGAAACACGGCAGACATCCCCTCCTCCGGGACTTAAAAGAAAACCGGGTCAAGTGGCTCATGCTGCTGCCGGCGGCCATCGTGGTCATCCTGATGTGCTACATCCCCATGGGCGGCATCGTGCTGGCCTTCAAGGAGTACAACTACCACGACGGCATCTTCGGCAGCCCGTGGGTGGCCTTCAAGAACTTCGAGTACTTCTTCCAGTCGGGCAAGGCGTGGAGCGTCACCCGCAACACCATCCTCTACAATCTGGCGTTCCTCTGCGTCAACACCTTTTTGCAGATCACCTGCGCCATCCTGCTTTCGGAGCTGGCGGGCAAGTGGTTCAAGCGCATCACCCAGTCGGTGATGTTCTTCCCCTACTTCATCTCCTGGGTGGTGGTGGGGGCCTTCATCTACAACATGTTCAACTACGAGTTCGGCGCGGTGAACACCTTCCTGCGTTCGGTGGGCCTGGACCCGGTGGACATCTACTCCAACAAGGCGGTGTGGCCCTTCATCCTCATCGCGGTGAGCGCCTTCAAGAACGTGGGCTACGGCACGGTGATGTATCTGGCCAGCATCATGAACATCGACGGCCAGCTCTACGAAGCCGCCGACCTGGACGGCGCCAACATGTGGCAGAAAATACGCCACATCACCCTGCCGGGCATCCGGCCCACGGTGGTCATCCTGTTCCTGTTGGCCATCGGCACCATCATGAAGGGCGACTTCCAGATGTTCTGGCAGGTCACCGGCAACAACCCCATGGTGCTGGAGGTCACCGACGTCATCGACACCTACGTCACCCGCTCGCTGCTGCAGCTGCAGGAGTTCGGCATGACCAGCGCCGCGGGCCTGTATCAGTCCACCTTCTCCTTCCTCTTGGTGCTTTTGGCCAACAAGCTGGTGAAAAAGGTGGAGCCCGACTACGCGCTGTTCTGAAAGGAGGCGGCCTCATGGCAAGCAAGACCAAAACCGGCAAAAAGCCCGTGGGGCGGGACCGCATTGCCTTTGACGTGCTCTCGGTGGCCGTGCTGACGGTGCTCTCTCTCTTCTGCCTGCTGCCCTTCTGGCTGGTGATCAGCGGCTCCTTCTCCGACCAGACCTCCATCCTCACCCACGGCTACCGGCTCATTCCCGAGACCTTCTCGCTGGACGCCTACAAGACCCTGTTCGAAATCCCCGGCGACTTGCTGCGGGCCTACGGCGTGACCATCTTCG
The DNA here is from genome assembly GCA_019116345.1 of Candidatus Allofournierella merdipullorum. Taxonomy (GTDB): domain Bacteria; phylum Bacillota; class Clostridia; order Oscillospirales; family Ruminococcaceae; genus Allofournierella_A; species Allofournierella_A merdipullorum. Next base: position 58,312 of record DXBV01000025.1, on the reverse strand, counting down.
TCACCGCCACCGGCACCTTCCTGGGCCTTTTGTTCACCAGCATGGCGGCCTATGTGCTGGCCAGCAGCACCTTCCGCTACCGCTACCAGATGTCCTTCTTCTTCTACTTCACCTCCATCTTCGGCGGCGGCCTTGTGCCCTGGTACATCTTCAACACCAAGTACCTCCACTTCCACAACAGCATCATCGCCCTGATTTTGCCCATCCTCATCAACGTGACCTACCTGCTCATTCTGAAAAGCTACATGGCGGGCATTCCCGAGGCGCTGTATGAATCCGCCCGGCTGGACGGCGCGGGCGACTTCACCATCTACCTGCGGGTGGCCATGCCGCTGTGCAAGGCGGGCCTTGCCACGGTGGGTCTGTTCATCGCCCTGAACTACTGGAACGACTGGTACGACGCGATGCTGTTTCTGGACGAAGGGCGCAGCGATCTGTATCCGTTGCAGTATTTCCTGAACAACATCCTCACCAAGGCCCAGGCCATCGCCCAGGCGGCCGCCCGCAGCGGCCTGCCCATGAGCGAGGTGCCCAGCGAGCCCATGAAGCTGGCCATGACGGTGGTGGCCACCGGCCCCATCATCCTGCTCTACCCCTTCCTGCAAAAGTATTTCGTCAAGGGCGTCACCATCGGCGCCGTGAAAGGCTAACGGTAAGAAGCCGTGGGCAGTTGGCACACGGCAGTGTATAATTCACTTACAAGGAGGAAAAACCATGAAAAAATCAGCGAAACTGCTGGCCCTCGTTCTGGCCCTGGCGCTGGTGCTGACCGCTTTCACAGGCTGCGGCGGCACGGGCACTTCCGGCTCTGCGGCGACCCCCGCCAGCACCTCCGGTTCCGGCACCGCCGCCGGCCCGGACATCTCCGAGGAAGTCACCCTCACCATGTACCTCATCGGCGACCGCCCGGTGGACAACGATCTGGTGTTCGAGAAGATCAACGAGCGCCTGAAAGAAGAGATCAACGCCACCATCGACGTGAAGTTCATGAGCTGGAGCGAGTATGAACAGAAATACCCGCTGATCTTCGCCTCCGGCGAGGACTGGGATATGATCTTCACCGCCGACTGGTGCTTCTACAACGCCCAGGCCACCAAGCAGGGCTTCTGGGAAATTACCCCCGAAGCGCTGGAGACCTACGCCCCCATGACCGCCGAGACCATGTACCCCGAAGCCTGGGAGCAGGCCAAGGTGGACGGCAAGGTCTACATGCTGCCCATGAACTATCAGGAGCTCACCGCCTACGTTTGGATGGCCCGGGGCGATCTGATGGACAAATACGGCATCGAGTCTCTGGATACCTTTGACGGCGCCGAAGAGTACATGCAGGCCATCGTGGACAACGAGACTTCCATGATCCCCCTGGACGTGGGCTCCGACTATGACCGTCAGTTCGTGTTCGACCTCATCTGGGGCGTGGAGTCCAACGCCAAGGGCGACGCCCGCTACGCCGTGCTGTCTCCCACCAACCTCCTCAACTGCGTGAGCGAGAACGACCCCGAAGCCAACGTGATGACCACGCTGGACACCGACATCTTCATGACCACCCTGAACAAGGTGAAGGATTGGCGCGACCGCGGCTTCTGGAGCCGCAACGCGGTGGTCAACACCCAGAACAACACCGAGAGCTTCCAGGCCGGCAAGTCCGCTCTGGCCGTGATGAACATCAACACCGCCAAGAGCCTCTACGCCACCCTGCAGGCCGAGCATCCCGAGTGGGACGTGCGCGTGTTTGATGCCATGAACGGCGCCCCCGCCACCATCCAGTCCTACCTTGCCAACGGCATGAGCATCTTCTCCAAGTCCAAGAACCCCGAGCGCGCTCTGATGGCTCTGGACTACCTGCGCAACGACGAGATTTGCCACAACCTGTTCTGCTACGGCATCGAAGGCGTGCACTGGGAGGCCGTGGGCGAGCATGGCCTGAAGTCCCTGCCCGACAGCACCAACTACGCCTACGACAGCAACTGCAACTGGGGCGTTCGCAACGACAAGTACTGGCGCACCATTGAGGGCGGCATCCCCAACGCCGAGGAGCTGACCGAGAACTGGAAGGCCACCGCCCGCAGCGGCCGCTACCTGACCTTCGTGTTTGACGACTCCGCCGTGAAGAACGAGGTCGCCGCCGTGAGCGAGATCTACAACTCCGACTACAAGCTGCTGCAGCTGGGCTTCACCGACGACCCGGAGGGCGATGTGGCCAAGCTGAAGACCAAACTGGAGGCCGCCGGCATCACCGCGCTGCAGGAGGCCTTCCACACCCAGGCCCTCACCTTCCTGGAGAGCCACCCTGTGGAATAAACCTGACCCTGAACGGGGGAGGCGGGCGTGTCCCGCCTCCCCTGTTTTGATACCCTGAAAGCGGGATGGGAGTTTTTCTATGACGAGCTATGAATTTTTCCTCACCGACAGTTTGGAAAAGGTGCTGCCGGACCGGCGGCCCCAAGCCGCCGACCCCGGCGCGCCCCGGCTGCTGAAAAACCAGCGCTGGGCCTTCCAGCTGGCCTACAGCTGCAAAAACGACGACTTCGGCGAGACCTCCACGCTGTTTTCTCTGCGGTGCACAGGCTCCGCCAAGGCGGCCCTGCGCCTTTTCCGGGTGGAACTGGTGCCCTGCGACTACCCCTGCCACGGCACCTGGGACGAGGACTACCTCACCACCCGCCCCGGCCTGCTGCCGGACCTTTTGCGCCCGGCGGGCTGGGAGGAAACCTTCAAGGCGGTGCCCGCCCAGTGGCGCAGCCTGTGGTTCTCGCTGGACGCGGCGGGCCTTGCCCCCGGCCCGGCGGACCTGCGGCTGGAAGTGCTGGGCCCGGAGGGCGAGAAGCTGGCGGAATTTGCCTTTACGGTAGAGGTGCTGGACACGGCTCTGCCGCCCCAGACCCTGCTGCAGACCCAGTGGTTCCACGCCGACTGCCTGGCGGACTACTACCATGTGCCGGTGTTCAGCGAGGAGCACTGGCGCATCCTGGACAACTTCATGGCCAGCGCCGCCGACCACGGCGTCAACATGCTGCTCACCCCGGTGTTCACCCCACCGCTGGACACCGCCAGGGGCGGCGAGCGCACCACCGTGCAGCTGGTGGACGTGGCCTTTGAAAACGGCCGGTGGAGCTTCGGCTTCGACAAGCTGCGCCGCTGGGTACAGATGGCCCTCCGCCACGGCATCACCGAGATCGAAGTGGCCCATCTGTTCACCCAGTGGGGGGCGGAGTTCGCCCCCAAGGTGATGGTGCAGACGCCCGGGGGACTGGAAAAGCGCTTTGGCTGGCACACCCCGGCGGTGGGCGGCGAGTACACCAGATTTCTGCGGGCCTTTTTGCCCGCTTTGAAGGCGGAGCTGGACGGCCTTGTGGGGCTGGACCATGTGTGGTTCCATATTTCGGACGAGCCCCACGACCACGAAAAGGAGACCTACGCCGCCGCCAAGGCCACGGTGGCCGACCTGCTGGCGGACTGCCACGTCATCGACGCCCTCAGCAGCTACGACATCTACCGGGAAGGCATCGTGGAAAAACCGGTGGTCTGCAACGATCACATCCAGACCTTCGTGGACCACGGCGTGCAGCACCTGTGGACCTATTACTGCACGGTGCAGGCGCTGGCGGTGCCCAACCGCTTCATGGCCATGCCCAGCACCCGCTGCCGCATCATGGGGCCGCTGCTCTACCAGTACGATCTGGAGGGGTTTTTGCACTGGGGCTTCAACTTCTACAACGTCCAGCGCTCGGTGCGGCCCATCGACCCCTTCCGGGTGACCGACGCGGGGGAGGCCTTCCCCTCGGGGGACGCGTTCCTGGTCTACCCCGCCCCCGACGGCACCGCCTGGGACTCTCTGCGGGGCGAGGCCCACAAGGCCGCTTTGCAGGACCTGCGGCTGCTGCGCCTGTGCGAGAGCCGCATCGGCCGGCCGGCCACACTGGAACTTCTGAAAGACGTGGGCGGCGAGATGACCTTCACCCAGTATCCCAGAGACAAAGCCTTCTTCACCCGGCTGTGGCAGGCCGTGGAGGAACGGCTGGAACTGTAAAAAAGCCCGCTGTGCTTTTCGCACAGCGGGCTTTTTCAATGGGGAAAAATCATTCCTCCGCGGGCACCTCAATGGCCATGTCGGAGAGAGGGTAGGTCACGCAGGGGTGGACGTAGCCGAACTTGCGGTCGGCCTCCCGGCGGCCGTCCCGGCCCTCGGCCACCCGGAACTCGCCGCTCAGCAGCTTGCTGTGGCAGTAGCCGCAGCCGCCGGCGCGGCACTTGTTGGGGGCGGGAACGCCCGCCCGTTCCATGGCGGTGAGCAGGGTCTCGTGCTCCGCCGCGTCCATGGTGTACACCCGGTCACGGATGTGAACGGTGAGCTTGAAGCTGCGGGGCGCGTCCAGCGCCAGGTCGCCACAGCAGGTGGCGTCCCGCCGCACCGCCTTGAGGGGCAGGCCGTAGGGGGCCAGCTGGCTGCCCACAAAGTCGTACATGGCCTTGGGGCCGCACAAGAAGAAGGTGGCCTGCCGCGGGTCGGCGTATTGTTCCATCAGCTGGGCGGTCACGAAGCCGTGCTCAAAGCCGGGCTTCTCCTCGTCGCTCAGAACGTACACCACCCGCAGGCCCTGCTGGGCCATGGCGTCCAGCTCGGCTTTGTAGGCCAGATGGGCCTCGTCCCGGGCGCCGTAGAACAGCACCATCTCGTAGTCCTCGTCCCCCTCCAGCATGCTTTTGGCCATGGAGAGGAAGGGGGTGATGCCCGCGCCGCCGGCGACGCAGATAATTTGCTTTTTGTCCCGCAGGGTCTCGTAGTGGAACTCGCCCGAGGGCTCGGTCATGCGGAAGCGGTCGCCGGGTTTCGCCTCCCGGTTCAGCCAGCCGGAGAAAAAGCCCGCGTCGGCCACGCCCAGCACCAGCACGTTCTCCAGCGCCTGCCGGGGGCTGGACACGATGGAGTAGGGACGGCTCACAAGGCTCTCCCCCACCTTGCTCTGCAGCGCCACATACTGGCCCGCCCGGAAGAAGGGGAAGGCGTCGGCGTCCACCCGTTTGAAGGTCAGCTCGGTCATGCCGGGGCACAGGGGCCGCACGGCGGTGAGTTCCACCTCCATCATGCCGGGGTGCAGCCGGCGGGCCTGCCGGTTCACGCGGTAATCCCGGGGCAGCGGCTCGGCGGAGCCGGCGGCCAGGGCCGCCCGGCGGTTGGGCACCAGCTTTTTGAAGCGGAGCATGTCCATGAAGCCGAAGATCTGTTTTTTGAAGTTCATATCAGCGCACCTCCCGTTTCAGGTCGCCCACCGTCTGCCGGCCGGAAAGATCGCCGGACACATAGGCGCTGGAATAGCCGCTGGACCGCATGGCCCAGCCGCCGGCAAAGCGAAGGTTGGGGAACAGCTGGGCGTCCTCCTTCATCATCATCATGCGGGGCATCAGGCTGTCCCACTCGGCGGTCTCATAGCCGTAGATGACGCCCTGGGGATGGCCGCAGTAGCGGGCGTAGGTGGTGGGGCTGGCCACGGAAATTTCCTCGATGGCGTCCCGGATGCGGCAGCCGGTCTCCCGTTCAAACACCCGGATCATGTCGTCGGCCACCCGGTCCTTGGCCTTGAAGTAGTCGGTGTCCTCCACGCTGCCCCAGTCGTCGGACATGAACATGGTGGTGAAGTACATCATGCAGGTGCCCTCCGGCGAGCAGCCGGGCCAGGCGTTGTTCAAACAGACGGTGGCCTGCACATGGTTGGTGTCCACCTTGCGCATCAGGTCGTACTGCCTGGCGGTGTCGGCGGTGTCGTAGATGAAGTAGTTGTGGCTCTTGATGCCCAGCTCCTCGGCGGACTTGTTCAGACCCAGGAACAGGGTGTAGCCCCGGCCGGCGAAGGTGCGGGCGTTGGTGGCGCGCACCATCTGCTCGGTCACCGCCTTCTCATCCAGCAGCTTGCCGAACACCAGGTGGGGCGCGCAGTTGGCAATGACGTGGCGGGTGGGGATGACAGTGCCGTCCGCCAGCTCCACGCCGGTGATGGCGCCGGGGCCCTCGGCGTGGATGGCGGTCACCGGCGAGTTGTACCAGATGTCGCCGCCCAGCTCGCGGATGCGCTCCTCCATGGCAAGGCTGATTTCGTGGGAGCGCATCTTGGGCATCCAGGCGTCCCGGGTGATGTAGCGGATGACCATGGAGCCGTAGTGCAAGAAGCTCATGCGGTCGCAGTCCACGCCCAGGTAGCACCAGTAGGCGTTGAGGATGTCACGGGCGCGGGGCGGCATCTTCAGCGCCTCCAGCACCTGGTTCACCGAGTAGCTGCCCGCCTTGATGAAGTTGGGGAAGTTCGCCTTCATGTAGGCGGAGTCGGTGTTGCCGTTCACCGAGTTGGAGTAGGTCTGGGCGTCCCGCACCTCGTTGCACAGGGCAAAGAAGTCGGTCATGGACCGGCGGGACCCGGGCACATACTCCTCCATCCTGTCGATGAAGGCCTCCACGCCGAAGGGCATCTCGCAGTCGTATTGTTTGTCGGTGGTGATGAGGTGGTAGGCCTCGGGGATGCGCACCCAGTCGATCTTATCCTCCACGCCCAGGCTGCGGAACAGGGTGCGGATGTCGCCCGGTTCCTCCGGCGAGCCGAAGTCGTTCAACTCGTGCAGGCTGGCCTCAAACTCGAACCGGCCCCGCTTGAAGCTGGTGGCAAAGCCGCCGGGCAGGTTGTGCTTTTCCAGCACAAGGCAGGAATACCCGCCCTGCAAAACGCGGATGGCAGCGGTCAGTCCGCCGTTGCCGGCGCCGACGACCACCACGTCGTAGGCCTTTGTGGTGTGTTTTTCCATGGTGACCTCCCTTTTTTTATCCAATATAGTGTCTGGCTCGTTCCAGCCAGGCAGCAAGCGATGTTTCGTCCGGAACGTTTTTGTAGTGCCGCACCAGCATGGAGAACATGTCGGTGAGCTCCCGCTCCAGTTCCTCGTCGGTGAGGGCGCGGTAGCCGGTGGCGATCATCACGCCCAGGCCGTAGCAGTAAAACTGCATCCGCCGGTGCAGGCCGGCCGCCTCCTCCGGCGAAAGCTCCAGGCAGCGGGTCAGCAGCTTCAGGGTGCGCTCCCGGTTGGGGTCCTCCAGGGGCAGCGCGTCCTCGCTACGGTGGCGCAGGTAGAGAAAGCAGAACAGCTCCTTTTCCCGGGCCGCGAACCGCAAAAACACCCGGCCGAAGTCCTTGTAGCTGGTGCAGTCCGCCGAGAGATACTTTTCGTGCAGATAGCCGGGCAGGGCCTCCAGCAGCGCTTCCAAGCTGCCGAACTCGGAATAGAGCGGCTGGGTGGAGCAGCCCAGACGGGCGGCAAGGCTGCGGGCGGTGAGCGCTTCGGCCCCGCCCTCGCGGATGACCTGAGCGGCCCCTTCCAGAATATCTTCCCGTTTGATCCTCTTTTTCAGCGGCATAGTGCGTCCTCACGAAAAATAACACTTGTTATATTATCAGTCTACCCGCTCCCGCCCCAAAAAGCAAGAGAAGTTTGTTAAAAATTTTTCAATCAAAAACCCCGGGCCGGTTTTCCGCAAAAAACCGGTCCGGGGCAAGGCGGCAAAAGGGCCGTCAGCCGTGGTACTCGCCGTTGTACTGGATGAGGGTGGCGTCCTGCACGCCGCTCACCGCGCGAAGGCGCTCCAGGAACAGGGGGTCGTATTTTTTGAAGAACAGTTCCACCGCCATCTCGGTGGAGTCCTTGCGGGCGGTCTGGGATTTGATGAAGTACTTCACCTTGCCGAAGGAGCGGATGACGTTCTCCATGGTCTCCTCGCCGGTGTAGTGGATGACGGCGATGTAGATGCGGCCCTTGAGCTGATGCTTGCGAAAGAGGGCGATGAGCAGGATCATGATGATCGCCGCCGCGGCCACCAGCACATACATCTGGGCGCCGGAGGCGATGCCGGTGGTGATGGCCCAGAAGAGATACAGCAGGTCCAGCGGGTCCTTGACGGCGGTGCGGAAACGCACGATGGACAAGGCGCCCACCATACCGAGGGAGATGACGATGTTGGTGCTGATGGCCAGGGTGACCATGGCGGTGAGCACCGTCATGCCCACCAGGGTGATGGCGAAGCTGCGGCAGTAGATCACGCCCACGTAGAACTTGCTGTAGACCAGATAGATCAGCGCGCCCGCCAGAAGGGCCGTGAGCAGGCCGATGGTGATCTCCAGGATGGTGGCCTGGTCGAAGGCGCCGGACTCCAGAATGGATTTTTTGATGAAATCTTGAACGCTCATTTCACACGCTCCTAATTTTCGAACCAATAGTGTTCAAAATCGTTTTGATAGGCGGTTTTTTCGTAGCACAGCACGTATTTGGAAACGGCCGTGAACTCCGAAGCCCGGTCGGGCAGCACCTGCCGCACAAAGTCCGGCAGGAACTCGGTGAACTTTACTTCCATGACGCATTTGCCCGGCTCCAGCACCGGCAGGCCCGGCAGGGTGGGGTCAAAGATGTCGAAGCTGCCCACCGCCGCGCGCACGTTCATGTCGAAGGTGATGCGCACGGTGCCCGCGTCCACGATCCAGGGCTGACGCTCGTAGTCCACGATGGTGCGCGGGCGCATCACGTTGCTCATGCACTCGTAGTAGAACTCCTGGCACAGCGGCTGGTCGCTGGCCAGAAGAAAGCCGTAGTCCCCGTCCAAAATCTGGTAGACCTGCTGGCGGGTCAGCCGGGCGGCCTCTTTGTAGATGTAGCTGCCGGTCTTCTTTTTGCGCTCCAGCTTGATGCTGCGGTCGGAGTAGTCGTAGATGCGGATGCGGTACTTCTTTCGCAGAAGAATGCCCGCCTCTTTTTCCGAATAGGCGGAATGGAAGTAGTCCTCAAAATACAAACTGCGCAGGGTGTAGCCGCCGTTCGTCGCGTGGGGGTCCAGCTGCATCACCGGCCCAAGGCGGCTGCAGATGGCCTCCTTCTGGGCGGTGTCGATGAGGTATTTCCACTCGTGGCGGTAACGCTCAGCCTTCCACATACTCGTCCTCCACGATGGCGCCGTCTTCGTTCACATAGAAGCACTTGACGCCGTAGACCTTGCCGCTTTCGATGACATAGTAGTCGAAGGCGTACTGCTCGCAGCCGCTGGCGTTGGTGGCGGTCACCCGCACGAAGTACTGCCCGGCGGGCAGTGTCTCGCCTTTGTATTCCGGAATCACCAGACCCTCCTGGCGGACGATGGGGTCGGCAAAGGTGTAGTCGGAGGCAAGCTCGAAGGTGTAGGTGACGGACTCGCCGTCGAAGTCATAGGCGGAGTCCCACTGATAGACCATCTGGCCTTCTTCCTTGCGGGGCACGCCGATGAAGAAGGGCATGGGATTGTTGAAGGATTCCTTGTAGATGCGGTAGTTGGTCTCGATCTCGCTGCTCAGCGCGGCGGCCACCTGGTCGTACTCCGCCTGGGTGAGGGGGGCATGCTGCGCGTCGGGCATGCGGTAGACATAGGGCTTGACGATCTCGCTGTACTCCGCCGCCATGGCGTTGATGCGCTGGGGAGAAAGATAGGCCCGCAGGTCCTCCACCGCCTCGTCCAGCGCCGTGCGGAAGGTCTCGGTCTTCAGCGCCCGCTGGAACAGCACGTTGCCCCAGTAGTTGCTCACGCCGTTCTCCCAGCCAAGGCCGTCCGAGCGGCCGTTCAGGGCGTATTCCGTCCGCTTGAGCATGGCGTCGTTGTCCCAGGAATAGAAGTACCACTTGTTGGAGTTGAGGGGGCTGTAGATGTAGACGTTTCGGCTCTGGGTGTCCCGGTTGTTCACCAGCAGGTGGAAGGCCATCCAGTAGGCCAGGTTCTCAATGTCGAAGTATTCCTCCAACACCTCCTCCGCCGGCCGGGTGTAGTCGTTCACCGCCTCCAGCATCTGGATGAGCTTGGTGTGGTCGTCGTCCCCCTTCACCTCCAGCAGCTGCTCAAAGGCGGTCAGGTCGTAGAGGGGATCGTCCGCCATGCGGATGACGTCCTCGTAGCGGTAGAACTCGAAGAAGTTGATCTTGTAAAGGTGGCCGTTTTTGTCCAGCCCGTGGGCTTTCAGGGCGGTCTTGTTCAGCTGTTCCACCTGGGTGTAGAGCCCGTAATCCACGAACTGGCCGCTGCCGCCGGCGGTGGTGTCCTTCACATACAGATGCACGAAGGTGGTGCGCAGGCCCAGCATCTCGTCGATGCCCGCCATCAGGTCGTAGGCCATCTTGTTGCGGAAGCGCAGGCCGTCGCTCTGGTGTTTGTTCAGGGCGATGGTGGTCTGGCCGTTCCATTCGCCCTTGTTGTCCTTCACGCTGATCTTGTAGTTCTTCTGCGGCAGAGAGCTGGAGGTCTGGCCGCGGATCTGCACCGTGCAGTTGGGCGCCGACTGGCCAAAGCCCAGCTCGTCGGGCAGGGGGCCGTTCTCGTCCCCCACCTGAAGCAGACCCGCCACCTGATAGCGGTCCACACCCATCGCCTCGTAGTCATAGACGGAGTAGCTGTTGATCTCCCGCCAGGTGTGGTCGGTGTTTTCGGAGGAGTTGCCGGTGGACACCGTCAGATACATGGTGACCACCTGGGCGGGGTCGTGGCCCTCGTAGAGCAGGGCATTGTCCCGCAGATGCAGTTCGTCCAGGGTGGCGGTCTCCTCTTTCACCACCGGGCTGCTCTCCCCGCCCGCCTCGCTTTGGGGCGCGGAAGCGGCCGGCAGGTCCACGGCGCAGCCCGCCAGCGAAAGCGCCAGAGTGGCGGCCAGCGCGAGACATAGCGTTCGTTTTGCCCTCATTCGTTTCTCTCCTCTCCAAAGTGTTGTTCCAGCCAGCCCCCGGCCCGCTTGCCGGGGCCGTGGGCCGTTTCCTCCACCAGCGGCTGCACGCAGAGGATGTAGTAAGGCAGGCGCTTGATGTAGTAGTTCAGCCGGATCAGCGCCAGCACCAGAAAGAGCAGCGCCGCCAGCAGAAAGCCGAACCCGTAGTACACCGACGGAAAAAACAGCGAGATCACCGAAAATCCCACCGACCCGGCGGCGAAGGCGGCGGCGGCCCGCAGCGCGCCCTTGTAATCGATGAAATACAAAAGGATGAGCATGAGCATGTTGCCGATGGCGTAGAGGCCGTAGCCCACGCACAGGGTGCGGAAGTAGCCCTTCATCACCTCGTTGAAGCCCAGGGGCACCAGGTCCAGCAGGTATCCGCCCAGGGAGATGGCCAAAGCGGAGAACAAAAGCTGCTTGAGGGAGGTGTAGAACAGTTCGCTTTTCAGCACCGCCAGCATCTCCTTTTCCGCCTGCAGGATGTCCCGGCCGGTGCCCTTGTCGCTGTAAAGGCTGTTGTAGTTGCGGTATTTGGGGTAAAAGTTCACCTCCACCGACACCACGAAGTTCACGGTGGTGATGAGGATGGTGAGAAAGGCGATGAGGGCGGGGATGTCGTGGTAGGGCGCGCCGAAAAACAGCCCTTTCACCCGCACGCCCACCTCGCTGGCCCACATGATGACCAGATGGGAGAACAGGCCGATGTTGGTGAAGAATCCGATCCAGGCCAGGGCGGGGAATTTGTCCATCCATTCCAGAAAGGCGAAGGCCGGCGCGTTTGAGCGGGGGAAATGCCGGTAGAGCAGCACCACGTCCCACGCGGCCTTGACCCCGTAGCCCACCGACACCGCCAGCAGCAGCGATTCGATGGGCGGCCCGCCCAGCCACACCAGCACGAAGCCCAGCGCCAGCGCCAGGCCGATGGCCACGAAGAAGGAGCGGAACATATTGCGATAGTCCTTGATGGCGGTGAGGTAGCTCATGGCGTTCCACACCAGCACCAGCTCCTGAAACAGCACGAACAGCAGAACGCCCTGCACGAAGGTGGCCCCGGAGAACACCAGGAACACCCCCCACAGAACGCCGCCCGCCGCCAGCATCAGCAGCGAGGAACCCCAGAAGGAGGGCAGCACACAGTCGTTTCGTTCCTCGAAGAGCATGTCGGCGGTGAAGCGGGTGACCACCATGGAAAGGAAGGAGGTCACCGTCACCGAGGCCAGCAGCACATAGGTGATCATGCAGACCAGCAGCTCCCGGTCGCTGGTGGACACCCGGCCCAGCACGCAGATGAGCATCAGCCCCAGCAGCAGCACGATGCCCAGCAGCATGGGGCCGGTGGTGATGACGGTGGCGTAGCCGAAGGCGCGCAGGGAGGCCAGCACGCCGGTGCGCTTAAACAGTTTCTTCAACTCGAAGCCGATACCGGCCAAGGGTCTCCACCTCCTCGTAGAGCGCGCAGTATTTTGAGAGCATGATGTTGTAGCGGAAGTAGGCCGAGGCCCGCAGCTGCCCCTGCCGGCCCAGTTCCAGCCGCAGCTTGCGGGAAGAAGCCAGCTGCTCCATGGCGTCGGCCATCTTTTCCCGCTGCATGGGGGGCACAAAGTAGCCCGCCCGGCCGAAGTCGTCCGGCGGAACGCCCAAAATCAGCTCGCTGCAGGAGCCCACGTCGGTGGTGACCACCGGCAGCCCCGCCGCGAAGGACTCCAGCACCGACAGCGGCTGGCCCTCCGACAGGGAGGACAGAATGGTGAAGTCCAGCTTTTGGAAATACGCCACCATGTCCACCCGGCCGGGCACCAGCACCTTTTCCCCAAGGCCCAGCTGGTCGATGAGGGCAAGGCACTCGTCGGCGTATTCCTGGTCGTCCACGCCGCCCAGAATGTGCAGCCGCACGTTGTCCATCCGGCTGCACAGCTCGTAGAAGGCGTAGATCATGGTCTTGATGTCCTTGATGGGGGCAAAGCGCACCACCGCGCCGATGTCCACCATGCCGTTTTCCTCCTTGCGGGGGATGGCGCAGAACTTTTCGTAGCTGATGCCGTTGGCGATGACCGAGCACTTCTCCCGGGCGGCGCCCATGTCGATCTGCATCTCCATGGCCCCCCGGTAGAGGCTGGTGACCCGCCAGGCCCGGGTGTAGATGAGGGAGGAGAGCATGTAGAAAAAGCGGATCCAGTGCTGCTTGAAGGCCTTGCCCACCCACTGGGCGCCGATGATCTCCTCTTCCCGCTCCCGGGTGTAGATGCCGTGCTCGGTGAGCAGCAGGGGCTTTTTGTAAAGGTGGGCCCCAAGGGTCGCCAGCAGCCCGCCGTAGCCGGTGCAGATGGAGTGGTAGCAGTCGGCTTTGGGCACCTCGGTGCCCAGCAGATACAGCACCGGCAGCAGCCGGGAACGGGTGGAGTGGAAGGCGTCGGCGTAGGCGATGTAGGGGTAGTTGCGCTCCAGGCTTTCCTCGAACTCCCGCAAAAAGGCCTCGCTTTTCAGGTAGGCCATGGGGGCGATGCGCCGCACCTGATACATGGAAAACAGCAGGTCCCAGTCCGGGCTGCCGGAGCCGATCAGCTCCTCCAGCGCCCGGGCCTCGGCGGGGGTGAAGGCGTGGTCCATCACGCCGTCGCCCTTCAGGCGCAGCGCGTCGTCCAGAAACACCTGGTGGATCTCGGTCACGTTGGAGGGCAGTTCATAGACGAATTTGTCCTTGTCCTCCCGCTTCGCGGCGATGACCCACAGCACGAACTCGTGCTGCGGCATTTCGGTTATGTACTGGTGCATCCAGGTGGAAACACCGCCGTTCACGTAGGGGTAACACCCCTCCAGCACCAAACAGATGCGCATACGGGGAAAAACCGCCTTTCTATGCCAATGTCACGGTCACGTCGGGCTGGTCCGCCCGCAGCAGATACAGCGTGTCGGTGAGCTGTTCCAGCGCTCCGCCCTCCACCTCTTGGGGGGCGGCGTCGTTGAAGCGCACCATCAGCCAGGCCTCGTCGGTGAAGTTGCCCAGCCGGATCTTGAAGGTATCGCCCGTCGCCTCGGTGGAGACGGTGACGCCAGCGAACCGCTGCACCGCCGCCGCCATCTCGCTGCCGGTGAAGTTGCGGATGTTGGGCGCGGCGGTGTAGAGCCAGTCCAGATACCCGGTGAAGCGGGATTTCAGTTCCTCCCAGCCCAGCTGTGCGCCGCGCTCGGGGTCCAGGGAGTCGTCGGGATGGGTGAAGTGGCTGTTGACGTAGTGGAAGTTCAGCTCCGAGAGGGCCGCCAGTTTCATGAAGTCGTCCATATCACAGCCGGAGATGATGCGGGGCTGGGCCACCACGCCGCTTTCCAGCACGTCGAACTCCTGGGTGCAGTAGAAATCCAGATCGGCCGACTCGAAATAGATGCCGGAGATGGAGCGGATCTGGGGATACTCCCGGATGAGGAACGCCTGGCCCCCTTCGCTCATGATGTTGGAGGGCGGCACATACACCGACATCTCCACCCCCGGGAACAGCTCGTCGCACAGGTCCAGCAGGGTGTCCAGGGCGCTGGCCATGGCGTCCTCGCTCTGCCAGGTCTTGTAGTCGTAGACGCCGTTGTAGTCGCAGTCGTCCAGGCACAGGGGCTGGTGGTTGTAGCCGTGGTAGCCGATCTCGCCGCCCATGCGCAGCAGCATGTTGCCGAAGTTCAGAAAGGTCTCCTTGTCCGGCGCGGAGGTGGTGGTGCCGTCCACCCGGTCGTCGTAGCACTGGATGGCAAGGCCGGTGTAGGCAAGGCCGTAGCGGTCGGCCAGGTTCATCATGTCCGGCCACCAGATGTTCACATAGAAGTCCCGGGTGGAGGTGCCGTAGTCCCGCCAGACATACTCGTTGCTGCCCGAGGGGATCTGGGAGGGAAAATCGTCCAGATAAAAGCAGGAGGCGTTGATCACCGGATAGGCGGTGACGGGGGTCAGCAGGCTGTAGGAGGCGGCGTAGATGCCCCGGGTGTTTTTGGTGTAGATGCCCAGGTTATCCAGCACGAAGCGGCCGCTGCCGTAGCGGCTCTCCCACACCAGGGGCAGCCGCCGGTCGTCGTCGGTGTAGGCGTGCACCTTCACCCGGTCGGACTCGTCCACCCGAACCACCAGGGCGGAGTCCCAGCTTTCGGTGATGGCAAAGCCCCGGCCGCCGCCCACCATGAAGTTTTCGGTCACATAGATGGAGTCCGCCAGGGCGTAGTCGTAGGAGGATTCCACGATGCCGAACTTGGGCTCCATCACCGAGAAGTAGGGCTCCTTGGAGAGGGTCATGGGCAGCAGCGCCCCGCCGCCCTCGTAGACCCAGGCGTCCAGCTCGATGAGTTTGTCCCCCAGGTCCGACAGATTGCTGAGCAGCAGCACCGCCGTCTTGTAGCCCTTAAAGGACCAGGAGCCGCCGCGGGAGAGGTCCACCGTGTCGTGGCCCACCTTCATGTCGGTGAGGATGACCTCGAACTCCTCCAGCGCCATGCGGCTGTCCGCCCGCTTGCTGTTGTACAGCACAAGGCAGTCCTTCGGCATATCGGCCAGCGCCTCGGCCTTGGACGGGGCGGACTCCGCGGGCAGAAGGGTCAGCGAGCGGGTGTCGTATTGATAGCGGATGCCGCTGCGCTCCACGAACAAAAGCGCCGCCATCACGGCGAACACCAGAGCGATGGCCGCGAGGCCCTTGTATTCAAAGGCGGCAAATTTCGCCCTCAGTCTTTCCAAAATGCGATCACCTCTTTCACCTTTGCGGTGAGATACAGGTCTTTTTTCTCCAGCTGGCTCAGCAGCTCCTGCAGCTCCTCGCCCCGCCCCAGATCCGCCAGATACTGGATCTTCTGGATCAAAAAGTCCTCGTTGCGGGGCCAGAACCGCAGGGCGTTCTCAAGGCTGGCGGCGGCCGCGGTGTAGTTTTTTAGCTCCATGTTGTTCTGGATGCAGCGCAGATAGTCGGATGCGACGGCGGGGCCGAGGCGCATCTTTTTCTGGATGAGGGCGTCAAACAGGTTGCGGTTCATCCGCTCCACCTGGCCCTGCATCAGCCCCTGCTCCAGGCAGCGCCACAAAAAGTCGCAGTAGGTCGCCAGCAGCTGGGGGTCGTTGGGGTTCTGGGCGTACTTCTGCTCCAGCTCCCAGAGGGTCTGGTCGTTCTCCTTCGCGATGTGCACCATGGCGGTAACGGCGTAGTGCACCACCTCGGTGTCGTCGTTGTTGCCGGCCATCTTCAGAAATTCCACATAGGCCTTGGGGTTGTCGTTCAGGATGTCCATGATGAGGGCGCGGCGCTCCTTGGGGGTGTTCACGATCAGCGCCTCCTCCATGGAGACGGTGGAACCGGACACCCGGCTGTCGTCCCGCTGGATGGCCTTGTAGAGCTCCGAGTCCACCCGGAACTTCTCCACCCCCACCTCGCTGCGGTCGGTCTGGCGGCAGAGGATCTGGAAATGCATCACCAGCACCAGCACCTCGCCCCAGAAGGGGACAAGCAGCGCCACCGGCACCATCAGCCGGCGCACCTTCAAAATCCCGGTGCGCACGCCGACGTAGATGAGGGCGCAGCAGAGCAGATGCACCGCCAGCAGCACCCAAAAAACGATTTCGTACCAAAGCATGTTGTTTCGTTCCCTTTGCGCAGTCGATGGTTGTGTCAGCGCCGCCCGCCCAGCAGCTGGTCCAGAAGTTCCAGAAGGCCGGAGGCGCTCTTCGCGGCCTTTGCCCGCCGGCGCGCCGGCGGCGGGGCCGGCTTTTTGACCGGGGCCTTGGGCGTTTTTGCCGGAGGCGTCCGGGGCGGTTTTTCTTCCGCGGCCGCGGAAGGCGCGGCCTCCGGGGCCGCTTTTTCCGGGGCAGGCCCGGCGGTCACAGGCGCGGCCGGCAGCTCGCCCGGGTCGGGCACCGGGGTCACCTGCGCCGAAAGGCCCAGCCGCTCGAAGCGGGGCAGAATGAATTTCAGGTCCTCCTCCCCCGCCTGGGACAAAAGCAGCCAGACGCTGCCGTCCTCCAGAAGGCCCGCCACGTCGTTGGTGCGCACGCATCGGGCCAGCAGTTTGCTCAGCTCCTCCTGGGAGCGGCCGCCGGCGTCCACCTTCAGCTGCAAGAACTGAAAGACCCGGCGCTCCTCCAATTCCCGGAAGACGTGCAGCGAATTGCGGAAGGTGGCGGCGTTCTGCAGAACGGTGTGGCCCACATACTGCCGGTCGTGCATGTCGCGGCTGTAGTCGTGGGCGCGGATGAAGGACATCTGGGTCAGATCGCACAGGATGCGGAACAGGTTCACATAATACAGCGAGCGCTGGTGCGTCTGGGCGCTCCAGATGAAGATGAGCAGCAGGGGCTTGTCGCCCTGGCGGATGCCGCAGGCGAACATGGGCATGTTGGGCAAAAAATGGGTGTTGCGCCACACTTCGTCCTTGTTCACCGCCTCCATCACCGGGGCGTAGGTGTCCAGGGAGATGGAGCGGGAGACGTCGTGCATGATGCTGCGGGAGGCCACTTCCAGCCGGCCGAAGCCGCTGTCCTGGCTGATGGAATAGACGCTGAGGGTCTTGTTTTCCAGAATGCCTTCGAAGCTGTCCACGATCTTGAGATACAGCTCCCGGGAGTCCACCGTGTTCAGCTGGCGGGTGATGTCGAAGATCTTGCCGAAGCTGTCCTTCGAGCCGATGATCTGCTTTTTCAGATCCTGCTTTTCCCGGAAGGTGTCCTCGTAGATCTGGCGGGTAAAGGCCAGCTTTGCCTCCAGCAGGCGGTTTTCCTCGGTGGTGAAGCGGATCTGGTCGTCCTTTTTCAGCTTCACATAGCCGCAGATGCCGCCCACCAGGAAGAAAAAGATGAAGGTGAGCCAGTTGGTGGGTTCATAGAACAGGGTCAGCCAGCTGGTGCCGTCCAGCACCTTGGCGGTGATCCAGGAAAGGGAGCACAGGGCGGCGGCGCTCATGCCGTAGGGCAGGCCGTAGAGGGTGGCGATGATGACGATGTACGCCAGGCGGAAGTCCACCAGCGAGAAAAACAGCGCCGAGTCGGTGAGCCGCACCAGAAATTCGCAGAGAAGGAACAAAAGCGCCGTCTCCGCGATGCGCAGCGGGGTGGAGTGCCGTCCCAGAAGGGCCGCCAGCTTTTTCCACAAAGAGCGCCGGGGCCCGAGGCTGGCCTGATAGGCCTGGTATTCGTCCGGCAGGTCGGTGAGCAGCGAGACGGCGGCGAACCAGCTGTACTGCTGCTTGAGGGCGGTGTTCTTCAGCTCCAGACGCTTGGGCGGGTTCTTGCCGGTGAAGTCAAAGGTCACGCCCGGCGCCAGCGGGGCAAGCTCTTTGCACAGCTGGCCGAAGGTGATGTGGAAATCGTCGTTCACCGTGAGGATGCCCTCGCCCGGCGCCCAGGAGTCGGCCAGCCGCACGATCAGCGCCGAAAGGTCGCTCAGGGAGAGAAAGTGCAGCTCGGAGGACTCGCTCTCCCGCAGCCGCACCGTGCGGCGGGTGCGCATCTCCTGGAACAGGTCGTGGAGGAAGTCGTCCTCGGCGGCGCCGTTGTAAAGGTAAGGGATGCGCACGATCTTGAGGTTGATGTGGTTCTGCCTTGCCCAGTAAAGGCAGACGTTCTCCTTGGCGGCGGCGATGATGCCCCGGTCGCTGGAGCCGTCGAAGGCGGCGTCCAGGGAGGAGAGATAGAGGAACTTGGTCTCGCCCGCCAGGTACTTGCCGGCCTTCATCACCTGGCGCAGGGTCTCGGTGTCGCTGGGGGCGATGGTGTCGTAGGTCAGCTCGTTGGAAAAGTAGATGATGAGGTCAAAATCGTAGGTGCCCAGAATGGCCTTGTAGTTGGGGGCCTCCGCGTCGTAGACCTTCACGCCCCGGCCCGGGTCCTGGGCGCATTTTCCGATGACGGAGATGTGGGCGCCGGGGAAGCTGTCCTCCAGGAACTGAGGCGTCACATACCGCAGGTTGCCCATCAGCAGCACCTTTTTGGGCGGCAGGGCGTAGGGGTCGATGTGCAGCGCCCGGGAGGTCATCAGGCTGCTGCGGATGTCCTCCAGATGGCGGTGGTCCGCCACCCGGATGAGGCACTGGACCAGCAGCGGGTCAAACACGCCGCACATGCCGTTGGAGATCATCTCCAGCGCCACGTCCCGGGAGAGGGCCTTTTTGTAGCTGCGCTCGGAGGTGATGGCCTCGTAGGCGTCGGCAATGGAGACGATCTGCGCCCAGATGGGGATGTCGCTGCCCTTCAGCCCGTGGGGATAGCCCGTGCCGTCGAACCGCTCGTGGTGGAACAGGCACACGTCCCGGGCATAGGCCCGGATCTGGGGGTCCAGCGAAGCGCCGAAGCGGTCGATCAGCTCGCCCCCCAGGGTGGTGTGCTTTTTCACGATGTCGTATTCCACCGGGGTCAGCACGCCCCGCTTTTCCAGAATGGCCTGAGGAATACGGGACTTGCCGATGTCGTGCAGGCAGGAGGCCAGCGCGATCTGCCCGATCTTCTCCTCGTCCAGGCCGTAGCGGCCGGTCTGCCGCGTCAGCTCCCGGGCGATCAGCTCGGTCAGCACCTTCACATAGCAGATGTGGTGGCCGCTCTCGCCGTTGATGGTCTCGGGCATTTTGTCGGCGGAGATCTTTGTGAGGGCAAAGGATACCGCGCCGCCGGAGCCGGTCATTGTCAGAGCGTCGTATTCGGTGGGCATAGACAATCTCCTTTATACAAAAAAACCGGCCGCAACAAAGAGCGTTGCGGCCAGTCAACCATGCAGAAAACTCTGTTTAGGCACTAAGGCTTTGCGTCCACGGGTTTGCCCGTGTTTGCCGATAATTTATATCAGTATACCTCATGATAGCACAAAAACCGCCATCTGTGAAGCGTTCCGGCGCTGGCAAAGTGACGTTTTTTCCGCCTTTGTTTCAGCGCGCGTTACAATCCTTTCCACAAAACCAGCGCCGTGTCCTCCCCTGCCGCCTCCCGGTTGGCAAAACGCACCGCCGGCCGGCCGGTGAGCGGGTCCACGATGACCAGCCGCAGCGCGGCGCAGGCGTCTTTCCCCCGCAGCTTCGCGGAAGGCAGACGGGTGACGGTCTCGGCCGTTTCGCCGGGCAAAAGGCCGGAAAGCTCCAGTTCCACCTGCGCCTGTTCCAGTACCCGGCCCGCCTCGTCCACGGCCTGCAGGTACACCGGCCAGTCGGCGTACAGGGGCGCGGAGCCGCTGTTCTGCCAGGTCAGCGTCACGTCCGCCCCGCCCAGCAGCCCGGGGGAAATTTCCGCCCGGGAGATCCAGAGCCGGTAGCCCAGACTCAAAAGCACCGCGTCGTAGCCCTCGGGGAACTCCTCGTCGGCGATCTTGGGGCCCAGGAAGGTGGTGTGGGAATCCCGCAGAAGGCCGAGGGTGGTCTCCAGGTCCGTGTCCAGCATCTGCTCCATGGGCAGCGAGCTGGTGAACTCCCCGCCCACCGGGGCGGTCCGCCAGGCGTCGGTCATGGGCACAAGGCCGTTTTCCTCGCCGGTCTGGTCGTATTCCCCGCCCTCGGCGATCCAGCCCAGCCACTCGGCGGTGGCCTCGGGGTGGCCGGCCATGTCGTTGTACAGGCCGAAGCCGTGTTCCTTCGCCTCCGCGAAGGGGCGGCGCATCAGGATGCGGGCGTTGGGAAAGGCCTCGGTCCAGGGCTCGATGTACTGCTCCCGCACTTCCCGCTGGGGCATGGGAGGCAGCCCCCGGGAGGAACGGATGTGCCACTCGCCCCAGTGGCCCAGGCTGCCCAGCTCGATGAAGCTGATGAAGTCGTCGCCGCCGTAGCGCTCGCCCAGCGCCTCCACCGCCCGCCGGTGGCAGGCGATGAACTCCGGGTGGCTGTAATCCGGCGAAAAGCCGCGGCCGTAGGAGTTGTCATAGGCAACGCCCGCGCCGCCGGTCTTTTCCCAGAGCCAGTCGGGAATGTCCATGTGAGCCTCGTCGCCGGGCAGATCGCACACGAAGCGCAGCAGGATGTGCTTGCCCTCCTTGCGCCAGCGCTCCAGCTGGTTTTCCTCCTCGATGGCGGCCCAGTCGAACACCCCTTCCTCCGGTTCCAGCTCCCGCCAGGTGATGTCCATGTACAGCAGGGTCACGTCCTCGGCCACCTCGCTGTGCCAGGCGGAGGGCGCAAAACCCATCAGCGGGTTGCCGAAGGCCTCGTCGCTGTAAGAAAAATCCAGCATAAGCCGGCTGCTCTGCCGCCAGAACAAAAGCCCCGCCGCCGCGGCCAGCGCCGCCGCCGCGCCGGCAAGAAAGATCACTCGGTTTTTGCTCATCGTCACTCCCCGCCCGCAGCCGGGCTGTCAACAACATATGCGGCCGGGGGGCAAAAATTGCCCGTCCCGGCCGGCGTTTTCTCTGGGAAGGTTCAGTCCCGCAGCTGGGCGGCCAGCAGCCGCATGGCGGTGGTGTACCGCTTGCGCTGGTAGCTCACCGCCGCCGGGGTGACTTCCTTGAAGGCGGCGATGGTGGAATCCTGCAGCGGGTGGCCCATCCGCGCCGCCAGCAGATGGCGCAGGGTGTCCGGCGCCGGGGGCGGCAGGAACACGAAATCGATGTAGCCCCGGGGGAACACCCGGGCCCAGAGCAGCGGCTCCTGCTTTTCCAGCAGCGCGCAGTAGACGGTGGGGTCCACCGTGGGCTCCTGGGCCCGCATGGGCGCCAGCACGTCGGTGGTGAAGAACAGCCGGGGGTATTCCGCCGCGTCCCGCTCGGCGAACAGAGCGATGGACTCCATGACCAACTGGACGCTCTCCAGACGGTCCATCTCACTGCGGGCGGACAGGTCCTCCGGCTCGGGCAAAGGGTCGTCCTCCTCCCGGTCCAGCGAGGTGATCCACCGGGTGGCGCTGCACTTGCGGATCACCCGCTCCAGCTGCTCCGGACGCACGCCCAGCACGTCCGCCAGTTCAACGTAAAAGCGGGCGGGCAGCTCCCGGGGGTCCAGCCCCCGTTTTTCCGTCAGGCGGCAAAGCTCTTTCCACAGGTTCGTCTCCCACCGGGTCAGAGGCTGGGCGCTCTCCTGCCGCTGGCCCTGTTCCCGGTTGGCCGCCCGGTGCAGGTCTTTTTCGTAAATGGCGTCGAAATAGGCAAGGAACGAACCGCCTTTTTCGGGGGCGTAGCCTTTCACCGCCGCCCGCAGGCTCTCGGCAAAGGCGCAGCTGTCGTACTGCTGCCGACGCCGCCCCGCGCCGCTGAAACGGGCGCTTTGCAGTTCGTCCTCGTCCTCGGCCAGAACGTTCTCCTGGCTTTGCAGCCGGCGCTCCACCTTTTGCAGGAACCCCTTGCGGCGCATCACCAGCAGCCACAGCTCCTGCCAGCGGGCGGTGTCCTGCAGCCGCTGCTCCCCGGGCAGACGCCACAGAGGGTGTTCCTCGATGCGGCGTTCCAGTTCTTGCAGTTGCTCTGTCATGGTCACGCCTCCCGGTCGGGGTGCAGCAGCAGCCGCAAAAAGGCCTGCCGATTCTCCACGCCGGCCCCGGCGGCCAGGTCGATGATGGAATCCAGCGTGAACAGGGCGCTCACGTCGTACTGGGCCACGCCGGTCTGCTCCCCCGCCTTGCGGGTGATCTCCCGGTAGTAAACGCCCTTGACCTCGGTGCCGTCCAGCAGCTTTTCGGCGTAGCGCAGCGCCGAGGAGAGCACCAGCGGCCAGGTCTTGGTGCCGAAGGTGACGCAGGCGTAGTAGCAGGCGTCCGGCTCCATGCAGCCGGTGAGGGCCTCGAACAGGTCCAGCAGGGCGTTCTTCTGCTGGGTCTCCGGCACCGTCAGGTCGGTGAGGGTGAAGGGCAGGCCCAGCTCCTCCAGCTCCCGGCGGAAGATCTCCAGGTTCTCGCTGTGGGGCGCGTTGGTCTGGCGCACGGCGATCACCCGCACCTCGTCTCCGGGGCGGGCGGTGTCCTCAATAACGGGCACGATGGGGTAATAGGCCGCCCGGGGCGGGTGGTGGGCGGTGTAGTTGGCGGGCAGCGCCGTCTGGCGCTGGATGGCGAAGTTGCTGTCCAGCGGGACGGCAGTGATATAAACTCGTTTCATGGCAAATTCCCTCGCAGCCGTTGGAGGCGGCCCGGCGGGCCGCCCGTTTGCTCTCAGTATAGCAAAAACGCCGGGCCGTTGCAACGCGGCCCGGCGTTTGAAACCGGCTTACCAGCAGCCGTTCTCGCAGCCCAGAACGGGGCCCTGAGCCTTGATGACGATGTCGCCGCCGCACTGCTCGCAGGTGTAGCCCATGATGCCGCCGCCGGGAATGATGACGTTCAGGGGCGCGTCGGTGGCGTTGCAGGCGTCACGCCAGGCCTGGATCAGTTCCTCGGAGAAACCGTAGCCGTTGGTGGGGTCCTGGTACATCCAGTGCAGGCCGGCCAGCGCGCAGCTGCCGTCGCTCAGCAGGGTGGAGTTGTCCACCGGGCAGGAGCCACTGGGAGTGGGCACGGGGGTGGGCACAGGGGTAGGCACAGGGGTGGGAGCGGGAGTGGGCGCGGGAGTTTCTGGCGCAGGGGTGGCGGCGGGAGTCTGGGTGGAGGGAGCCTGCGTCGCGGGGGTCTGGGGCGCGGCGGTGGCGGCGGGAGCCGGAGCCGCCACGGTCACGCGGCAGACGGCGGAGAAGCCCTGGTAGGTGACGGTCACCTCGGCGGAGCCGGCGGCTACCGCCTTCAGGGAAACGCGGCCCTCGCCGCTCACCGACGCGGTGACCACGGTCTCGTTGCTGCTGGTGCAGGCAAGGCCTTCCGCCTCGGGGGCAGCGGCCTCCCGGGGGCTGGTGTAGACTTCCAGCGTCCCGCTCTGGCCGGGCTTCAGGGACTTGGAGGTGGCGGAGAGCCGCAGCCCGGTCACCGCCACCACAGTTTCTTCAGCAGGCTGGGAAGCGGAGCTGTCCGCTTCGGGGGTGGCCTCGGGGCGGGAGGCGGTCTCTTTCTCGGCGGGGGCGCTGTCCGGCCCGGAGGCGATGGACTGGGAGACGGAGGGCGCGGAGGACGCGGCAGAGGCGGAGGAGGCGGGGGCGGAGCATCCGGCCAGGACGGAGAGCATCAGCAGCGAGGCCGCCGCGAGGCAGGCAAGTTTCATCTTTTTCATGTTTTTTCCTCTTTTCTTTTTGTTGTTGAGTGGTTGCGCGATCGCTTACACCCCCTATATAGGGCGGGCGGCGGAGGCAGTTAAAGAAAAACGGAAAAATTTTTTGAAACGATGAAAAAAGCCGCCGCGGCGCAAAAGCCGCGGCGGCAGAGATGCGTTTTGAACAGAGCGGGCTCACAGCGGATTGCGGGACAGCCGGGCCCCCGCCAGAGTGATGGAGCCGCCGTAGGCGGCAGCGTCGGAGTCGCTAAGGCAGAACCGGACCGTGAGCTGCTGGCAGCCCTTCAGATCCGCCGAGAAAGGCACGCTGCCGTTGGCCATGGGTTCGCTGGAGGCGAGCAGCTCATCATCGCCGTACACCTCCAGATACATGGGGGCGCTGGCCGACACCTCCAGTACGGCGCTGAGGCTCTCGTATTCCCCGCCCAGATAGAAGGTGGCAAAGGTCTCCGCCGAGTCATAACTGTAAATACTGGTGCTCACCGAGTGGCCGCTGTCGCCGGAGTAGAAATCACCCTGCATCAGGTTCATGCCGCTCAGCCAGGCGCCGGGCGCCAGCTCCGGCAGGGCGTCGGCGGGCGTTTTGACCCCCGAGCGGTTTTCCAGTTCCGCGTCGGCGAACCGGGCGGAGCCGTCGGCGCCCTGGAAGATGATGGTCAGCAGGTTGCAGCCGGTCACATCCACCTCCACGTCGCAGGGGGCGCTGCCGCCGGTGATGACCGGCGACTCATAGACGCACCGGCCGTCGGCATACACCGAAAAGCTGCTCTGGCAGGTGGTGTTGATGAAGTTCGAGTCGATGCCCCAGCGGCCGGTCAGCGTGTCGTACTTCCCTTCCAGCTGGTACTCCACCGCGTTGTAGCTGGTGGAGGCATAGAGAGCGCTGTCGTAGCTCTCGCCGGTGTTGAAGGTGCCCCCCTGCTTCTGGGCGAAGGCGTCCTCGTCATAGGAGTAGGTGGTGCGCCGGGCAAGGGTGGTGTTGTTGGCGGACAGGCTGTTCAGCATATCCGGCATCTGTTCGGAGGAAAACAAGCGGGTGACCGTCGGCCCCAGGAAGATGAACGCCACAAAGAGCACCGCCAGCACCACGCTGATGCGCCGGGCAATGCGGTCCTGCCGTTTGCGCCGGGCCGCCTGTTCGGGCGTGAGGGTCGGCAGCCCCGGCCAGGCGGGGCCGGGCTGCGGAGCGGGGCCGGCCGCGTCCGTCTCCGGAGGCAGCGGTTCGGCCTGCGGCTCCTCCCGGATGATGCGGGCAAAGTCCGCCATATTGCGGCGCTTCAGCTCCTCGCGGGCATAGGCGTCGCCCAGGTCGGCGGCAAGGTTCAGCCAGCCCGGCTGGTCTTTGCCGGGCTGGCGGGCCATGCGGCTCACGAAGGGGGATACGGCCTGGGTGATGAGCCGGGGCTGCCGGGTGAAGGTGGCCAGCAGCAGCGAGGTCACCGAGGGGTCCTCCGTTTCCGCCAGCGCCGCCGCCACCATCTCCTCCGGCAGGCAGCCGCCGTTTTTCAGCGCCGCCAGATGCAGCCGCACCCGGCGCAGCAGAGGCTCGTTGCCCCCGTCGCTTTCCAGTTCTTCCTGCGCCTTGTCCAGGAGCAGAAGCGCCTCGCCGGGGGTGCTGTCCAGTATGTCCAGGGCGGTGTCGTACTTCAGACGGGCCGGCCCCCGCTGGGCGGCCAGCAGGATCATCGCCCGGCTGTCGCTCTCGCTGGCGGTGCAGCCGTAGCCCCGGCGCAGACAGTCCGCGCAGCGGAGCGGGGCGACGCTGCTGCCCATCTCAACGGCGGTGCAGTAGCTGGCGTAGCTGCGCTCCGGCGCCTCCCAGGGGCCGGGCTGGGAGTAAAGCTCGCCCAGCCGCAGGTTGATGGCCTGGGCCTGCTCCGGGCTGTAGCGCCCGGGCGTGGCCCACGCCCGCTCCAAAGCGGCGATCTCGCCGGAGATGTCACCTTTCGACCGGCACAGGGCGGCCTCATCCAGGCAGGCGTCGCCCGCCTCTTTGGGCTCGTCGGGCTGCGCCGGCGCGGCGGCTTCCAGCTCCAGGCGGGCGGTCTTGCTGCCCGCGTCGGCGGCTTTTTTCAGAAATTTCCGATAGATGGCCTCGTCGGCCGCAACGCCCTTGCCCTCCAGATAGCACCGGGCCAGGGCGTACAGAACTTCGGGATCGTCCTCATCAAAGGAAGGGTCCTCCAGCAGGTCGTCCAGCATGAGATCTTCATAACGATACATGGTTTTTCCTCCTTGCGTCAAAGACGTATTTATTATAGTGCAGATCCTTCGCGGGGCGCAAGTGCCGAAGAGATGCTGCCGTCACCCTGCTTTATAGCGCCGCGGCCCGAAAAAGTTAAAAAGAAAAAATTTTTTTCGTCCGGCCTTTAACTTCCGCCGCGTCCGGCGCTATAAAAAAAGCAGAGCGGGGCGCTCGTTGAAATGCTGCTTTTGGTTGCAGTATAATGAAAAAAGCAAAAAACGCGCAAAGGGGCAGCGACCCGTCAGGAGGTCATGAAAAATGGAAGGAAACGCAGGGATGAAAAAAGCGGGGGCCGGGCCCCAGGCCAGGGTCCGCTCGGCGGCCGCCCACGAGGCGGGGGGAGAGCTGCGGGAGTATCTGCAGCAGTTTTATCTGCGCGTTTTGCCGGAATCGGAGTTCGAGGCCTTTTTCCGGGCCTGCGTGGAGAAGAACAACCGCAAAAAGGACGATGCCCGGCGGGACAATAATTTCCCGGCGGTGCTGGACCGCAGAAGCCTGGAGACCCAGTTGGGCCTGCGGTTGTGGGAGCTGAACCGGGCCTCCGGCGCGGAGTACACCGCCCGTATCAAAAGAGAATTGCGGGGCCGGTTCTCCGCCGAGGACCGGCAGCGCATCATCCGCTGCTTTGACCTGGCGGGCCTTTTGAAGGTGGGGTCGCTGCTGGGCGACCTGGAGCCGGAGAGCTACGACGTGTTCCCGCTGGTGAAGCGGGCCTGCCCGGACGGGCTGCGGGCGCTTTACGCCGGCGACGACGCCGAGCAGAAGACCCGCTGGAAGAAGCTGAACAACCGGGGCAGCGAGGTGCGCAACGCCTGGCTCGGCCACGACAACGGCCAAATCTTTGCCAAGATGTCCCAGAAGGAATGGGAGGAAGGCATCGAGACCATGCAGTCGCTGCTGAACACCCTGTGGGTGGAACAGCTGCGGGCCCAGGCGGACCGCCTCGCCGCCTGCCTTGCGCGGGCCAAGGCGCTGAAGCTCATTTCGGTGGAGGCCCTGCAGGCCCGCACCGGCTGCGATGAGACCGAGGTGCTGGCGGCGCTGAAAAGCGCCCGCATCGAGGTGGAGAAGGGAGTCTGCTGCGGCGTGGAAGAGGAGCTGATCGCCAAGATCGGCGAATACGTCGGCGCCCGCCAGAGCGAGCAGCGCAATCGGGAATTGCAGGCGGAACTGGAAAAGGTGCGCCAGGAGCTGCTGCTGAAAGACAAGAGCGAAGCCAGCTGGCAGAGCGTGCAGGACCAGCTGTTTACCCAGAAGCTGGCCGCCGTGCAGCCGCTGGAGGGGCTGAAGGAGTACGCGGGCGGCGCGCTGGACCGGCGCGCGCTGCTGGAACTGGCCGCCACCCACCGCTTTGTGCTGGACGGCAGCCTGCTCCGGCGGGACAGCGAGCGCCGCTTTGTGGAAGGCCCGCTGACCGACGCCATCCGCCTGGCCGGACGCGACCCCCGCCAGGCGCTGATGGTGGAGGCCACCACCCTCTACCACCTCATGCGGGACACCGAGCAGCGCTCCGCCATCTACAAGCAGATGCTGGCCTGCCTGGGCGACGACAGCCGCCGCGCGGAGCTGGAAGAGCTGCAAAAGCGCCGGGAGGCGCTGACGCCCAGCAAAAACGCCTATGTCTTTGTGCGCAACAGCCTGCAGCTGGGGCCCACGGGCTATCCCGACCCGGGCCGCAGCGACGAGGAGGCGCTGGCGGACTTTCTGGAGGACCGCTGCTTTGAGCGCATCTGTGTGCTCACCGCCGGCCCCACCGGCCTGCCCCAGCGGCTGGACCGGGAAAAGACCCCCTTCGCGGTGGTGGCCCGGGTCAGCCGGGACCCGGCGGGCGTCGAGGCGGAGGAGTGGAGCTGCCGGGTGTTCCGCAGCTGCCTGCCCTTTGCCGCCGCGGAGCAGGATTCTCCCCTGCTGAAGCAGCTGCGGCAGAAGACCGACCGGATGTACCGCCAGGCCCTGGACGCGGCCCAGCGGGCCAACTGGCGGAAAAAGGATGTGCTGGGCGAACTGGACCGGCTGGTGGAGGCGCAGCCCGAAGCCGCGCCCCTCTCCCAGCAGCCCGCGGAGGAGCCGGCGGTCTCCGAGCGGTTCCCCTCCCGCCCCGCCCTGCGCAGCCCCGGCGACGCATCTCTGGAGCTGGACCGGCCGGTGCAGCCGGGGGATGAGCTGCTCACCGAAGAGGGGCAGCGGGTGCGCCTGGGCGAGCCGCTCACCGAGGGCGGCGAGACGGCCCGGGGCGGCGAGGGCGTCATCTACCTGTGCGAGCAGTTCCCCGGGCTGGTGGCGAAGATCTACCACCCCGGCCAGCTGACGGCCCAGCGGCAGGAAAAACTGCGCACCATGCTGGCCCACGACCCCCGCATCCCGGGGGTGTGCTGGCCGGTGCACCTGCTGAAAAATGAGCAGGGGCAGTTTGTGGGCTATCTGATGCCCCGGGCCCCCAAAGGGGCGATGCCCCTGTCCAAAACGGTGCTGAAGATCGGCGGCCGGGCGGTGCACGACGAGCTGATGAGCGGCTGGACCCGGCGGGACCTGATCCGGGTGGCGATGCGGCTGGCGCAGCTGATGGAGCGGCTGCACCGGAAAAACATCCTCATGGGCGACGTAAACGCCGGCAACGTGATGGTGGACCTGACCAACAGCGGCAGCGTCTTTCTGGTGGACACCGACAGCTACCAGTTCGACGGCTACCCCTGCCCGGTGGGCACCGACGAGTTCACCTGCCCCTTTGTGACCGTGAACGGCCAAAACGTGGCCCGGCCCCGGGGCCAGGTGCGCTACGGCACCCTGCTGCGCGGCCTGGAGGAGGAGCGGTTCTCGCTGGCGGTGCTGCTCTTTGAGATCCTGCTCTGCGGCCAGAACCCCTTTGTGAACAAGGGTGAAAAGGACTTCCTTACCTGCATGCGAGAGCGCAAGTTCCCCTACCCCAAGGACACGGGCAACCCCGACGATGTGCCGGACGGCGACAACTTGATGATCTGGAAGAACCTGACCTTCGCCGTGACCACGGCCTTCGCCGCCGCCTTCACCGAGTGGAAGCCCTGCAGCGCCGGTCAGTGGGCCAATGTGCTCCACCGCTATCTGGAACTGGTGGAGGGCGGTGTGTTCACCAATGAGCTGTTCCCGGTGAAATTTCACGAATACAACCGCGAGGACCCCTTCTTTGTGGATGTGCGCTGCCCCAGCGCGCTGTGCGGCCACCGGGAGTTCAACATCGGCAAAAACACCTATGCCGAACTCACCGCGCCCGGCTCTGCCAAGCGCAAGGACGCCCTGTTCTGCCGCACCTGCCGCCGCTTCATCAGCCTCCACGGCAAGGAGCCGGCGGGCGAGACGGCGCGGTGCGTCGCCTGCGGCAGGAGCTTTGTGCCCACCATCCGCCAGGTGTTCTATCACGACGGGAACGTTCCCGGCCCCGACGGGATGTACCTCTGCGAAAGCTGCGCCGCCTCCCCCGTGCCCTGCGCCTGCTGCGGCGCGCCGATGGAGGTGACCGTGCAGCAGCGCTGGAGCATGGAGAACAACGGCTGGGTGCCGCTGTGTGAGCGGTGC
Organism: Candidatus Allofournierella merdipullorum; assembly: GCA_019116345.1. Lineage (GTDB taxonomy): Bacteria > Bacillota > Clostridia > Oscillospirales > Ruminococcaceae > Allofournierella_A > Allofournierella_A merdipullorum. Next base: position 28,715 of record DXBV01000025.1, on the reverse strand, counting down.
AAGACCGCCGAGACGCCCATCGCCCGCTGCGACCGCTGCGGCCGGAACTTCCAGACGCGCAGGGGCGTGGTCATCGGCGCGCGGCGAAACAAAAGGCCTCTGCTGTGCGACCGGTGCTATCACCGGGGCGGCAACTTCTTTTGAGACGGGGCAATGCGCCCGGAAAGGATAAATCATGGACAAGAAGATCCTGGAAATGTATGTCAAACAGGAAGAACTCAGCAGCAACCGCAGCAAGCGCATCCTGCTGTGCTTCTGCGTGGACGTCTCCGCCTCCATGGCGGTGAGCGGCATGATCGACAAGGTGAACCAGGGCATCGAGAACTTCTTCCGCCGCACCCATTCCGAGATCCTCGCCCGGGACGCCGCCGACGTGTGCATCGTCACCTTCGGCGACCGGGCGGAGGTGGTCTGCGACTTCGGCGCCTTCGACGCCGCCTGCGAAAAGGTGCTGCGCAGCCCCATCCGGGCCACCGGCACCCTCACCCGCCTGGCGGAGGGGGTCAACTGCGCCCTGGACCGGCTGGAGAGCCACCAGCGGGAGCTGGCAGAGGTGGGCAACAACGCCTTTGTGCCCTGGCTGGTGATTCTGAGCGACGGCGTCTCCACCGAGCCGGAGACGGAGGTGCGCAGGGCGGCGGAGCGGGTGCACGCCCTTTTGCGTGACAACCGCCTGCGCACCCGCTGCCTGAGCATGGGCGAGGGCTACAAGAGCCTGCAGCACTTCACCGTGGAGAAGGTGGAGCGGCTGGAGGAATTGTCGGTGATCGACTTTTTCAACCTTGTGAGCCGCAGCGTCAGCCTGGCCAGCAAGCAGACCATCGAGCACCCGAGCTTTGAACTGGAGTCCGACGGGGGTCAGAACTGAGACTCGCTGAGAAGGAGAGGATAATATGGCGATGAAAACGGCGGCGGCGGTGTACCGGGGGCTGTCCCACCAGGTGCGGGGCGTGCCCTGCCAGGACGAGGCAAAGGCGCTGCACACCGGCGACTGGGCCGTGGCAGCGGTGTGCGACGGCGCGGGCAGCTGCCCCCGCTCGGAGGTGGCCGCCCGGGCGCTCTGCGGCTGGGCGGTGCGCTGGCTGCCCCAGCGGTTCGACGAGCTGTATGCCCTGGAGGACCGGGAGCTGGCCCGGCGGGTACTGGAGGCGGGTCTGGAACGGCTGGACGCCACCGGCCTTGACCGGCAGGAGGCCTACTGCACCCTGCTGTGCGCCGTCCGCCACCGGGACGGCCGGCTGCTGGTGCTGCACATCGGCGACGGCTATGTCTTTTCCGCCGGCGAGGCGCTCTCGCTGCCGGAGAACGGCCGCTACGCCAACGAGACCTACTTTTTCAGCGGCCCCTGCGCCGAGGAGCATCTGCGGGTGCTGCGCCGCCGGGAGACGGGCCCCACCACCCTCCTGCTCACCAGCGACGGCTGCGGCGACGCGCTCTACGACGCCGCCGCCGGCCGGCCCGCCGCCGCGGTGAAGCGGCTGTGCGAGGGGTTCGCCCGCTGCACCGAGGAGGAGGCCGCCGAGGCGCTGGAGCACAATCTGCGGGAGGTGTTCTCCCGGGTGAGCGAGGACGATCTGAGCCTTGCCCTGCTCCGGTGCGACTGAACAGAAAAACAGCCCTTCGCTTGCGGCACTGCGCCGGGGCGAAGGGCTGTTTTTGATTGCGTCAAAGGGTCAAACAAAGGGGTTGAAGAAGCGGTCGCCGTCCCAGAAGGTGATGACCAGGCTGGCCAGCAGCAGGGCCACGCCCAGAGCCAGCACAAGATAATCGTTCCGGGCGAAGGGCCGCTGGACGTACCAGGTGCGCTTTTTCTTCTTGCCGAAGCCCCGCAGCTCCATGGCGTTGCTGATGGTGTCGATGCGGGCCAGGCTGGAGAGGATGAGGGGCAAGAGGATGTTCACCGAGTTTTTCAGCCGGGCGCTGAGCTTTTCGCTCTTGCCCAGCTCCACGCCCCGGGCCTGCTGGGCCTGGCTGATGCTGTGGTAGTCCCGCTGGATGTCGGGGATGTAGCGCAGGGCGATGGCCACCGAGTAGCCCACCCGGTAGGACACGCCGATGCGGTTGAGGCTGGCGGCGAACTCGCTGGGGTCGGTGGCGGAGATGAACAGGATGGCCACCGGCAGCGCCACGAAGTATTTCAGCGAGATGTTCAGGGTGTAGAACAGCTGCTCCCAGGTGATGGTGTAGCGCCAGAACAGGGTGACGATGACGTGGCGGGTGCCGTAAATTTCCACGCCCTGCTCCGGGCTGAACAGATAGATGAACACGTTGTTCAGGATCAGGAACACCAGCATGAACACCAGCATGAAGCGCACTTCCCGCAGCTTGATGCGGCTGGCCTTGAAGGCGGCGAAGCTTACCGCCATCAGGCCGATGAGCACCCGGGTGTCGTAGGTGATCATGCTGGCAAAGGTGAACAGCAGGAAAAACGCCAGCTTGGTGGCGCCGGTGAGCCCGTGAACGAAGCTCTTGCGGGGCAGATAGTTCAGAACGGTGTTAGCGGCCATGTTCCCGCACCTCCCGGTCAAAGTCGATGAACCGCTGGACGAAGGCTTCCGGCGGCGCGATGCCGCAGTCGTTCGCCAGGGTGAACAGGCTGGTCTCCTTCAGCGCCGCCCGGGCGATGAGCTCCGGGTCGCAGAGCACCTCGGCGGCGGAGCGGTCGGCAATGAGCCGCCCGTCGCTGAACACCAGCGCCCGGGGGGTGTATTCCAGCATCAGGTGCATGTCGTGGGTGATCATCAGCACCGTCACCCCCCGCTGGTTCAGCCCCCGCAGAAATTCCATGATTTCGGTGTAGTGGCGGAAGTCCTGCCCGGCGGTGGGCTCGTCCAGAATGATGACGTCCGGCCCCAGGGCCAGCACGCTGGCAATGGTCACCCGCTTTTTCTGGCCGAAGCTCAAGGCGCTCACCGGCCAGTTGCGGAAGGGGTAAAGCCCGCAAATTTTCAGCGTGTCCTCCACCCGCTCCCGGATCTCCTCGTCGGACAGGCCGCTGTGGGCAAGGCCCAGGGCCACCTCGTCGAAGATCATGGTCTTGGAGATCATCTGGTTGGGGTTCTGCATCACATAGCCGATGCGTTTGGCCCGCTGGCGGATGGTGTCGCCGGTGATGTCCCGGCCGTCCAGGGAAATGGAGCCGGAATCGGGGCTTTCAAAGCCGCAGATGAGTTTGGAAAGGGTGGATTTGCCCGCGCCGTTGCGGCCCACGATGCTCACCATCTCCCCCTTGCGGATGGAGAAGGAGACGTTTTTCAGAGTGGGCCGGTCCTTGGTGTAGCCAAAGCACAGGTCCTTCACCTCCAGCAGCGCCGGCTGCTCGGGGGCCGGGGCCGGGGCGGGAGCCGCCTGGTACCAGGCGCGCACCGCGTCCTTGTCGGCTTCGGTGAGGGTCAGGGTGTCCGGGTGGGCGGGCTTTTTCTCCGGCGTGAGGGCCACGCCGGCGTATTTCAGCGCGGTGAGGTAGAGGGGCTCGCGGATGCCCGCCTCCACCAGCAGCGGCGAGCACAAAAGCTCGTCCGGGCGCAGGTCGGCGGCGATGCGGCCCTCTTCCATCAGCACGATGCGGTCCACGCTGCGCCAGAGCACGTCCTCCAGCCGGTGCTCGATGATGAGCACGGTGGTGTCCGTCTCCTTCTGGATGCGGTCGATGAGCTCGATGGTCTGCTTGCCCGCCGCCGGGTCAAGGTTCGCCAGCGGCTCGTCGAACAGCAGAATTTTCACCGCGTCCACCATCACGCCCGCAAGGCTCACCCGCTGCTTCTGCCCGCCGGAAAGCTCGTGGGGCGCAAAGCTCAGGTGATGGTCCACGTCCACCAGTTTCGCCGCCCGGTCCACCGCCGCGCGCATCTCCTTTTGAGGCACGCAGTCGTTCTCCAGCGCGAAGGCGATGTCCTCCGCCACCGTCAGGCCGATGAACTGGCCGTCCGGGTCCTGCAGCACCGTGCCCACCGATTTGGACAGGGCAAAGATGCTCTCCTTTTTGGCCTCCATGCCGTCCACCGTCAGCGTGCCGGTGGATTCGCCCGGATAGCTGAAGGGAATGAGGCCGTTGATGCAGCTGGCAAGGGTGGATTTGCCCGAGCCCGAGGGCCCGGCGATGAGGATCTTTTCGCCGGGATAGATGTCCAGGTCGATGTTGCAGAGGGTGGGCCGGGCCTGGGCGCGGTACTGGAAGGTGAAATCCCGGAAGGAAATGATGGGCTCCATAAAGCAGCGCTCCTCGCAGTTCAAAAATCAAAGGAAACGGGGGCAGGGCACTGCCCTGCCCCCGATGCAAAACGCACCGAAACGGCTTGCCGCACAAGCGTTCCGACGGGCGATGTGCCGGGAAAAAGGAGCTTACTCCTTATCCAGCGAGCCCTTCTTGGCGATGGTCTTGCAGAAAGCAGCCACCAGCAGGCCGCCCACGATGACGGCGGTCAGGCTGTTGACGATGGCGGCAAAGGCGCCCTGGGTGAACACCTTGTCGGCGGGCTCGGCGTAGATGAGGATATCCAGGCCGGGGGCCACCAGCAGCCAGGAGACGGCGTTGGCCACCACGTTGGCCACGGCGAACAGGGCCAGCTTGCCCTTGCCGAAGTCGCCCTCAGACAGAGCCATCTTTTTGGCGGTCAGGCCCACGATCACGCCCACCAGGGTGGAGGCGATGACCCAGCTCCACCAGGGGCTGCCGCCCCAGGACAGGTCGATCAGGGTGTGGCCGATGAAGCCGATCAGGCCGCCGGCCACAGGGCCGTACATGGCGGCCAGCATGCCCAGAATGGCGTACTGCAGGCTGATGTTGGTGTTGGGCACACCGCTGGGGATGGCCACAAAGCGGCCCAGCACAAAGAACAGGGCGGCGCCGATGCCCACCGCGACCACGGTCTTGATGGAAGAATTTTTCATGTTGCACACTCCTCACGTTATAAAACAAAGACTATTCACCGGCAAAAGGGACCGCCCCTTTTGCGGAGAATCAAAGGAAGCGCACCGCCTTATTCGTAGACGATGCGGGGCGCTTTGCGCAGGGCAATGCGCCAGTTGATGCCGGTGCCGATGTTGTAGGCCTTGGAGAAGCTGCCCTGGTTGATGGCAACGGCCACGCAGTCCAGGCTGTTGACGTAGAGCAGCGGCTCGCCCACGTTCACGTCGGCAAAGCTCTTGGCATAGACCATGATGTTCTTGTAGAGGGTGCGGGTGTCGTTGGCGATGGACACCTCCACCCGGCCGCCGTGGGAAACGCCGAGTCTGGCGAACATTTCCCGGGGGATGTTGGTCCACAGGGAACCGAAGCGCACGTCCAGCACGTCGATGGTGCCGGTGATGACGTCGTTTTCAAACTCCGCCTCGATGACCGGCAGCTCGATGACGCTCTCCACGGGCACCTGAGGCCCCACCTGCTGGAAGGTGATGACGCCCGAAGCCAGCCGCGCGCCGGTGTAGGCGTAGATGTCACGGCCGTGGAAGGTGTAGCTCTCGCCGGAACCCGCCAGCCGGTTCACGGTCTCGTCGATGATGCGGGCCTCTTCAATGCCGCACATCCGCTTGATGTGGGTCAGGGTGCCGTTGTCCGGCGTGATGATGTAGTGGCCCTCGGCGGTCTTCACCGCGATGCTGCGCCTCGTGGAGCCCACGCCCGGGTCCACCACGCTGACGAACACGCTGTTCTCCGGCCAGTAGCTCACCGTCTGGATCAGGCGGTAGCTGGCCTCCCAGATGTCGTACTGGGGAATGTCGTGGGTGAGGTCGAACACCCGCAGCTCGGGGCAAACGCCCTGGGCCACGCCGTACATGGCGCACACCGCGCCGTCGGCATAACCGAAGTCGGACTGGAGGATCAGCGGATCCATACTCGCAAACACATCCTTCCGATAAGACAAAAATTACACTTAAGTATACGCCTTTTTCAAAAGGCTTGTCAAGGCGGGCGGCCCTTGCCATTTGGCGGGATTTTCTGTAAGATGGAACCAGTACTTCAAGGGAGGACGAACGGGAATGACGGACGAGAAAATTCTGGAACAGGAGCAGCAGGCCTTCCTGCTGGACACCCTGCAAAAACTCCTCGGGCAGGACAGCCCCAGCGGCTTCACCCACAAGGCGACGGCCCTGGCCAAGGACATTGCCGAAGGGCTGGGCTTTGAGGCCTGGCTCACCAACAAGGGCAACCTGGTGGTGAAGGTGCCCGGCCGGGAGACCGGCCGCACCGTGGGCCTGTGCGCCCATGTGGACACCCTGGGCCTGATGGTGCGCTCCATCACCGCCGACGGCATGCTGATGGTCACAAAGGTGGGCGGCCCGCTGATGCCCACCCTGGACGGCGAATACTGCCGCATCTACACCCGGGATGGCAAGGTCTACACCGGCACGGTGCTCAGCCTCTCCCCCGCCGTCCATGTGCAGGACGACGCCGCCACCCGCCCCCGGGACGAAAAGAACATGGCGGTGCGCATCGACGAGAAGGTGCGCAGCAAGCAGGACGTGGAGGCCCTGGGCATCGCCGCCGGCGACTACGTCTGCTACGACCCCAAGACCGTTGTTACCGAAAGCGGCTTTGTGAAGTCCCGCTTTCTGGACGACAAGGCAAGCTCCGCCTGCCTTTTGACCCTCTTGTGGCGGATGCACGCCACCGGGGCGCGTCCCCGGTTCGACAGCTACTTCACCCTCACCGTCCACGAGGAGGTGGGCCACGGCGGCGCCACCCTGCCGGTGGTGGACGAGCTGCTGGCGGTGGATATGGGCTGCATCGGCGAGGACCTCTCCTGTACCGAGTACCAGGTGTCCATCTGCGCCAAGGACTCCGGCGGCCCCTACGACTACGGCATGGTCAGCCGTCTGGTGCAGCTGGCGAAGGAAAACGGCGTGGACTACGCGGTGGACATCTACCCCCACTACGGCTCCGACGTGGGCGCTGCATGGCGCACCGGCATGGACGCCCGGGGCGCTCTCATCGGGCCGGGCGTGCACGCCTCCCACGGCATGGAGCGCACCCATCTGGACGGCCTTGTCGCCACCCTCAAGCTGGCGGGGCTGTATCTGGAACTGGCCTGAGCACAGAACAAAACAGGAGCCGCCCCGGCGCGTTGCCGGGGCGGCTCCTGCTGTTGGGGAGGAAGGAGAAAACAGAATTATCTTACGCCAGCGCCGCGCCCAGGGCACGGCAGGCGGCGAGGGCGTCTTCGTCGGGGGCTTCGCAGCAGATGACGCCGGGCTGGGCCAGCTGTGCGCCGGCGGCGGCGCAGCGCTCTTCCCAGCTGCGCATCCACTCTCCGTCGCCCCAGCCGTAGGAGCCGAACAGGCCCACCCTGCGCCCGGCGAGTTCTGCTTCGCAGGCGGCGAACATGGGCTCAAATTCGCTCTCTTCCAGCTGCTCCGCCCCCATGGACGGGCAGCCGAAGGCGAAGGCGTCGTAGTTCGCCAGGTCGGCGGGGCCGAAGGCGGCGGCCGGGATGAGCGTTGCCCCGCTCCCCGCGCCCTCGGCCACCGCGGCGGCCATGGCCTCGGTGTTGCCGGTGCCGCTCCAAAAAAACAACTGCGATCTTGCTCATGGTCAAAAACCTCTCTTTCAAATCGTGGGGCGGGCCGTCAGCCGGCCACCGCCAGTTTTTCCAGCGGAAAGCCTTCCGCCAGCCGCCGGCTGAAAATGCGGGTGCAGCGCCGCCAGGTCTCAAAGGTGTGCCGGGCGGCGGCCTCGTCGCCGTACACCTTCCAGCAGCCGGCGCACTTGTGGCCGCAGGCTCCGTTGCAGATGAAGGCCTCCACGTCCTCCGGCGGGTAGCTCAAAAACAGCCCGATCTCGTGGGGGAACTGCCCCTGGGCACGCACACGGCGGGCCAGCTGCGCCACACACTGCCCGGGCAGGTAGCCCCGCTCCTCCAGCAGGCGGCGGGCGCCGCTGCGCTGCAGTTCTTTTTCCAGCGCCCGGGGGCGGTAAAGGTAGATGAGCGCCCGGCCCTCCCGCACCAGCAAGGGCAGCACCCGCAGCCCCTTGGGGGCCAGCGCCCGGTTCAGACGGCGCAGCTCCGCCGTCAGGGTGCGGGGGTCGTCGCAGCGGCAGGAGAAAAGGCTCCCCGCCTTCAGGCCCGCCAGGGTGGGCGAGCAGTGGCGCACGATGAGTTCGTCGGACATGGCGGCCTCCTTTGTTGCGGTTAGTTATGGCTAACTCAAAGGGGAAGAAAAAGCCCGCCGAAGGCAGGCTTCGGGAAAGAGGCGGGCAAAGCGCGGCGGCGTGTGCGCCGCGCTTTGCCCGCGGCCCGGGCGGCTTGCCGGCCGGAACATCGGCAGGGACCGCGCCGTCGTTCCGGGCCGCGCCGGGCCCATCAGAGAGAAACTGTTCCACGGCCCCGCCGTGTTTGCGTCGGCGGGCCGGGCGGAGGAAAAGCAGGGTTCAGTGGTGCCCGTGGCAGCCGCCGCAGCAGCCGGAGCAGCCGCCGGAACAGCTGCCGGAATCGGGGCAGCCGATGCACTTTTTGCCGCTCTTTTTCGCCTTGTAAACATAGAAGGCGGCGGCGGCAACGGCGGCGGCGATGAGGCCGCCGGCAATGAGGTCGGCCATCATGCGGCGCTCACTCCTTTCAGGGCATATTCCTTGGCCAGCGAGCGGTCAGTGCGCAGGCACAGCCAGGTGAGGATGAGGGCAAAGACGGCCACGGCGGCAAGGCCGGGGACCGCGCCCGGGCCGAAGGAGCCGGTGGTGGCGAGGGTGCCGAACTGGTAGACCAGCACGCCCACCGAGTAGCCGGTGCCCATCTGCAGGCCGATGCCGGCCCACAGCCACTTTGCGCTCTTCATCTCGCTGTTCATCGCGCCGATGGCCGCAAAGCAGGGCGGGGTGTAAAGGTTGAACATCAGGTAGGCCAGGGCAGCCACCTTGGTGATGGCGATGATGCCTGCCACCTCGGCGCCGGTGCCTTCCAGCATGGCCAGCTCGTCGGTGTCGATGAAGTTCTCAAGGCCCACAAAGCAGACGGCCAGGGTGCCCACCACGTTCTCCTTGGCGATGAAGCCGGTGACGGCGGCCGCCGCCAGCTGCCAGCTGAGCACGCCCACCACGGGCACCAGCAGAACGGCGAAGGGGGCGGCGATGGAGGCCAGAATGGACTGGCTGGCCGCCTCGGCAACCGTGAAGTTCCAGGTGAAGGTCTGCATGATCTGCACGGCGGTGTTGCACAGCAGAATGATGGTGGCGGCCTTTACGATGTAGGCCCAGCCCCGGCTGCACATGGCCTTGAAGGCGAAGAGCAGCGAGGGAACTTTGTATTCCGGCAGCTCGATGATGAAGAAGGATTTGCGGTTCTTGTAGCCGGCGATGCGGTTCACCAGCAGCGCGCCCAGGAAGATGAGAACGATGCCGGTGAAGTACATCACAAAGCTCACCCAGCCCGCCTCGTCAAAGAAGGCGCCGGCAAAGAGAGAGATGACCGGGATCTTCGCGCCGCAGGGCATGAAGGGGGTGAGCATGGCGGTGGCGCGGCGCTCACGCTCGTTGCGGATGGTGCGGCTGGCCATGACGCCGGGGATGGCGCAGCCGGTGCCGATGACGAAGGGAATGACCGACTTGCCGGAAAGGCCCACCTTCTTGAAGATGGGGTCCAGCACCACCGCCACACGGGACATGTAGCCGCAGTCCTCCAGCAGGGCGATGAGGAAGTACATCACCATCACCAGGGGCAGAAAGCCCACCACGGCGCCCACGCCGCCGATGATGCCGTCCGCCAGCAGGGCGGTGAGCAGGGGGTTGGCGTCGGCCAGGCTGTCCGCCACAAAGCCCTGGAAGGTCTCGATCTGGGCCACCAGCGCGTCGGCGATGAAGGGCCCGGCCCACACCTGGCTGATCTGGAACACCAGGAACATCACCAGCGCGAAAATGGGAATGCCCAGCCAGCGGTTGGTGAGCACCGCGTCGATGGCGTCGCCCCGGCCCTTTTCCCGGGTGAGCACCTTGCGCTGTTCCACCTTGCTCACCAGCTGGTTCACAAAGGCGAAGCGCCGGCGGTCGGCCTCTTCCACCGCCTTTTTATCGGTCAGGTCCACCACGCCCTGAGAATAGGGAGCCTTCTGGCCCCTGCCGTACAGGCCCGCCGCGGCGGTCACCACCTCCCGCAGACCGGTGCCCGCGGTGGAAACGGTGGGAATGACCGGACAGCCCAGGGCCGCCGAAAGGGCGGCGGCGTCGATGGTGGTGCCCTTTTTCTCGCTGGCGTCGTTTTTGTTCAGCGCCACCACCACCGGCACCCCCAGCTCCAGCAGCTGGGTGGTGAAGAACAGGCTGCGGGAGAGGTTGGTGGCGTCCACGATGTTGATGATGGCGTCCGGCTTTTCGTGGCGCACATAACTGCTGGTGATGCTCTCCTCCGAGGTGAAGGGGGACATGGAGTAGGCGCCGGGCAGGTCCACGGCGATCAGCTCCTCCCCCGCGGGGAGATAGGCCTTCTTGATGGGGTGCTCCTTCTTTTCAACGGTCACGCCGGCCCAGTTGCCCACCTTCTCGCTGCGCCCGGTGAGGGCGTTGAACATGGTGGTTTTGCCGGAATTCGGGTTCCCGGTCAGAGCGATTCTCATATGCGGTTCCTCCTGTCTTTTGCAAACCCTGTTGCGAGATCTATCGCGAGCACCTTGGAGTTAGCATAAGCTAACCACGGGGCGCGGCGGCGAACAACAAAAAGAGGGCAAAGCCCCCTGCGTCAGACGCAGATGGCTCCGGCCAGCTGGTCGTCGATGGTGTAGCGGCCGTCCTTGATGGCCACCACGCACCCGCCCTTCAGGCGGGACACCACGGTGATGGGCTCGCCGGAAAAGCACCCGAGGCTGAACAGAAAGGCGTCCATCTCCTCGTCGTCGGTGTCGATGGCCCGGATGATGTATTCCCGGCCGGTGTCGGCGTTGTTCAGGGTCATTTGGTTCACCTGCTTTCGGCGGAATGTGCGGCGCAAAGCACCGGTTGTTAGTTTTGGCTAACCGCCGCCCCAAAGAAAACGCCGTCGGGGCGGCGGCGAGTGTTAGTTGTCGCTAACTGCTCTATGATGATACCCCATCGGCGCGGATTTGTCAATCCCCTTTTGTTTGCGAAGGGCAAAAAATTTTTTCAAAAAGGGGCTTGCTTTTTGGACCGGGCCGTTGTAGAATGAAAAAAATTTGCAAAGGAGGACCCCCTTCGTGAAGAAACTGATCAGTCCGCTCGATCTGACCACGCAGGAGATCGACGAGCTCCTCGCCCTCGCCGACCGAATCATCGAAGACCCCCAGGCTTTTGCTCACAAATGTGACGGCAAGATCCTGGCCACACTGTTTTTTGAACCCAGCACCCGCACCCGTTTGAGCTTTGAATCCGCAATGCTCAGTCTCGGTGGCAAGGTGTTGGGTTTTTCTTCGGCCAATTCCAGCTCCGCCGCCAAGGGCGAGAGCGTGGCCGACACCGTGCGGACCGTGGAGTGCTACGCCGACATCATCGCCATGCGTCACCCCAAGGAGGGCGCTGCCACCGTGGCCGCTTCCAAGGTGGACTGCCCGCTGATCAACGCCGGTGACGGCGGCCATCAGCATCCCACCCAGACCCTCACCGACCTGCTGACCATCCACCGGCTGAAGGGCCACCTCGACAACCTGACCGTGGGCCTGTGCGGCGACCTGAAGTTCGGCCGCACCGTCCACAGCCTCATCCGCGCCATGATGCGCTATGAGAACATCAAGTTCGTGCTGGTCAGCCCCAAGGAGCTGCAGGTGCCCGACTACATCCGCGACGACCTGGTGCGCAGCGGCTACGAGTTCGAAGAGGTGGAGCGTCTGGAGGACGCCATCGGCAAGATGGACATCCTCTACATGACCCGCGTGCAGCGCGAGCGCTTCTTCAACGAGGAGGACTACATCCGCCTGCGGGACAGCTACATCCTGGACAACGAGAAGATGAAGCTGGCCAAAGAAGACATGATCGTCATGCATCCCCTGCCCCGCGTCAACGAGATCAGCGTGGAAGTGGACGACGACCCCCGCGCCGCCTACTTCCCCCAGGCCCGGTTCGGGCGCTTCGTGCGCATGGCCCTCATCCTGAAAATGCTGGAGGTGGAGTAAATGCTGAACATTGACAGCCTGGAAAAAGGCGTTGTGATCGACCATATCGAATCCGGCAGGAGCATGGAGATCTACCGTGTGCTGGAGCTGGACAAGCTGGACTGCAGCGTGGCCATCATCAAGAACGCCCGCAGCAAGAAGAGCGGCCGCAAGGACATCATCAAGATCGAGGACCGCATCGACATCGACCTGGACGTGCTGGGCTTCATCGACCCCAACATCACCGTCAACATCATCGACGGCGGCCGCATCATTGAGAAAAAGCACCTGCAGCTGCCCGAGCGCATCGTGAACGTTGCCAAGTGCAAGAACCCCCGCTGCATCACCAGCGTGGAGCAGGAGCTGGACCATGTGTTCGTGCTCACCGACGCCGAAAAGGGCGTCTACCGCTGCCTGTACTGCGAGCAGGAGTACAAGCGCGGCTAAAAGCCCCGCCCTCTGCCGCCCCAGCAAGCCCGGCAGAGCGCAGACCGGCTTTCCCGGTCCCCTGTGTTTTTAACACGGGGGACCGTTTTTGTTGAATCCCCCGGCCCCTTGCCCTCGTTTTATGGACAAAGGGCCTTTTTTGTTTTCTCTTTTTTCACAAAAACGCCGCAGGGGATGCTATAATAATACATTAGAATAAAACCATCAATGCAGGAGGGCCCCTTTATGCAGTGGACCGATATCAAGATCACCGTTCCCAAACTTCAGGCGGACGACGCCGAAGCCATCGCTACCGGCGTGTCCGGCGGCGGCATCTACATCGAGGACTACTCCGACCTGGAAGAGCAGGTGGAGCGCATCGCCCACGTGGACCTCATCGAGCAGGACCTGCTGGACAAGGACCGCACCCATGTGACGGTGCACCTGTACCTCTCGCCGGAGGAGAACCCCGCCGAGGTGCTGGATCTGCTGCGGGGCCGGCTGGAAGCCGCCGAGCTGGACTACTCCCTGGCGGCGGACGGCGTGGAGCAGCAGGACTGGGAGACCGCCTGGAAAGCCTACTACCACGCCATGCCCATCGGCAAGCGGCTGGCCATCGTGCCCAGCTGGGAGCAGTACGACACCGACCGCACGGTCATCCGGCTGGACCCGGGCATGGCCTTCGGCACCGGCACCCACGAGACCACCGCCCTGTGCCTCACCGCGCTGGACGAACTGGTCAAGGGCGGCGAGCGGATGCTGGACATCGGCACCGGCAGCGGCATCCTGGCCATCGCGGCCCTCAAGCTGGGGGCGGGCGAGGCCGAGGGCGTGGACATCGACCCCATGTGCGTGCGCACCGCCGGCGAGAACGCCCAGCTCAACGGCGTGGACGGCAAACTGAAGGTGCTGGTGGGCGATCTGTCCGACAAGGCCACCGGCAAGTACGACATCATCACCGCCAACATCGTGGCCAACGCCATCCTGCATCTGGCCCCCTGCGTGCCGCCGCTGCTGGCCGAGGGCGGCGCCTTCATCGCCAGCGGCATCATCGACGCCCGGGAAGAGGAAGTGTGCGCCGGCCTTGCCGCCGCGGGCCTCAAGGTGGAACAAGTGCGCCGCCAGGGCGGCTGGGTGGCCATCCTCTGCAAGGGCGGGGTGTGAGAGATGCCCCACCGCTATTTCGCTTCCGAGTTCACCGAATCCACGGCGGCCCTCACCGGCCCGGACGCCCATCACCTGGGAAAGGTGATGCGGGCCAGGCCCGGCGACGAGGTCATTCTGTGCGACGGGGCGGGCTTTGACTACACCGCCGCCGTTGCCGCCGTCACCCCCGACCGGGTGGAATTCCGCCTTTTGGAAAAGCGCCCTTCGGAGGCCGAACCCTCGGTGGAAGTGACCCTTTTCGCCGGCTATCCCAAACAGGATAAGCTGGAGTTCATCGTCCAGAAGGCGGTGGAACTGGGCGCGGCGCGCATCGTGCCCTTTTTCAGCCGCTTCTGCGTGGCCGCCCCCAAAAAGGAGGACCAGAAAAACGCCCGCTACGCCCGCATCGCCGCCGAGGCGGCCAAACAGGCGGGCCGGGGCGTCATCCCGGCGGTGGAACTGCCTCTGGACATCAAGGACCTGCCCGCCCGCTTCTCGGAGTTCGACCTGGTGCTCTTTTTCTACGAGGGCGGCGGCGAGAGCCTGCGCACCCTGGTAAAAAACCAGAAGCGCATCGCCCTCATTACCGGGGCGGAAGGGGGCTTTTCCCCCGAGGAGGCGGAAAAACTCGTTGCCGCCGGCGCGGTGCCGGTGGGCCTCGGGCCCCGCATCCTGCGCTGTGAGACCGCCCCGGTGGCGGGCCTTGCCGCGGTGATGACCCTGGCGGGCCAGCTGGAATGAGCCCTCGCGGCGCATAGCCGCGGCCCTTTTGTGGAACAATAGGGGTGGTTTTATACCACACATTGTTCTGTAAAGGAGCATCGTTTATGAAACGCATCGCAACCATGGCGGCGGCTCTGGCCCTGGCGCTGAGCCTCGCCGGCTGCTGGGGCGGCGACGAGCCCGCCTCCAGCATGAAGCCCACCCCTACCCCCAGCCCTGCCGCCAGCAGCAGCGCCTCCGGCAGCATGGACGAGAGCATGTCCGGCAGCATGCCGGGCAGCGGCAGCCTTGCCGCCAGCGAGGGAATGGGAAACAGCGCGGTCACTTCCGGCAGCGCCGGCTGACCGCAGCCGCCGGCCCGACGCCCGCCGGGCGCCGGGCCGCATTTTTTCGGGAGGAGCCTATGACGAGCAAAAACAAAAAACAGCTGGCCTCGGCGGCGGTGCTGGTTGCGCTGAGCATCGGGTGCATCGTGGCGGCGGTGGTGTTCCGCCACGAGATCTGGGCTCTCATCACCAGCCAGGCCGCCCGGGACGAGTTTGTGGAATGGGTGCGCTCCCACGGGGTGTGGGGTATGCTGGTGTTCCTGGCGCTGGAGGTGTTCCAGATCGTGGTGGCCGTGGTGCCCGGCGAGCCGGTGCAGATCATGGCCGGCGCGCTCTACGGCCCGGTGGGCGGGCTTGCCCTGTGCCTTGTGGGCATCCTCATCGGCAGCACCATGATCTACTATGTCGTGCGGGCGCTGGGCGCCAAAGCCGTGGACCCGGCGGTGCTGCACAAATACCGCTTTCTGCAGGACGAAAAGCGTGCCCGGAGCGCGTTGTACTTACTCTTCTTTCTGCCCGGCATGCCCAAGGACCTGCTCACCTACCTGGGGCCCTTCCTGCCCCTGAAACCCGGCCAGTTCCTCTTCACCTGCACGCTGGCCCGCTTCCCCGCCCTGCTGGCCAGCACCGTGGCGGGCGACAGCCTCTTCGAGGGCAACATCGTGCTGCCCTTGGTGCTGGGGGCCGTCACCGGCACGCTGGGCCTTCTGTGCATCCGCAACGAGCAGCGCATCGTGGACTGGCTCCACCGCCGGCGCGACCAGCTGACCTCCCGGTGAGGACGTGTTAAAAAATCGACGCAGGCCTTTTCAAACCCCCGCCGGATGTGATACAATGCCACCAGAAGCCACAGAAAGAGGAGTGTGTGAAAATGGCTGAATACGTATTGTTCACCGAGTCCACCGCCGACCTGACGGCGGAACTCGTGCAGCAGCTGGGCGTGGAAGTTCTGCCCATGCTTTTTTCTCTTGACGGCAAGGAGTACAACAACTACCCCGACAACCGGGAGCTTGACCCCCACGATTTTTACGACGCTCTGCGCGCCGGCGGCATGAGCACCACCAGCCAGATCAACCAGGCCACCTTTGAGGACGCCTTCACCCCGGTGCTGGAAGCCGGAAAGGATATTCTGTATCTGGCCTTTTCCAGCGGCCTGTCCGGCACCTACCATTCCGCCTGCCTGGCCGCCGAGGAGCTGCGGGAGAAATACCCCGAGCGCACCATCCGGGTGATCGACACCCTGCAGGCCAGCATGGGCGAGGGCCTGGCGGTCTACTACGCCGCCACCCTGAAGAACGAGGGCAAGAGCCTGGAGGAAGTGGCAAGCTGGTTCGAGGCCAACAAGATGCGGGTGTGCGCCTGGTTCACGGTGGACGACCTGATGTTCTTAAAGCGCGGCGGCCGCCTCAGCGGCGCGGCCGCGGTGGCGGGCACCCTGCTGGGCATCAAGCCGGTGCTCCATGTGGACGACGAGGGCCACCTCATCGCCATGGAGAAGGTGCGCGGCCGCCGGGCCAGCCTGGACGGCCTGGTGAAGCACTTTGCCGCCAGCGACGTGCCTCCCGCCGAGCAGGTGGTGTTCGTCAGCCACGGCGACTGCCTCGAGGACTGCCAGTATGTGGCCGACCGCTGCAAGGCTCTGGGCGCGAAGGAAGTGCACATCGGCACCATCGGCCCGGTCATCGGCGCCCACTCCGGCCCCGGCACCGTGGCGCTGTTCTTCCTGGGCGAAAAGCGATAACAACACCAACAGTCCGCCGCCTCCCGCAGGGGGGCGGCGTCTGTGTATGCAAAGGAGGTACGGAATGGGATTCACCGAAAAGATGCAGGTATTTCTCATCGCCGCCTGGTACAAAGAACTGAACGACGCCTTCGGCGAGCGGGGGCGGCAGGCCTTTGTGCTGGCGGTGAAGCACTACGCCCGCCAGCGGGGCGAGCGGATGGCCCAGCGGGCCGTGCGGGACGGCCAGCCGCTGAACTATGCCTCCTACTGCGCCTACTGCGAGTGGGCGCCCTCGGAGGAAACGCTGGCCAGCGGCGAGGGGTGCGTGTCCCATCTGCGCAGCACCGCCCCGGACTATGTCTATGAGGTGTATCCCTGCGTCTGGTTCACCGCCTTCAAAGAGCAGAACGCCCTGGAGGCGGGGCAGCTCTACTGCCGCTATCTGGACGAGGCCATCGCCCGGGGCTTCAGCAGTTCCCTGCAGTTCTACACCGTGGAGACCCAGCACTGCGCCGACCGGTGCGTGTTCTGCATCCGGGACGCGGATTTTGGCCCGGACACGGCGGTGCAGCGGCGCACCGAGTACGTCAAAGGCTTCGACTACCACTGCGCCCACACCTTTTATGCCTTTGCCGAGACCGCCGCCGGCGTGTTCGGCCAAAGGGGCGGTGAGATGGCCGCCCGGGTGCTGGAGGCCTTCGGGGCGGAATACGGCGAAGCGATGCGCCGGCAGCTGGAAGCCTTTGCCGGGGAAAACTTCGACCGGGCGTGAAACAAAGAAAAAAGCGCTCCCCTTTTTGGCCGGGGTGCCGTAAGAAAACGGCGCCGGGAAGCGGGCGCTTTTGCGGTATCGCGGCGTCAAAGCGCCTTGACAACCACCAAGGGTGCCTGCGGCGCTTTTTCTTGCGCTCCCATCAAAATCGCTCGCTTCCTGGTGCTGCGCAGTCCGGGTCCGCAAAGCGGCCAAGGCCCCGTTGGGGTCTTGGACCGGCTGGGCGGTCTGCAAAGCAGAGCGGGCGCATCTTTGTTGCGCCCGCAGCCCACGCCCCAGGATTTTGGATGAAAAAGCACAAAGAGCGGCCCCTCAAGCCTTGGTGGCTTGGGGAGCCGCTCTGCGTGTTTTATGCGCCAAAATCCTACGGCAGAACCGCCGTTTTCTTATGCCACCCCGGCGCTGGGGGAGCGCTTTTTGTTTTGCCTTATTCCTTTTTCATCGAGCGCAGGCAGCCGAGGATGCTCTCGGCGGCGCTGAGCTTCATGGCCTCTTTCTCGGCAAAGGCCGCGTCGGCGGCGCTCCACAGGCTGATGGAGCGCTTGGTGGCCAGAATGGAGCTGGCGCTCACGCTGAACTCGTCCAGACCCCAGGCCAGCAGCAGCGGCAGCAGCGCCGGGTCGGCGGCGGCCTCGCCGCACATGCCCACCGGGATACCCGCCGCCTTGGCCGCGGCGATCACGCCCTTGATGCTGCGCAGCACCGCCGGGTGGAACACGGTGTAGAGCTTCGCCACGTCGGCGTTGCCCCGGTCCACCGCCAGGGTGTACTGGGTCAGGTCGTTGGTGCCGATGCTGAAGAAGGCGGCCTCCTGGGCCAGCAGGTCCGCCACCAGCGCGGCGGCCGGCGTCTCGATCATCACGCCCACCTTGATGTCAGCGTCGAAGGCTTTGCCCTCGGCGGCAAGCTGAGCCTTGGCCTTTTCCAGCAGGGCCTTGGCCGCCCGCAGCTCTTCCACGCCGGTGACCAGCGGCAGCATGATGCGCACGTTGTGCTTTTCCGCGCCCGCCTGCAAAAGGGCCCGCAGCTGGGTCAGATAGAGGTCGGGGTTATCCAGGCAGTAGCGGATGGCCCGGTGGCCCAAAAAGGGGTTCTCCTCTTTCTTCATGTTCAGGTAGGGCACGTCCTTGTCGCCGCCCACGTCCAGGGTGCGGATGATGACCTCCCCGCCGGCGAACTGAGCCGCCACCTGGCGGTAGGCCGCCAGCTGCTCCTCTTCGGTGGGGTCGGCGTCCCGGTCCATGAACAAAAACTCGGTGCGGAACAGCCCGACGCCCTCCGCGCCCTTTTCCAGCGCGGCGGCAGCGTCCTCCGGGCGGCCGATGTTGGCATAGAGCGCCACGGCCCGGCCGTCGGCGGTGACGGTGGGCTTGCCCAGATACTCCTTCAGGACGGCCCGCCGCTCCTCAAAGGCCACCCGGCGCGCCTCGTAATCCTTCACGGTGCGCTCGTCCGGGTCCACATAGACGTGGCCCAGCTCGCCGTCCATGGCGATCTTCGCCCCGGGGGCGATGGCCTCCAGCGCCCCGGGCACGCTGAGCACCGCGGGGATCTCCAGCGCCCGGGCCAGAATGGCCGAGTGGCTGGTGGCGCCGCCGGTCTCGGTGATGATGCCGGCGATGTTCTCACGCTTCAGGCCCACCGTCATGCTGGGGGTCAGGTCGTGGGCCACGATCACCGTGCCCGCCGGGGCGGCGGCCAGGTCCTGGTCCGCCTTGCCCATCAGCGTTTTGAGCAGCCGGTCCCGCAGGTCGGCCACGTCGGTGGCCCGCTGGCGGGTCAGCTCGTCCTCCACCGCGCTGAACATGGCGATGAAGCTGCCGCACACAGCGTCCACCGCGGCCTCGGCCACGGCGCCGCCGTCGATCTGCTCGTTCATCTGGCCCACCATGAAGGGGTCGGCCAGCATCATGATCTGGCCGGAGAGGATTTGGGCCGCGTGCTCGCCCACCTGGCTGGTCATGGCGTTGGCCATGGCCTCCAGCGCCTCGCTCACCGCCTTGGCGGCGGCGGCCAGCCGTGCTTTTTCCTGCTCGGCCCCGGCGTACTGCACGCCGGACCAGTCCAGCTCCTGGGTCTGCACCACCAGCGCGGTGCCCAGACCGACGCCGGCGCACACGCCCGTTCCCTTCAGCATGAAGAACCTCTCCTTCCCTTGTTGTGTGATTACTCGCCCAGGCCGCTGTCGATCAGACGCACGGCTTCCACCAGGGCGGCCTCCTCATCGGGGCCGCTGCACTGCACTTCCACCTCGGTGCCGCACTTGATGCAGGCGGCGATGAGGTTCATGATGCTCTTGGCGTTCACGGTCTTGCCGCCCGCCACCAGGTTCACGTCGCTGTCGAACTTCATCATGGCGTTGGCGAACATGCCGGCGGGACGCATATGCATGCCCATGGGGTTGACGATCTTGGTTTGTTTCGAGACCATTTTTATTCTCCTTTGTCTGTTTTAATGAAGGCGGGGGGCGCATCCGCCCCCCGCGGAGTACAAACGGATCAGGCTTCCTTGTTCTTCTTCAGGGCCGCCAGCATGGCCATGCCCACGACGCTGCCCGCCACCAGGCTGATGACGTAGCCCAGCACGTTGGTGACCACGGGGAAGACGAAGATGCCGCCGTGAGGAGCCATCAGGCCGCAGCCGAAGACCATGGAGAGCGCACCGGCCACCGCGCTGCCCACAACGCAGCTGGGGATGACGCGCAGGGGGTCGGCGGCGGCGAAGGGAATGGCGCCCTCGGAGATGAAGCACAGGCCCATGATGTAGTTCACCACGCCGGACTTGCGCTCGTCGGCGGTGAACTTCTTCTTAAAGAAGGTGGTGCACAGAGCGATGGCAATGGGAGGCACCATGCCGCCCACCATGACGCTGGCCATCATCTGATACTCGATGGCGCCCTGGCCCGCGCCCGCCGCAAGGGCGGTGGCGATGGCGCCGGTGCCGGTGACGTAAGCCGCCTTGTTGAAGGGGCCGCCCATGTCGATGCTCATCATGCCGCCCAGCACAGCGCCCAGCAGCACCTTGCTGGTGCCGCCAAGACCGGCCAGGAAGCTGGTCAGACCGGTGTTCAGCGCGCCGACGATGGGGCCGAACGCGCACATGAACAGGCCCATGAACAGAACGCCCACCACGGGGTAGAGCAGGATGGGTTTGATGCCCTCCAGGCTGCGGGGCAGCTTGTCGCACAGCTTTTCAAAGGCCAGCATGAAGTAGCCGCCCACAAAGCCCGCCAGCAGCGCGCCCAAGAAGCCGGAGGCCACCGGGTCGGCAGTGCCGGCGATGGTGGCGAAGCTGGTGCCCGCGGCGGCCATGCTGCCGCCCACGAAACCAACCACCAGGCCCGGACGGTCGGCGATGCTCATGGCGATGTAGCCCGCCAGGATGGGCAGCATGAAGTTGAAGGCTACGCCGCCCACGGTCTTGAAGAAGGCGGCCACGGGGGTGCCCATGCCGAAGTTGGCGGCGTTGCTCGGGTCAAAGGTGTCCAGCAGGAAAGCCAGGGCGATGAGGATGCCGCCGCCGATGACGAAGGGCAGCATGTGGGAAACGCCGTTCATCAGGTCCTTGTAGGTCTTGCGGCCCAAGGATTCCTTCACGGTGGAGGCAGCCTCCACGGTCTCGGCGCCGCCCTGGTGATGGTAGACGGGAGCGTTGCCCGCCGCAGCGTTCTTCACCAGTTCCTCGGCCTTGTGGATGCCGTCGCTCACCGGCACGAAGATGACCGGCTTTGAGTCAAAGCGGGCGGTCTCCACGTTCTTGTCGGCGGCGATGATGATGCCGTCGGCCGCGGCGATCTCCTCGGCGGTGAGGGCGTTCTTCACGCCGCCGGAGCCGTTGGTCTCCACCTTCACGGTGATGTTCAGGGCCTTGCCGGCCTTCTCCAGGGCCTCGGCGGCCATGTAGGTGTGGGCGATGCCGGTGGGGCAGGCGGTGACGGCCAGCACCCGGTACTCGCCGCCCGCGTTCCTGGCGGCCTTGGCGGCGGCTTCCTCGGCGGTGTCCACCGACTCAACGCCGGGCACGCCGGCCTCGCCGTACTTGGCGGCCTCGGCCTTGTCGATCACGGCCAGGAACTCCTCGGCGTTCTTGGCGGCCCGCAGGCCGGAGGTGAACTCCGGGTCCATCAGCAGCACCATCAGGCGGCTGAGGATCTCCAGATGCAGGTTGCCGTCCAGAGGGGCGGCGATCATGAAGAACAGGTCGCTGGGCTGCTTGTCCATGGCGCCGTAGTCAACGCCCTGGGTGAGGGTCATGGCCGCCAGGCCGGGACCCGCCACCGCGTCGCTCTTGGCGTGGGGCACGGCGATGCCCGCCTCGATGGCGGTGCTGCTCTGGGCCTCACGGGCCAGGATGGCCTCCTTGTAGGCGGCTTTGTCCGCCAGGTGGCCGCCGGCGGCCTGCAGGTCGATCAGGGCGTCGATGGCGCCCGCCTTGTCGGCGGCCTGCCCGCCCAGCAGGATGCTCTGGGGTTTGAGCAAATCTGTGATGCGCATGTTTGTTCCTTCCTCTCTCTATTTTAAAAGCTGTGGCTCTGCCCGCTTTGGGTCAGCGATGGAATGGCGCCGGGCGGTTCCGGCGCGGGGTGGATGGGCCAAGGGCCGGGGGTCTGCCCCCCGCCTCAGCGCTGCAAAAGGGCGTCGATCTCGGCCCGGGTGGCAAGGGTGTCGGAGAAGGCGGTGGCGCTGCCGCAGGCGGAGCCCAGGCGCAGGGCCCAGGCCCAGTCGCCCTTTTCCAGCCAGCCGGCCACGAAGCCCGCCACCATGGAGTCGCCCGCGCCCACCGAGTTCTTCACCTTGCCCTTGATGGCCTTCAGCCGGTGCACGCCGCCCTCTTCGTCCAGCAGCAGCGCGCCGTCGCCCGCCATGCTCACCAGCACGTTGCGGGCGCCCTTGTCCTGCAGAAGACGGGCGCATTCCACGATCTCGTCCTCGGTGTGAAGGGTGCGGCCGAAAATTTCGCCCAGCTCGTGGTTGTTGGGCTTGATGAGGAACGGCTTGTAGGGCAGCACCTTCACCAGCAGTTCGCCGGTGGCGTCCACCGCACAGAGCACGCCCTTCGGGGCCAGTTTTTCCAGAATGCGCTGGTAGACGTCGCTGGGCAGGCTGGAGGGGATGCTGCCCGCCAGCACCAGCACGTCGCCGGCGGTGAGGGCGTCCAGCTTGCGGAACAGTTCCTCCAGCGCCTCGGCGGAAATGGCCGGGCCGCGGCCGTTGATCTCGGTCTCGGTGCCCGCCTTGATCTTGACGTTGATGCGGGTGAGGCCCTCGGGCAGGCGAATGAAGTCGCTCTTCACCCCCCGGCGGGCCAGCCCCGCCTCCACGGCCTCGCCGGTGAAGCCGGCCACAAAGCCCAGGGCGACGCTCTCGAAGCCCAGCTGGCCCAGCACGCAGGAGACGTTGATGCCCTTGCCGCCCAGCTGGATGTCCTCGCTGTCGGTGCGGTTCACCTCGCCGGGGGCAAGCTCCGGCAGGCGGACCACATAGTCAAGCGCGGGGTTAAAGGTAACGGTGTAGATCATTGGTCAGGCTCGACCTCCTTGATGATGGCGTGTTTTGCGTAAATTTTGTCCGGCAGGTGGTCGGTGATGATGCAGCCCCGGTCCAGCGGCGCCACCGTCACAGCCGAGACCCGGCCGAACTTGGAGGAATCCGCCAGGATGTAGCTCACATAGGCCCGCTCCATGGCGGTGGATTTCACCAGCGCCTCCTCCGGGTCGGGGGTGGTGTAGCCCTGGCTGAGAGCGATGCCGTTCACGCCCAGAAAGGCTTTGGTGAAGTTGTAGCGGGAGAGGCTCTGCACCGCCTCCGCGCCCACGATGGCCTCGGTGCCCGGCTTGAGCATTCCCCCGGGCACATAGGCTTTGAAGCCCTTCTGCACCAGCTTCTGGGCGTGCATCACGCCGCTGGTCACGATCACCGCGCCCCCCGGCTGCAGGTAGTCCAGCATCATCAGGGTGGTGCTGCCCGCGTCCAGAAAGATCACGTCGTCCGGCTGGATCTGCTTTGCGGCGTAGCGGGCGATGGCCTGTTTTTCGGCCACGTTCAGCAGCTCCTTGGCGCTCATGGCTTCCTCGCCCGCGTCAAAGGCGTCCTCCCGGGCCACGGCCCCGCCGTGCACCTTATTTAGTTTGCCCTGCCCGGCCAGGAGTATCAGATCCCGCCGGATGGTGGATTCCGAGGCGTCCAGCGCCTGGGCCAGCTCGGTGACGGTGGCCGCACGCTTTTTTTGCAGCAGCTCCTGAATGGCCGCAAACCGTTCTTCTGCCAGCATTTCCCGTCACATCCTTTCCTTCTGCCCTCAAGTATACCATGGGAAATAATCAAAATCAAGCAAATTCATTCACGATAACGCAGAAAATTCGCCCCGGTTTTTGGCTATTGTGACCAGTTTTGGCGTATCTTTCGGGTTTTGACGGCAAAACGAGGGAAAATACGCAAAAAATCATCAAAAATCGAGCACGTTCACGCACGATAGAACGGCAAAAAAAGGCCCGGCACAAACGTGCCGGGCCTTGAAGGCGGTCAAAAATCAGTCGGCGGCGGGGGCGGTCAGGTCCTCTTCCAGCAGACGGGCCTTCACCTGCAGCAGGCTGGCGGCCTCGATGGAGAAGCACCGCACGCCCTGGCGGGCGTAGCGCACCACCTGGTTGGGGCTGCCCGCGTGCACCCCGCAGATGCACACCGGCGCGCCGGCTTCCCCCGCCGCGTCGATGACCAGGCCCACCAGCCGGTGAACCGCCGGGCTGCGGGAACTGAAATAATCGGAGAAGCGGCCGTCCAGCCGGTCGGCGGCGTAGGTGTACTGCACCAGGTCGTTGGTGCCCACCACCAGGAACTTGCACCCGGCGGCCAGGATGTCCCCGGCCAGCAGGGCGGCGCTGGGGGTCTCCACCATGCAGCCGAACTCCATCTCCTCGTTGAACACCAGCCCCCGGCGGCGCAGCGAGCGGCGGGCCCGCTCCACGTGCTCCATGGCCCGCAGCCAGTCCTCCGGGCAGGACACCATGGGGATGGACACCCGCAGCGGCCCCCGCGCTCCCGCCCGCAGCAGGGCGCACAGCTGTTCCTCGAACATCTGGGGATGAGCCAGGCTCATCCGCAGGCCCCGCATGCCCAGGGCCGGGTTGGGGGAGTCCTCGGTGAGGCCGGGCACGCTCTTGTCGGCGCCGATGTCGAAGGTGCGCACGGTCACCGGCTTGCCCCCCGCGGCCTGCAGGCAGCTGAGGTAGAAATAGTACTGCTCTTCCTCGCCGGGGATGCGCCCCGCCATGATGGAGAACTCGCTGCGGAGAAGGCCCACGCCCTCGGCGCCCGCCTGCATGGCCAGCTCCACGTCCTCGGGGCCGGAGCAGCTGGCCAGCAGCGCCACATGGGCGCCGTCCCTGGTGCGGCAGGGCCCCGCGCCCAGAGCCGCCAGCCGCTTTTTCAGAATGGAAGAGCCCACGATGCGCCGCTGGGCGTCCTTGCGCACCGTCTCGTCCGGTTCCAGGATGAGGCGGCCGTTGTCCGCGTCCAGCACCGCGCCGCCGGCGCAGTTCTCGTTCAGGAAGTCATCCCCCAGCTGCACCACCGCGGGAATGCCCATGGTGCGGGCGATGATGGAGGCGTGGCTCTGTTCGCTGCCCTCGGCGCAGGCCACCCCCAGCAGCATCCCCCGCCCGATGGAGACGATGTCGCTGGGATAGATGCACTCGCTCACCAGGATACAGGGCGTTTCCAGCCGCAGCGGGGTGCGGGGCCGGCCATCCAGAATGTTCACCACCCGGCGGCAGGCGTCCAGCACGTCCGCCGCCCGCTGGCGTATGTATTCGTCCTCCGCCGCCTCGATGCGTCCGGCGTACAGCTGGGCCGCCCGCTCCACCGCGGGGGCTGCCCCCGCGCCGGCGGCGATGTAGGAGGCGATTTCCCGGTTGAGGCCGGGGTCGTCCAGCATGACCTGCTGGAACAGGAAGATGTCCTTGTCGGTGCCCTCGGCGGCTTCTTCCAACAGGCGAAGCTCGTCCTTGGCCAGCACCACCGCCGCGTTCAGCAGGGCCTGCTCCCGGCCGGGGGTCTGCACCACCCGCTCAAGGCCCGGCCCGCTGTGCCGCAGCCGCCGCACCGGACCCATCACCAGGCCCGGCGACGCCTTCGCTCCCTGATACACCTGCATGGATGTCCCCCCTTTTAAAGGCGCTTACTGCGCCGTGAGAACAAAGCGCACCAGCGCCGTGAGGAATTCCCCGGGAACGGCCGCCGAAACCGCCGCCTCCATGGGACGCCAGCCCGTTTCCTGCTGAAACAGCGGGTAAAAGCGGGCGGCGGCCTCTTCGTCGCTGCGCTCCAGAAAGGCTTCGCACAGTTCATCGGCGGTGTAAATGCCCACCGGGTCTACCCCGGCCAGCTCGGCCGCCCGCTCCAGCGGGGCCAGCGCCCGGGCCTGCTCGGTGTCGCACCAGCGCTCCATGGGCCGCAGAGCCGACCGCTCGGTGAGCGCCAGAGACGGGCTGCGCCCGATGGCCGAGCGCAGTACCCGGGCGTAGGGCCGCACGAACCGCTCCGCCAGCTTCTTGTCCTCACCCGCCCGCAGGGCGTAGGCGGTGCCGGAAACGCGGCCGAAGGCCCGGTAGCAGTCCTGATAGCCCAGGGCGATGTTCCGCTTTGCCGTGGCCGGCTCAAAGCGCAGGATGGGCCCCAGGTCCCAGTAGCTGCGCACGCAGGTGGTGGGCAGGCCGGTGAGGTTGGGCAGCGTCACGCCCACGCCGTCCACGTCCACCGCCAGCAGCTCCTCGGCCCCCATTCGGGCGGCCAGCCCCAGAGGCATATTGTCGGACCAGCCTCCGTCGATGTATTCCTCGCCGTCGATGGTGCGGGCCCGGAAGGCCGGGAAACAGGCCGCCGAGGCCAGCATGTAGTCCGCCAGTTTGCCCTCGGGGATCTCCTCCAGCGTCAGCCGCAGGGGCTTTAAGGTGTTTTTCTGCACCGTCACCAGCCCGTAGCGCACCGGCGCCGCCCGCAGGGCCTGCTCGTCCACCACCCGGCGCACGGTGGCCTCCAGCGGGGTCACGTCCATGCCCCCGTGCTCCACCGCCGCCTGCAGAAAGTCGCCCCAGTCGGCGGGGCGGCCGTCGGCGGCAGGCTCCATCACCTGGTCGTCGCCGATGGTCAGCCACATCTCCTGAGCCAGCTCCCAGTTGTCCAGCGCGAAGAGCGCCCCGTTCAGACACCCCACCGAGGTGCCCGCGATCACACCCGCGTGCCAGTCCAGCTCGGAGAGGGCCTTGTAGACCCCCACCTGATAGCTGCCTTTCGCGCCGCCGCCGGCCAGAACAAGACCTTTTGTCATTCCGTTGTCCTTTCCGGCCCGGAGGGGGCCGTCCGGTAATGTTGGTTTTCTATGTTACCATATTATAGCATGAAATTGTGACGGAACAAAGAACAAACAATGGT
Source organism: Candidatus Allofournierella merdipullorum (assembly GCA_019116345.1). Lineage (GTDB taxonomy): Bacteria > Bacillota > Clostridia > Oscillospirales > Ruminococcaceae > Allofournierella_A > Allofournierella_A merdipullorum. The sequence continues at coordinate 2,144 of DXBV01000025.1, read as the reverse complement.
GCAAAACGGACAATTTTATAAAAAAACCGTGCTTATTTTACAAATTGTGTTGCTCATCGTGAAAAAATACTCTATAATGAAGCAACAAACAGTGTGTCGTCCGGTAGCCTGCCGCGGAATGCGGCAGGCTGTTTTACACCGGGACGCCCAATTTAAAAGGAGGGTCTCAATTTTATGAACGCGATGGTCCTTGTGGCGGTGGGCGCGGTGCTGGCGCTGGTCTTTTCCGCCACCATGTTCCGGCGGGTGAAGGCGCAGCCCGTGGGAACGCCGCAGATGGAGAAGATCTCCAATGCGGTGAGCAGCGGCGCCACCGCCTACCTGAAGCGGCAGTACAAAGGCGTGGCCGTTTTCTTCGTGGTGGTGTTCTGCATTTTGCTGGCCATGGCAGCTCTCGGTTTCCTCAGTTTCTTCACTCCCTTCGCTTTCGTCACCGGCGGCTTCTTCAGCGGCCTGGCGGGCTTTGTGGGCATGAAAACGGCCACCATGGCCAACTGCCGCACCGCCAACGCCGCCTCCGAAAGCCTCAACCGCGGCCTGCGGGTGGCGTTCTCGGCGGGCAGCGTCATGGGCTTCACCGTGGTGGGCCTGGGCCTTCTGGACCTGTCCATCTGGTACTTCTTCCTCAAGTTCTGGTACACCGCCGTGGACCCGGTGGCCTCCAGCGAACTGCTGATCCAGAACATCACCGCCAACATGCTCACCTTCGGCATGGGCGCCTCCAGCATGGCGCTGTTTGCCCGCGTGGGCGGCGGCATCTTCACCAAGGCGGCCGACGTGGGCGCCGACCTGGTGGGCAAGGTGGAAGCGGGCATCCCCGAGGACGACCCCCGCAACCCCGCCGTCATCGCCGACAACGTGGGCGATAACGTGGGCGACGTGGCCGGCATGGGCGCAGACCTGTATGAGAGCTATGTGGGCTCCATCGTCTCCACCTGCGCCCTGGCCGTGGCCGCGGGCTACGGCGCCAACGGCGTCAGCGTGCCCATGCTGCTGGCGGCGCTGGGCGTGGTGTGCTCCATCGTGGGCAGCTTCTTTGTCAAAACGAAAGAGGGCGCGAGCCAGAAAAACCTGCTCACCGCCCTGCGCACCGGCACCTACATCGCCAGCGGCCTGATCGCGGTGTGCGCATGGTTCGCGGTGCACTGGCTGCTGCCCGCCGAGCACGCCACCGGTGTGTTCATCGCGGTCATCAGCGGCCTGGTGGCGGGCGTTGCCATCGGCGCCATTACCGAGTACTACACCTCCGACACCTACAAGCCCACCCAGCGCCTCAGCGCCTCCAGCGAGACCGGCAGCGCCACCGTCATCATCAGCGGTCTGTCCCTGGGCATGCTGAGCACCGTGGCCCCGGTGGTCATCGTGGGCGTGAGCGTTCTGCTGAGCTACTTCTGCGCCGGCGGCGCGTCCGACTTCAACATGGGCCTTTACGGCGTGGGCGTGAGCGCCGTGGGTATGCTCAGCACCCTGGGCATCACCCTGGCCACCGACGCCTACGGCCCCATCGCCGACAACGCCGGCGGCATTGCCGAGATGACCCACATGCCCGCCGAGGTGCGTCAGCGCACCGACGCGCTGGATTCCCTGGGCAATACCACCGCCGCCACCGGCAAGGGCTTTGCCATCGGCAGTGCGGCCCTCACCGCCCTGGCCCTCATCGCCAGCTACATCGACAAGGTGCATCAGATCAAGCCGGACATGGCCCTTGACCTGACCATCACCAACCCCACCACCCTCATCGGCCTGTTCATCGGCGGCATGCTGCCCTTCCTGTTCGCGGCGCTCACCATGGACGCGGTGGGCAAGGCGGCCCAGAGCATCGTGGTGGAGGTGCGCCGTCAGTTTGCCACCATCACCGGCCTGATGGAAGGCAAGGCGGAACCGGACTACGCCAGCTGCGTGGATATGTGCACCCGCAGCGCCCAGAAGCTGATGCTGCCCCCGGCCCTCATCGCGGTGATCGTGCCCGTTGTGGTGGGCCTCATCCTGGGCGTGAACGGCGTGGCGGGCTTTTTGGCCGGCACCACCGTCACCGGCTTTGTGCTGGCGGTGATGATGGCCAACTCCGGCGGCGCGTGGGACAACGCCAAGAAATACATCGAAAGCGGCCAGCACGGCGGCAAGGGCAGCGACTGCCACAAGGC
>DXBV01000024.1 GCA_019116345.1 Candidatus Allofournierella merdipullorum | reverse complement strand
ACCGCTATTCTGGAGATCAAGACCACAAACTACAACGCCAAAGACAACTGGTGGCTGGATGGTGAGGAAACCATTCCGGCCTACTATGAGTCCCAGGGGCGGCATTACATGGCCGTCATGAATGTGGACCGCTGTTTCTTCTGCTGCCTGTATGGCAACAACGAGCAGGAAAGTATTATCCGTGATATGCAGAGGGATCTGGCCTATGAGGATGAGATGATTTTTCTGGAACAGGATTTCTGGGAAAACCATGTGCTTACCAGAACACCGCCACCTTACACCGAGGATGGAGACCTCGTGATCGAGAGCGTGCGCCGGTACACCGGCCCCGCTGACAAGGAGGCCCCCGCTGTGACACTCGATTTGTCTCTGACGGCCAAGCTGATGCGTTTTCTCCAGCTTCAGGAGCAGAAAAAAGGCGCAGAAGCCGGCAACAAGAAGATTGAGGAAGATATGAAACGGCTGAAGGCTGCCATCATTGCCAAAATGGGGAAAAGCTGCAAAGCCATTTGCCAGCAGGATGGAGTGAACTATACCGTCACCTACAATCCGATACGGACCCCTGGTATCGACAAGGATAATCTGATCAGGCTGAAGCTGGACCACCCGGACATCTATGAGCAGTATGTGACTGTTTCCGAGTACCGCCGCTTCACAGTCAAGAGTGACGCCGAGGCGGCATAAAAGGAGGGAAAAACAAGTGATCCATAGAGGAACTTATGACGGGACGATCTACCATAACCCGGTAAACAAGTTCTGCATCATCAGCGTAAAAACCGCTGATAAGGAGGTGCCCCAGGAGGCTCGTTCCACCCGCCGGTACAAGGACCACCTGATCCGCTTTGTTGCGACGGGCTATGAACTGCCCCGCACGGATGCGGTAGAGCTGGAACTGGACGGCGAATGGACAAAGGGCAAATATGGTGTGCAGCTTCAGGTGGAACAGTGGCGCGAGATCGTTCCCAAGACCAGGGACGGTGTGGAGGGCTATCTGGCCTCCGGCCTTATCAAAGGCATCGGGCCGGCAACTGCCGCGCAGATCGTTTCCCGGTTTGGCGTGGAAACGCTGGATATTCTGCAAAACCACCCTGAGCGGCTGCTGGAGGTCAAGGGCATTACGGAAAGCAAGCTGGAGGACATCAAAACCTCGTATGCGGAGAGCCGGATGCTCCAAGACCTGATGACGCTGCTCTCCCCATTCAAGATCACGCCGAAAACGGCCCTAAAGATTTACCAGCACTTTGGGCCCGCCAGTGTGGACATTTTGAAAAAGAGTCCCTTTGAGTTGTGCCAGGTATCCGGTTTTGGATTTCTCCGGGTAGATGCCATCGTTCAGAAAAACGGCGGCGACCTGCATGATCCCATGCGGGTCAAAGGCGCACTGTTCTGGGCGCTGGAGGACAGCAAGGGCGGCAAGGGACATTTGTTCCTGCCTGGTGAAACTTTGCGGAAGGAGGCCCTTCGGCTTCTCAACTCAAAGATCCCCGTCCCATCTCTCCGGCTTCACGAACAGGAAGTCACAGATGTGCTTCAGAACATGATCCTTCATGGTGAGGTGGTATCGGTCAAAGATAACATCTACCTGCCCCGCACATTTGCGCAGGAAGATGAAGCGGCCCGGCGTATTGCCATGCGGCTGATAGAACCGTCTGCCCCGGAACGCATTGAGCAGGTACTGGAGCAGGTCAAGCGTGAAATGGGGCTGGCGCTGTCTTCCAAGCAGGAGGCAGCGGTCTACGCGGCTTACCGCCACAGCCTGTCCATTATCACTGGTTCTCCCGGTACCGGCAAGACAACGGTGCTCAAGACCATTTTGGAAGTCTACCGCCGCCTGCATCCGAAAGGCGAAATTGTTCTGATGGCGCCGACCGGCCGTGCCAGCCGGCGTATGGCGGAAAGCACTGGCTTTGACAAGGCGCGGACGCTCCACAGCGGCCTGGGCCTCGGCAGTGAAGAAGACGATGCCAACCGCAGCAGACAGCAGGAGCCGTTGTCGGCGGACCTGATCATCGTGGACGAGTTTTCTATGGTGGATATGTGGCTGGCGGACAAGTTTTTCTCCCGCATCAAGGATGGGGCCCGTGTCGTTCTCGTGGGAGACCCAGACCAGCTCCCCAGTGTGGGCGCCGGGAATGTGTTCCGCGAACTGATCGACTGCGGCCTGATTCCCGTCACGGTGCTGGACCAGATCTTCCGCCAGTCTAAGGACAGCCTGATTGCTTATAACGCCAAGTTTATCAACGAGGGCAACACCAAGCTGTACTTTGGGCCGGACTTTATATTTATGGCAAGCGATAACCAGGCAGATGCTGCGGAGCGGATCATCGCCCGTTACTGCCGGGAAATTGCGGAAAGCGGCATCGACCGGGTGCAGATTTTGTCGCCCTTCCGGTCAGAAGGCGCTGCGTCGGCGGAACAACTCAATGAGGCCATCCGAGAGGTGGTCAACCCATTCCGCTCTGCCGAGGAAGAAATCAAGATTGGCGCCAAAGTGTTCCGGGTCAATGACCGGATCATGCAGACCAAAAACACCGCCAAGGTGTCCAACGGCGACCTGGGCTTTATCCGCTATATCAAAGACGATGAAAACGGTAAGCGCGTCGGCCTGGACTTCGGCGTGGGCCGTGAGCTGGAATACAGCGTAGAGGATATGGTCAATCTGGACCTCGCCTACGCTACTACCATCCACAAGGCAATGGGCTCTGAGTATGAAACGGTCATCATGCCGCTTTTGAAAGCGCACACCGTCATGCTCTACCGCAACCTGCTCTATACCGGCATCACCCGAGCCAAAAAGCGCGTGGTGCTGATCGGCCAAAAGCAGGTGCTGTTTATGGCGATCCACCGGAATGAAATCGTCAAACGGAATACGCTTCTGGGCACGCGCATCGGTATGTACTATAAGGCCTATGCCAAGCGGGCCGGAATCCCGGTCCCGGCGGCTCTGGAAGAAGAATTGAAACACGCTGGTTAAAAAGAGGCGCAAGGTGCAGAAAATTGCCCCGCGTCTCCTATTTATTACACAGGAAGGAGTATAAGACATGAACGACAACAATGCGAAAACGATGTACGAAACCGTGCCTGCGGCCGCTGAACTGAACAAGGTGCCGGGCTTTGACCCGCTCAAGTTCCTCCGCCGCACCAAGGACACCCTGAAGCTGGATCTGCCCTACCAGAAACTCTGGTTCCGCATGGCCCATCCCAACGGCCGTATGCGTCTGACGGCGCTGCGGATCACAGAGCAGATGGCAATTTTTGAGGCCAAGGTGTTCCTGGATCGCAGTGACGCGGAGCCGTTCAGTATGAGCACGGCCCAGCAGACTACCCAGGACAGCCGCGACTTCGTGAAAGCGGCCCAGAATGAGGCGCTGAGCCAAGCCCTCACAGACGCCGGTTTTGGCATCCAGCTGATCAGCGCCGGCGCCCAGGCCGACCTGATGGAGAAAAGCACTGGATCGGCTGCCAAAAAGGCCGCAGAACCGCCTGCCGGTCCGGCAGCACATACGACACCGCCGCAGGAGCCCCACAGCGCCCCGCAGAAGGACGATACACCTGCCGAGGGGAAATCCCCTGCCAAACCCATTGAAAGGCCGCAGAGGGCGTTTGAGGCCGAAAAGGCGGCAACCGTGACAACTGCCCCGCCGGAGGAACGCACTGCTTCGGAAACGGTGGAGCAGCACCTGCCGGTGGAGCCTGAGAGGACATTCGATACGCTCCCGGTGGGGCCTTCGCCAAAGGCAGAGCAGTCGGCGGATGAAAATGAACAGGCGGATGAATTGCCTGTCCGCGGCAATGTAATGGAACTGCCGGTCCAGCACACAGAGGAATCCGAACCCGCCACCGAGACTGTGCAGCCCGAAGATGGCGCTGCCGGAGCGGCGGATACTGCGGTGGATACCCCCTCTTACACGAAGGACACGCCTATGGAGGACATTCTGCAGGTCATGACGCTGGAACAGGCCCAGCAGGTCATCGTAGACGATGGCATCTGCAAGGGTATGACGATTGCCCAGGTAGCTGAGAAGCGGCCTGTCAATCTGCGGTATTACCTGATTCCGGGCAAAAGCAAGAACAACATGGTCCGCGCTGCCGCCCAGCTGGTTTTGAATTCGCTTCAAAAGGCTGGCTGATATGGCCTCTGGCGAGGGCATGAAGGGAGGAATGACAGATGGGCTCGTACCCGGATGAATTTCCCTTCGGTATCATGGAAGTTGTGGAACTGCTGCACCTGCGGGTCAGGTGCCAGCAGGCAAACAGCGTCTATGTGGACTGTCCGTTCTGCGGCGACCGCCGCGGGCGGATGAATGTCAATTTCGTCAAAAATGTCTGGCGGTGCAATCAC
>DXBV01000023.1 GCA_019116345.1 Candidatus Allofournierella merdipullorum | reverse complement strand
GTACGGGCTGTCCGCCTCGCCATAGTAATATCCAGCAAAGGCTGCGCCCTCCTTGTTGAACAGCGCCCCAAAGAGCTGCCCTTTCAGCTGGTCTCGGATAAAGCCTCGCAGATCGGCGCGGCTCAGGTCCGCCATAAACGGCTGCACCTGCTCCCCGTACCGCTCCATAAATTCCGTGCTCATCAGGTCATGCTCCATGCACCAGCGCAGATAGATCGCCATGTGGTTGTAGGCATTGATCTCATCCACTGGCAGACCCTTTTCCTGAATGGATTCCAGGTGCCAGGCGGCATCGTCCATATCGCCGGTGAAGTACTCATCCGCCAGGGTACCTCTGGTAATGGCATTCTGGCGGGTGGGATTGACCACAAAACTGATACCTGCCATCTTTTCCAGCAGAGCGTCCGCATCATGCTCCAGTTTATACTTCAATTCGTTCCGATAGAGAGGAATTACCTGATAGAAGTTGACCTCCTCGCCGCCGGGCAACGGGCAGACCTCGCCGCCTTCCCATACAACACCCTGCGGGCCCACCAGAACTGCGCCGCAGAGAGCCGTGTTCTCCGCAAAGGGCGATTGCTTGTCCATCGTGTGGCCAAAGCCCAGCCAGGTATCGCCGGAAATGGGCAGACGGGCCAGCACCTTCAATAGGCCAATGGGCCAGTACCACCGCTCCTCCTTCAGGGCTTCCTCATCCAGTTTCCAGTCCGGCGGCAGCGCGATGGCCAGCTCCGCCCGCTCCAGTTTGTATTCCGCCAGTTCCTCCGGCACATGCATCCGGTGAGCCCCCATGCCCATCGTCACCAGTGTGTAATAGTCCCGCTTCTCTGTGGGAGGGACCACGCAGACGTCCACATGGATGTCGGGAGAAACCAATTCATGGAACACCTTCTCAAACTCACCAAAGGTGGTTTTGATGTGCTGCTCCACTGCCGACATTTCTTCTTCGGTATAAACCTCCGGCTGATTGTTTTCCGTCGAGGACCAGATAGCATCCACCTTTGTGCCGTCCGGATTCAGGAAAATCTGAAAATATTGATCCTCTCCCGGCTGCTGGTAGACAAGGCTGATACGGTAGTTCTGCTCCACAAACACCGCAATCAAGGTTCCCTCCGGCTCGCCTTCGGGAGTGTGGGTCAGCCATTCCCCGCTGTCCAGCCGTTCCTTGAACTGCCGCAGCCAGTCTGTTCCCAGCTTGGAGAGGCCGGCTTCGTTCATGCGGAAGGAAAGCTCCACCCGCTGTTCCTTCACCGGGTATTGGAATTCACAGCAGGGGGCATTCTTCTCATAGCCGCACCACTCCGGGCTGAACAACTCATAAAATGCGGCAAGGCCCGCTTCGTCCACCCGGATACAGGCCAGGGCGCGCTGCTTGTCATCCACATCCTGACCCAGCCCCTGCTGGAGCATTTGATCGGCGTCAGGATCGATCCAATGGTACTCCATCTGTTCCAAAGTGGCGCCGGCTTTGACCTCTTTTTCCAGGGTCAGGAATTCATAGTCGCCCGGTTCCAGGGCCAGGCCCTGCGTCACAGCGTCCAGCGCGCCGGCTGTATCGCCAAAATGCGCCCGCAGCTTGCCCACCTGCAGCCAGATCCAGGGGTAATCCGGCTCCTCCCGGGCGCCCTGCTCGGCGTATTCCCGCGCTTGCTCCAGCCGGCCGCAGTACATCAGCGCCACAGAATACCGGTAGTACCAGGTGGCGCAGCCGGCGGCGTTTTTCTCCGAATCCTTCATCCACTCTGCCGCCTGGTAATAATGGATATAATCATCCAGATTGTTGCAGGCGAAGGCATACCAGAGGGCAATCTGCAGATCCTGGTGAGCCTGTTTTTCGGTGAACCGTCCTTCTTCCACGCCGTTTTTGATGAAATCCTCCAGCCATTGGAGCATTCTCCAGAAATAGCCGGAAACTCCCTCGTCAAAAGATGCCAGCGTTTGGATGTCCTCCGCCGAAAGCAGGGAGCCGGTTTCCTCGTGAACGGCAGGCGCCGGTTCCTCCTCTTCCAGCAGCGGCACGCCGCCCACATCCCGCCGGAAGGCATGGAAGTGAGCGCAGGGCAGGCCGCTTTTTCCAAAGAAGGCCTGCGCCGCTGTCAGTACGGCGGGCAGATCCCAGGCGATGAGATCCAGATACCCGTAGTACAGGCCGGTGGCACCACCCAGGAAGGTCACGGCTTGTGCTCCCGCCTCCCCCAGGACGGCATCCCGCAGAGCATCCCGGAAGTCCAGAACGGCTTTGCTTCGCTCCTCGCCGGTAAAGCTTTCCAAGGGGTAGCAGAGGAACCCCGTCGCGATGCCGTCCCTGTGGTACTCGTCCACCGTGTCGCTGCGGGCGGCCAGGTAGTCGTTGATGAGCACCGGCAGGCGGCAGCTGCCGGCATAGACATCCAGCCGCCAATCCGCCTCCGGATCCTCCACCGGTTCCAGCTCATAGGTAAGATAGCTGTTTTCCAGATAGTCGCTGCCATCCCGCCAGAGGGGGAGCCCCATACCTTGCAGCAGTTCCGGCAGCTGGGAAAGGCACATGGCCGGTTCCTCTTTCGGCTGGGCATACACATCAAACCCGGCCACAAAGGCGATTGAGGAAATCTCGCCGACGGTTTGATCCACCAGCACGGAGAGCGCCCACCAGACCTTGTCTGTGTCCTCTTTCAAAAGCGAAATCAACTTCTCGCAGTAAAGGCCCAGGCTCACCCTCTGATCCTCTGTTTTCTCTGCCCACATCTGAACATCCTCGACCCGGATCTCTATCTCTCCGGTCCGAAGCAGAAAGCCCGGGGCGGGCTGGCGGCCCACCCGGATATTCCAATGGGCAAGCACCGATTCCGGGGCCTGCTGCTGGAAATACACCAGCGGAAACAGACGGGATCGCAGGCCCTCCGGGCTGAGGATCAGTTCATATTTTTCCCCGTTGAATCCCAACTCGAAGGCGGTGTCGCTCAGCGCGATCTCCAGCGCCCGACTGCACAGTTCGATCAATTCCTCGCTCCGCTGGTGGCTTTTGTCTGTGTCCATGATCTGGCGCAGCGTCCCCTCGATGCGGGCAAAGGCCGCCCACGCCTCCCGGGTCCTTTCCCGGAAGTTCTTTGTAAACCGGGGCAGGGCCAAACGATGGCGGCAATCGTCTATGTATTCCTGGGTGTCCTTGTCTCCGGGGCGGGCTTCCAGCGCCTTTTCAAAGTACCGCAGGGCGGGGCCTTCCTCGTCCAGGTAATAATAGGCGCAGGCGATCCGGTAATTCCAGCAGTGATCGCCCGCAAAATGCTCCTCATGGGGCGCCAGAAGTTCCAGCGCCTTTTCATAAGGCTCCCGTTCTCCTGCATCGGCAACGGCGATATATGCCTTGGCCAGTTCGCTGTCCAGTTCCGGGGTGCGCCCCTCGGCGGGGATGGCCTCCAGAGTGTCGATCACCTTCTGAATTTCATTCTGGTCAAACCATTGCCGGCACTGTTGCAACAAATCCATATCCGTACCTCCGTGTTTTGACTTTCTATGCGGTCGTTGCTTTACTATAAATCATCATTCAAATATCCCAGTCTATGAAATCTTCATGGTTCAATACAAAGTGCTGATACAGGCACTTCAAATTTTCCTGTTCATCCCGTGAGAGCTTCGCTCCGTTTTCATACCGCAAAGTGTCGGCATACAGGATAAAACCATCCACTTTTCCTGATGAAGCCCGAAACTCACCATTTCCAATAATAGCAATATCGCCACATACAAATGTAACCGAAGAAGAAGTGGTATGGATTTTCATAATTGCTTCGATCATCTGGTAATATCACCTCTCATCTCCGGGCGACACCATTCTCCACCCGGACATCTGCACCCGGATCACAGGGCGGAAAACGTCATAGTCATTGTGTATTTCGTTATCCTCCCGGACCTCCGGTTTACGGTGGGGGGAACAGGGAAGATACCCAAGCAAAGGCCCCATGCCGCCGCAGATATTACAGCCTCCGTCGCCGCCGCAGGTGGTCAGTGTTTTCCCGTCCACCAGCTCCCGTTTATAGGGGTCGTAGGCGATGGACAGGCCAAAGAAGTTGGGCTGCTCCATATCGTATGGCTTGCCCTGCTCTTCCTCGCTTTCATAGTGGTGCAGATGCAGGGAGTAGTCCAGCCCATCCCCCCAGGGGAACAGGGTGCGGCATCCGCCCCCGCACAGATAGGCCCACTCATCCGGCGTGGGAAGGCTGGCTGCCAGTTCCCACAACAGGGACCGCTGAAACTCCGGGTAGGTCATGGGATGGCACAGCCACGCCCGCCAGCTGTCGCCATGGCGTTCAAAGCGGACGGTTTCGTGTATTTCAAAACTCCGGCCGTCCCGGCCGGCCCACTTTCGCAAAGCATCCAGCCAGTCCGGGTGGGCGGTGATGCGGGGGTCGTTCATGGGCACGCTCTCCCAGCCGATCTCCTCCGGTTTTCTGCCCACAAACATGGGGCCGATGGTCACCTGGCGTACCGGGGTCATGCCCTGCCGGAGAAATTCCTCCGCAGAGCCCGCATATTCGATCTCCGCAAAACTGTCCGCCAGTTCCTCCTGGTTGGCCTTGTCCATCCCTTGGGCAAAGCCCTCCCAGCCAAGGGTCACGGTATCGCCCGGGACAAAAACAAACTCCCGGCCGTCTTTTTCAAACAGGCCGGTGGTGCAGCTCTGCCCCCAGCGTGAAAAGGCGTACAGTTCCTTGAAGGCAAGTCCATAACGAGTCGCCAGCGTTTGCATCAGCCAGAGTTTATCAGACAGTTTCAACGCATCGAATTGTGGGCGAAATAGCTTTTCTTTCATTGCACCACACCTTACAGCAAGTCTGCCTTGATACCGCACCGTTCCAGCACCGGCAACACCTGTTCCGGCTTGGAGGACATGAGAGTAATATGTTTGAGATTGGGGAACTGGCGCAGTTCCGCCTCAGTAATGGTATTAAGATCAAAGGCTCCGTCCTCGCCATCCCAGAAGGGGCAGAGATGGGTATAAATTTCGCTGCCGCCGTCCATCCCAATTTCTGTGACTTCCGAAGCCAGCCGCGCCGGGATCGGGTATTGTTCCAGCCACTTCCGGATCTCAGGGATGGGTTCATACCCTTCCGCGTCCAGGTCGATCTTGCGTCGGCGATACTCTCTGGCAAACTCATAGGCATCCAGTTTCGGGGCCAGCAAGCCTTTTTCGTACATCAGCACTTCCATGACCGCCAGCTTGAAGTTGAATGTATCAAAGTGCAGCACGGATTCCGTCGGCTTGGGCAGCTTGTATTTCTGCACTTTCGCCATCTTTTTCTCCGGCTCTTTCCAGCTGATCTGCACCATGGCGGAGAGGGCCTCCAGCTTTGCTCTCTGAGCGGACCGCTCTTCCGGGACAGGGCCCGGCAGGCGGGTATAAACGGTAAAGCCACCGAATTGCAGGGTATGGGCAATACCGCCAAAGTCCTTCCAGCTGACCTCCCGGTAGTCTTTGGACCCGATCCAGACCGCGCCGTCAAATGGCTGCCGCACCGCATACTCGCCCTGGGCCGCCACTCGGATGCCAAGGGTTTTGATGGTCTGCTCATCTTCATCCAACCAGCCCTGTAGTCCAAGCTCGTCCCACAAAGCAAGGGCCTGGGTATAGGGACTCTCTCGGCCTGTAATTGGGCTTTTCCGTGTTCCGTTTTGCAGGACAATGCGGGCGGGCCCCAGCTTTTCCGCCAGCTGCGAAAGGGTAAACGGCGGCGTGAACACCGACCCCAGGATGGTCAGGCTGTCTTTTTTGAGAATGATTTTTCGCTCCGTGGCCTTGGGCGGCAGAAAGATGGGCAGATCCGGGTACACTTCTTTGTACTCCCGCCATTCCAGCTTTTTGGGCTTATTGGCCGAGCGCAAAAAGCCCCAGAAGTCGGTGGGGTAACGGAACACCGGCCCGACCCCATCCCGCCGGGTGACGATGACCACCGTGCCGTCGGTGAGTATTCCGATGTGCTGCATTTTCTCCCCGCCGAACATTCCCGGCCGGATGCGCAGCACTTCACGGGTGTTGCTATTGATGAGCTGGGCAAAGTCATCGGAGAGAATTTCGCCGTTTCCCTGCACCAGCAGCCAGTCCCCGGTAAACCGGCGAAGTTTCAGCCCCTCGCCCATGCCGGGCAGGGGGGCAATGCGGCACCGCCCGGTGTCCATATCCAGTTCCAGCAGGCATTCTTCCACCCGTCCCTTGCCGCTTACGGCGTGGATCATGGCAATGCGGCCTGTGCCGGGAATGGGAACAGCCTCGGAGAGATGGTCGTATCCATTCAGCGAAAAGGCGTGTTTTGTTACCTTGCCCTTTTCCCAGCGGTAGATCTGCCCCTTGTACCACTCGTTGGAAAAGTAGACCCGGCCCAGCCCGTCCGCCACAATGCCGCAATGGTATTTGGTGCTCCATCCGTCTTCCGGCAGAGTCCAGTTTTTCACATCCCGGCAGGTGCCCCGGTCGGTCAGTTCGATCCGTGTAGCGTTGGTGGGATCCCCCACCCAGAGGGAATGGTCCGCCCAGCAGAGGGTCCGGGGCGGGCCGTCGTACCCGATGGGGGACGGTTCGGCCCAGTTGAGGGTGGCTGGGTCCTTGCTCAGCAATGCCCGGCCAATGATCCCGCTGCCGGCGGCCCTGGACGCGGCATAGAGTTCATTTTCTGCGGAATAAGTAAGGCACCCAAGGTGCGGCAGGCTGTGGGCGCGGATCACCTTGGGCGGACGGCAGCGCAGGTCGGCCACACAACCGTTTTTCCATTCTTCCGCGTCCCGATTTTTCCACTCGCCCGCCGCAAAATCCCCTGCCAGCGAATTGAAGAAATAATCGTACTCATCCTGAAGGATATATTCCTCGCAGGGCATCTGCTTCCCGGGGTCCTGCTCCCTGGCATGGTCGCCCCATTTTCGCCCTTGCTGTTTCATCAGGTGGCAATATTGCCCCTGCTTTTTGCAGTAGCGTTCCCATTCGCTGCGTTCTTCCTCTGGGATCAAGGCAAACAGATACTCGTCCTCATCGTCCAGGTTATACAGTGCCCAGCCGAAGGCAGACAGCTCTTGTCCCAGCGCTGCCGCTCCTTTTTCGTGGGATAGTTTCATATACTGAACGCCAATGGCATCAAAGCGTTCATCCAGCAGCGCCGGGACCTGTGGGCCCCATTTTTCTCGAAGCCGGGCCAGCGTGTCCTGTACGGCTCCATCAAATTTCAGAATGTCCAACGCATTCTCTATGATGTGTTTGAACTCTTCCATGGGTAGTTTCTCCTTTGCCCAATTCCTGCATCACAGCAACAATCATGTGGTCAAAGCACGGAAGAATTACCAGTCCCGTTCCCGGATAGCCTCCTCCATGTCAATCGGGATACCGAACCACTCCAGAATGTAGGCCACAGTGACGCCGATGCAATCCCGGGCCACCGTTTCGATCTCGCTGTTGTTTTCGTAAAATTCATCCTGCAGATCGTTGATGCCGCAGACCGCTTCATCCAGCGTTTTCTGTATCACTTCGGTATCCGTTTCGCCGCTCTCCAGCAGGTCAATGACCTTTTGAAGTTCATTCTTTACCTTGTCTACCAGAAAAGTCGGATAGTAATTATCCTCATACATCTCGTCCAGCAGTTTGTAATTGGGGTCGAAGGTTTTCATTTTGTCTTTTCCTTTCTTCGCAGTTCACAGTTCAGGCACTTGCTTTCTTGCTATTTTTGTACTCACTCATCGCCAAACCGTTTGGCAGCGTCTTTGCCCAGCTCCAGAATCGCTTGTTCCCGTTTGACCCCATTGAGGGGGCAGTTGTTCCAGAATCGTCATTCATTTGCTCCTACCGAAAAATTACTGAATACCGTTCCTTTAATTCCTCCGGAGCTGATTCCACCACTTTCTGACCGCCTTTGGCGCTTGCTTTGCCCCAGATCACATAGCAGACCGTTTCCCATGCGTATTGCAGCACTTCCTCCGGGCTGGCTTCTGTTTCCTCGGCGGGTTCCTCGTCCTCG
>DXBV01000003.1 GCA_019116345.1 Candidatus Allofournierella merdipullorum | reverse complement strand
ACCAGCTGCTCACCGAGATGGACGGCTTCGACGGCTCCAAGGGCGTCATCATCCTGGCCGCCACCAACCGCCCCGAAACGCTGGACAAAGCCCTTTTGCGCCCGGGCCGCTTCGACCGGCGCATCCCGGTGGAACTGCCCGATCTGGAGGGCCGCGCCGCCATCCTGAAGGTGCACGCCCGCAAGGTGATGATGGACGAGAACGTGGACTACATGGCCATCGCCCGGGCCACCTCCGGCGCCTCCGGCGCGGAGCTGGCCAACATGATCAACGAGGCGGCGCTGCTGGCGGTGAAGAACGGCCGGCGCATCGTGCGCCAGAGCGACCTGGAAGAGGCGGTGGAAACGGTCATCGCCGGCTACCAGCGCAAGAACAAGGTGCTCAGCCAGAAGGAAAAGCGCATCGTTGCCTACCACGAGATCGGCCACGCCCTGGTGGCCGCCAAACAGACCAACAGCGCCCCCGTGACGAAAATCACCATCGTGCCCCGCACCTCCGGGGCTCTTGGCTACACCATGCAGGTGCCCCAGGAGGAGACGAACCTCCTCAGCCGGGAGGAGGCGCTGAACAAAATTGCCACCTTCACCGGCGGCCGCGCCGCCGAGGAACTCATCTTCGGCAGCTACACCTCCGGCGCGTCGGGCGACATCGAGCAGGCCACCCGCCTGGCCCGGTCGATGGTCACCCGGCTGGGCATGAGCCGCCAGTTCGACATGATGGCTTTGGAGACCACTGCCGGCAAGTATCTGAACGCCGACTCCACCCTGGCCTGCAGCGAGGGCACCGCCGAGAAGATCGACGAAGAGGTGCTCTCCATCATCAAGGGCGCCCACGAAAAGGCCACGGGCATCCTCAAGGAGAACATCGACAAACTCCACGAGCTGGCCGCCTTCCTGATGGAGCGGGAGAGCATCACCGGCGAGGAATTCATGGAAATTCTGAACCGCCAACCTCTGCCCGAACAAGCCAACCAGTAACCCTTTCCCGCCGCCCTCAACGGGCGGCGGGATTTTTTGTTGGTTGTAAGGCGGCCTTCCTTCCCGTATAATGAAAGAAGCTGAAAAACGGGAGGGAACGGGACGTGATGAAACGATTTCTGGCTTTGGCGCTGACCCTTGCGGTGTCGCTGACCATGGCCTTTTCCGCCGACGCAGGCTGGGAACCGCCCCAGGGCGCGGTGAACGCCGAAGCGGTGGTGCTCTACAATGTGGACACCGACACCGTGGTGTACGAGAAAAACGCCCACGAGGAGCGGGCCGCCGCCAGCCTCACCAAGATGATGACCGGCCTGCTGCTGGCGGAGAGCGGCGAGGACCTGTCCCAGACCTTCACCATCCCCGAGGGCCTCGCGGCGGAGTTTGACCGCATCCAGGCGGAGAACGGCTCGGACGCGGATCTGAAGATCGGCGAGACGGTCACGCTGGAAAGCCTGCTCTACGCCTGTCTTTTGCCCAGCGGCAACGACGCCGCCAGCGCCATCGCCTATTACCTGGGCAATGGGGACATGCAGGCCTTCTTTGACAAAATGAACGCCCGGGCCGCAGAGCTGGGCTGCGAGAACACCAACTTCACCTGCGCCCACGGCCTTTACGGCCTGGGATACGGCAACCACTCCACCGCCTGGGATATGTTCCTCATCGCCCGGGCCTTCCGGGAAAACGATCTGCTGATGGAGGTGGTCACCCAGACCGGCTACTGGATGCCCCTCACCAACCTGCACACCGAGCCGAAAAGCGCCGACGCCCCGGCGGGCACGGCCTATTATGTGGGCACCACCAACGTGATGCAGCTGCCGGACCAGGCGCTCTACCGCCCTTACATCCGGGGCATCAAGACCGGCTTCACCGACGAGGCGGGCCGGTGCTTTGCCTCCAGCGCTGAAAGCGGCGGCATGACCTGGCTGATGGTGGTGATGGGCGCGCCCATCCAGCTGGCGGAAGACGGCTTCAACTACGCGTTTCACACCACCGCCGATCTCTACGACTGGGCGCTGGTGAACTTCTGGCCGGTGGAGCTGCCCAACACCGAGACCCCCGTGGCCAGCGTGCCGGTGAAATGGTGCGCCGAGAGCGAGACGGTGAGCCTCTACGCCGCCTCCACCCTCACCACCCTGCAATGCGCCGACAGCGCCGTGGAGGTGGTGGCCGAGGAACTGCCCCAAACGCTGGAGGCCCCGGTGGAGGCCGGGCAGGCGGCAGGGCGGGCCGCCGTCTATGTGGACGGCGAGCGCGTCGGAACGGTGGAGCTGGTCACCGGCAGCGCCTGCCGGCGCAGCGGGTGGCTCTATTATAAGGAGCAGCTGGCCCCCTTCGCTCCCGTGCTCATCGGGGCGGCGGTGCTGCTGGCGCTGGCGGTCCTGCTGGCGGCGACTCGGGGCGCGAAACGGCGCAAAAAGGCTGCCCGCCCCCGCTGAACTACAGTCTGAAAAGGGCGTGTCCCCCCTTCGGGGACGCGCCCTTTTGTGCACCTCCACAGAAATTTCACAGGTTTTTCCGGCTGATTTCACAATCTCCCCGTAGAATACACCGTAGCGTTCGCCCTTTTCGGGCGGCACAAAGAGAACATGGGGGAATTGTTGTATGAATAAGATCAAGACAGCCTGCGCGGGCGTCGCCGCCTTTGCGGGCCGCCACAAAAAGGCGGCGGTCGTTCTGGCGCTGCTGGTGGTGGCCGCCGTGGCCGCCGCTCTTCTGCTGCCCCGGCGCGCCGGCCGCGGGGCCGTGCTGCCCGCCGTGGGCGGCAGCTATGTGCGCACCGTCACCCTGCAGAAGGGCACGCTGGAGGACTCCATCAGCGCCACCGGCACGGTGCAGAGCAGCGAGGTGTCCAACGTGACCACCGACCTGAAATACACCGTCAAAACGGTGGACGTGCAGGTGGGCGATTCGGTGGAAGCCGGCGACGTCATCTGCACCCTGGACACCTCCGACCTGGAGGAGAGCATCCAAAAACTGCAGGAGAGCCTGGCCGAGACCAAGGCCAGCGCTCAGAAGCAGTATGAAAAGGCCCAGGCCAGCCTCACCGAAGCGGAGGAAAACGTGCGCAAGGCCTACGACACCATGAAGGAGAAGGAGTCCGCCCGCGATTCTGCCAAAAGCGCCTTTGATGCTGCGAACGCTTCGGTGAGCGGCTATCAGGCGGCGGTGGATTCCGCCAACGCCGATCTGCTGACCAAACTGAACGCCCGCCAGAGCGCTCTGACCGCATGGCAGGCTCTGGGCGGCTCGGTGGACGCGAACGGCGACCCGGTGGACCCGCCCGCCCCCACGGCGGAACCGGCCCCCGGCGACCCCAGCGGCGGGGAGCAGGCGGCCGCCTTTGCCCTGACGGCGGAGCAGGCGGCGGCCAAGTCCGCGCTGGTGACGGCAAACAGCGAGTACCAGGCCGCCGAGCAGACCCTGCAGACC
>DXBV01000002.1 GCA_019116345.1 Candidatus Allofournierella merdipullorum | reverse complement strand
TTTTTGAAGAACCCGCCCATCCTGATTCTGGACGAGGCCACCAGCGCGCTGGACAACGAGAGCGAGGTGTTGGTGAACCGCAGCCTGGAGGCGCTGGCCAAAGGGCGCACCACCCTGACCATCGCCCACCGGCTGACCACCATCCAGAACGCCGACCGCATTCTGGTTCTGGGCAAAGAGGGCATCGAGGAGCAGGGCACCCACGAGGAACTTCTGGAAAAGAAGGGCGTCTACTTCCGGCTGTGGAACGGCCTGGTGGGCGCGGAAGAAGAATAAGACAAGCGGCAAGTGCCGCCTCTCTCCAAAGCAGGAGGGAGGCGGCGCTTTTTGTTTTTCGGGGCGGGGGGAGGGGAGAGCGGTTTCGCTTTCTTTGCGTCCGCCCGGGGGCACTCACCCTCGCGCGCGGCATCTCGGACATTTTCCACGACGACGGAAAATGTCCGTTCTGATGCAAACGAAGGGTGATGTCCCCGTGCTGCCGGGCCGAGTGCAGTAGGAAAGCAGGCTGGCCCTTTGATTCCTTTTGCCCGGCCCGCCGCACGATGCAGGCCGAACAGGCTGCGGCACTGCCGCCGCGTAGTGCGCCTGGAGACGAACACTTTGACCGCAGGGCAAAGTGTCCGGATCCGAGCGTGCGGCGGCGGGCAGCGACGCGGCCCCCCTGAGCCTGCTACACCCTGCGCCGCCCTCTGCCCGCATTTATGAAAAACCTTTCCAAATCTTAAGGCGGCGCAAAGGCAGGGGAAAGAATGGGGCTGTATACTCCCTTCATGAAAGGAGGCGAGCGCCGTGAACGAGCCTTCGCCGCGCACCCGGCCCATCGTGGAGGTACGGGGGCTGCGCAAAGAGTACCCTCTGGGCGACGAGACCGTGGTGGCCCTGAAAAACATCGACCTTTCCATCATGCGGGGGGAGATCTGCTGCATCTTCGGCACCTCCGGCTCCGGCAAGAGCACCCTGCTCAACCAGCTGGCGGGCATGGAAAAGCCCACCCGGGGCGAAGTTCGCATCGGCGGCGCGCCCATCTCCCGCATGAGCGAGGAACAGCTGGCGGCCTTCCGCCAGCGGCATCTGGGCTTTGTGTTCCAGGCCTACAACCTGCTGCCCAGCCTCACCGCCGCCGAGAACGTGGCGCTGCCCCTTCTGTTCCGGGGGGTGCCTCCCGCCCAGCGGGACGCCGCCGCCCGGGCCATGCTCAAACGGGTGGGCCTGGGCCACCGGATGGACCACTACCCCGCCCAGATGTCCGGCGGCCAGCAGCAGCGGGCGGGCATCGCCCGCGCCTTCCTGGCGCGGCCGGACGTGGTGTTCGCCGACGAGCCCACCGGCAACCTGGATTCCAAGACCACCGTGGAAGTCATGGAGATGATCTGCGGCTTTGCCCGGGATTTCCACCAGACCATCATCCTGGTCACCCACGACCCGGAGATGGCCCGCTATGCCGACCGCATCGTGACCCTCATCGACGGGGAGATCGTGCGGGAAGAAGTGACCAAAAGGAGCGTGCAGTAAATGAAACAGTTCTATTTCCGCCGGTGCGTCGCGTCGCTGATGGCGCTGCTGGCTTTGAGCCTTTTGAGCCTGCGGGCCCTGGCGGACGAAGCGCCCGTCACCCCGCCCGAGACCGTCTCTTCCTCTTCTTCCTCCTCTTCCGCGTCCTCCGCGTCGGAGCCGGAGATCACCCCCGCTCCCGTGCCCATGCCCGCGGTGCTCATCAGCCGCAGCGACATGGCCGACCTGCCCGCCGGCAGTGAGACGGACATCACCGTCTCCTTCCGCAACCTGGGCGAGGTGACTCTGAAAAGCCCGGTGGCCGCCTTCACCCCCTCCGACGGGGTGAGCATTGCCGGGGGCGCGTCCAGCTTTCTTCTGGAGGACATCCCCGCCGGCGGCACCGGCAGCGTGACCCTCAAACTGCGGGCGGCGGACAACGCCTCCGGCGTCCAGAGCCTGCCGGTGGAGCTGCGCTTCACCTACGGTGAAGAGGCTCCCGCCGCCGGCACCGCCTCCGACCGGCTGACCGTGCCGGTGAAGGCAAAGCCCGCGGCCACCCAGCCGCTGGTGCTCATCAGCCGCTCGGACGTGACCAGCCCCATCTCCCCCGGCGAGGTGTTCGACCTGGTGCTCACCTTCAAGAACACCGGCAGCGTGGCGGTGAAGAATGCGGCGGCCAGCGTGTCCCCCTCCGAGGGGCTGAGCCTGCTGAACGTCGCCTCCACCTTCCCGGTGGCGGACATCGCCCCCGGCCAGAGTGCTTCCGTCACTGTGAAGCTGCAGGGGGCAAATCAAATCTCCTCCGCGGCCCAGAGCCTCTCGGTGGACCTGCGCTACACCTACGACAGCGCCGGCACGGCCACTGCCGCCACCGCTTCCGACCGGCTGAACATCCCCGCCAAGGCGGCCTCTTCCGCCTCCAGCGCCGACAAGCCGGTGCCCAACATCGTGGTGCAGAAATTCGAGTACGGCGGAAAGCCCGTGGCGGCCGGCGGCCGGTTCCCCCTCTTCTTCACCTTTGAGAACACCGGCACCGTGAAGGTAGAAAACATCGTGGTGACGGTGGACGGCGGCGAGTGCTTCACCGTGGATGGCGGCTCCAACACCGCCCACTACGACGCTCTGGCCCCCGGCAAGACCCTCACCCAGGAACTGCCCATGCAGGCGGTGCCCACCTGCAAAAGCGGCGCCCAGGGCATGACCGTCAGCTTTAAATACGAGTATGTGGACGGCGGCAAGCGCAGCCCCGTGACGGCGGACATCCGCCTGTCGGTGCCGGTGAGCCAGCCGGACCGCTTCCAGCTGAACCAGCCCGCGGCGGCCTCTTTCACCGCCGGGGAAGAAGGCGAGATCACCCTGGCCTATGTGAACAAAGGCCGGGCGGACATCGGCAACCTGGAGGCCCAGCTGGTGGGCGAGGGCTTTTCCTCCCCCACGAAGGTGCAGTATCTGGGCAACGTGGCGGCGGGCGCGTCGGGCAGCATCGGCTTTGCCCTGACCCCCGAGGCCGCCGGCAAGATGGACCTGACCATCAAAGTGACCTACGAAGACGCCGACCTGCAGACCCAGACCAAAGAGTTCCCCCTCTCGCTGACGGTGGAGGAAGGCGTTCCCGACATTGATTTCACCCTGGACGACGCGGACGCCGCGCCCGCCCGGCCGGCCTGGCTGCCGGTGATCCCCGCCACGGCGGCGCTGGCCGCGGCCGGCGGCACCGTTTTCTTCCTGGTGCGGCGGATGCGCCGCAAGAAGGAGGAGCTGGACCCCGCGGCAGCCGCCTGGGACTGGGCCGACACCCCCGATGAGACCGGTGCGGACCAGCCGAAGGAGGAATGACCCATGCGCAAACAGGACCTGTTTCGCCTGTGCCTGCAAAACCTTCTGCGAAAGCGCTCCCGCACCTTTCTGACGGTGCTGGGGGTGGTCATCGGCGGATGCTCCATCGTCATCATGGTGTCGCTGGGCATCGGCATGAAGGAGGCTCAGGACAAGCTGCTGGCGGAGCTGGGCGACCTGACCATCATCACCGTCACCGCGCCCCAGGGCGGGCGCGGCAAGGTGAAGCTGGACGACGCCATGGTGGCCCGGCTGAAAAAGCTGGACGGCGCGGTGGCAGTGATGCCCCGGCAGACCCTTGAATCGGCGGACCTGCGCCTTTACGCCGGCAGCGGAAAGCGCTATGTGGCGGACTGGGTGCCGGTGACCGGGCTGGACTCCGCCGGCATGGAGGCCATGGGCTTCAAGCTGGAACAGGGCGAGCGGCCCTCGAAGCCCGGCGAGGTGGTGGTGGGCCAGTATCTGGCCTACAACTTTCGGGACACCCTGCGCCCCGACGGCTCCAACACGGTGGACCGCTGGTCCGCCGGGTGGAACGAGGAGACCGGCAAGCTGAACGACCCGCCCCCCGCCTATTTCGACCCGATGAAGGAGCCGCTGGTGCTGGAAGCGGCCAACGGCGAGTACAAGACCAGCCTTACCCTGAAACCGGTGGCGCTGACCAAGGAGGACTACTCCAAGGGCATGGAGACCGGCGAGGGCCTGATGATGGACCTGAAGGACCTGAAAGCCCTCACCGAAAAGCTGCATCTGAACAAAAAGAACGGCTCCGCCTACCAGTCGGTGCTGGTGAAGGCGTCCGGCATCTCTCAGGTGGCGGCGCTGGAAAAGCAGATCCGGGCCCTGGGCTGCGCCACCGAGAGCATGGAGAGCATCCGTGAGCCCATGGAAAAAGAAGCCCGGCAAAAGCAGATGATGCTGGGCGGCCTTGGCGCCATCAGCCTTGTGGTGGCGGCCATCGGAATCACCAACACCATGGTGATGTCCATCTCCGAGCGCACCAAGGAGATCGGCGTGATGAAGGCGCTGGGCTGCTATGTGCGGGACATCCGCGCCCTTTTCCTCGCCGAGGCGGGCTGCATCGGCCTCTTGGGCGGCGTTGTGAGCTGCGTCATCAGCTTTGTGGCGGCCTTCATCGCCAACATCGTCACCTTGGGCGGGCCATCGGCGGACAACCTGCGCATCGCCCTTTTAGGCGGCGACGGCCCCGCCCGGGTCTGCGTGACGCCCCTGTGGCTTTTGCTCTTCGCCATCGTTTTCTCGGTGCTCATCGGCCTGGGCTCGGGCTACTACCCGGCCAACAAGGCGGTGCGCATCCCCGCTCTGGAAGCCATCAAGAGCGACTGACCCTTTGCCAAAAGGCCGCGGGCCTCGCGTTTCCTCCCCCATTTGCGCGGCAAGAACGGCGCGGGCACGTTTCCTCCGCCTTGCGCCGAAGGCCCCGGCTTTTTCTCTTATATTCCCCGGTCATTCCGGGGCAAACACGGCAGCGCCGCGCCGCCCCGGACAGGGGGCGGCGCGGCGCTGTTTGTTGAATGATTTTATTCCTCCGCCAGCGGCAGGGTGAGCACGAATTCCGTGGCCCGGCCGGGGGCGGGCTTTTCGTTCAGCCGGATGGAGCCGCCGTGCTTTTCCAGAATGCGGCGGGTGATGGCAAGGCCCAGCCCGCTGCCCGCGCCGGTGCGGGCGTCGCTGCCGGTGACAAAGGGCTCGAAGATGGTCTTGCGGCGCTCGAGGGGAATGCCCTCGCCGTTGTCCGCGATGCGCACCGTCACCTTCTGCGGCCCCGGCTCCGCCTCCACAAAGAGCAGGGTGCCCAGCCGGTTGTGACGCAGGGCGTTGGTGAGCAGGTTGTCCAGCGCACGGCGCAGCTGCAGCTCGTCCACCATGCAATAGGCGGGCGCTTCCGGGATGGCAGGCTCCAGCGAGAAGCCCGCCAGGTCGATCTCATCGTAGCGGGCGGCCAGCCAGGCCCGCAAAAACTCGCACACATCCACCCGCCGGGTGTGCAGCTCAAAGCGGGGGTGCTGGGTCTTGCTGTACTCGTGAAAAGCGTCGGTGAGGCGGGCCAGATCGGCTGCCTTCTGCTGGATCATCCGCAGGGTGCGGTCCCGCTCTTCCTTTGGCACCTTGCCGTCGCAGAGGGCGTCCGCCGCGCCGCAGATCACCGTCACCGGGGTCTTGATGTCGTGGGAGATGTCCGCGATGAGCTTCTGGCGGCCCTCGTCCAGCCGTTTGCGCTCGGCCTCGCTTTTTGCCAGCCGGGCGGCGAACTGGTCAAAGCTCTCACCGATGCGGCGTATCTCCCTTGGGCCGCCGCAGTCGCCCACCCGCAGGTCCTCGCCCCGGCTTTGGGCGTCCACCGCCGCGTTCAGCGCCTCCAGCGGCCGGGCGATGCGCCGGCGCAGCCGCCAGATGAACAGCCCCGCGGCCGCCAGATACAGCGGCAGGAACAGCGCCGCCACCCAAACACTGCTGCGCAGCGTCTGGGTGAACTGGGCGTCGGTGGGGTAGGTCTCCCGCAGAAGCAGGGTAAGGGGCTGCGCCCCCGGGCCGGAAATGGTTGCCCGGGCGGTGAAGCTGTTTTCAAACCGGGCGCCGGTGAGATAGCGGTATTCCTCGGGGGTGTAGGCGGTGCGGCCTTCCTCCAGGCCGCCCAGCATCACCCGGTAATTTTCGTCCAGCACGGCGGTACGGGTGGCCTCGCCTCCCGCGCCGTCCGGCGTGTGGGCCACCACCAGATAGCGGGCCTCGCCGCCGCTGAGTTCATAGGAGTCGATCTGCACCCCTTCGCTCCAGGCGGGCACGCAGGCCAGCGCCCCCGGCTCCACCCGCTCGTCGAAGCCCTCGCCGACGGAAAACACCAGCGCGCCGTCCCCGTCGTAGACCGCAAACCCGCTGCCCGGGGTGAGGTGGCGGCGCAGCGTGTCCCAGCGGCCCTCGGCCAGGGCCGGGTCCGCCAGCAGGCAATCCCAGTCGGGCGCCTGATAGATGCGTGCGGTGTAAAGCATCCACAGGGCGAACACCGCCGCAGCGATGGCCAGCAGCGCCAGAGTGAACAGAAGATACTGCCTTGCCAGCAGGCCGAACAGGCCGCCGGCGTTCTTTTTACCCTTCAAAACGGTACCCCAGCCCCCTTATCGTGCGGATGTAGCGGGGAGAGCGGGGGTCGTCCTCGATCTTGTCCCGCAGCTTGGAGATGTGCACCATCATGGCGTTCTCGTCCCCTTCAAAATAGTCGCCGGCGGCCCCCTCGTACAGCTGGGCCTTGGTGAACACCCGCCCCGGCGAGCGCATCAGAATGGCCAGTATCTTCGCCTCCATGGGGGTGAGGGGCACCGGGCAGCCCGCCTTTTCCAGCCGCATGGACGCCAGGTCCAGCGCCAGCTCGCCGCCCCGCAGCACCTCGCCTCCGGCCCGGGCGGCCCGGCGCAGCTGGGCCTTCACCCGCGCCACCACCTCCACCGGGTTGAAGGGCTTGGTGACGTAGTCGTCCGCCCCGAGGTTCAGGCCCAGTATCTTGTCGTTGTCCTCGCTTTTGGCCGAGAGGATGAGGATGGGCATCTCGCTGAACCGGCGCAGCGCCCTCGTCACCTCATAGCCCGAAAGGCCGGGCATCATCACGTCCAGAATGGCAAGGTCCGGGCTTTGGGCCCGGGCTTTGGCCAGGGCCTCGTCGCCGTCCTCCGCCTCCAGCACCCGCAGTCCCTCCCCCTCCAGATAGAGGCGGAGCAGCGCGCGGATCTCGGAGTTGTCCTCGGCGATCAGGATCAGTGGAGTCATGGTGGTTTCCTCCTTTTGGGGGTGGTCTTTACCTTATTATATCGGGGCCGCCCTTCTGCAGGCCGAAGTAGCGGGTGGGGGCCACGCCCATTTTCTCCTTGAACATGGCGGAAAAATGGGCCAGGCTGCCAAAGCCCGTGTCCAGCGCGAGGCGGGTGAGGGGATAGTTCCCCCCGTGCAGGTCCATGAGCTCGACGGCCCTGTTGATGCGGAAGTAGATGAGGTAGGTGGAGAAGTTCATGTTGAGGTGCTGCGAGAACAGCGCCGACAGCCGCCGGGGCGTTACCCCGCAGTATTCCGCCACCTGGGCGGCGGTGATCTTTTCGGCGTAGTGCTGCTGGATGTACTGGGCGGCGGTCATCAGATGCCGGTTTTGCAGCGAACTGCCCGGCGCCACCCCCGCCCCCACCTGCCGGCTGAGCAGCAGGATGAGCTGGAAGAGGTAGAGGTCGCACATGCGGCGGTAGTTGGGCCGCTTTTGCTCCAGCTCCTCTTTGAGGTACAGCGCGCAGTCGTAGAACTGGGGGCTGGCCGTCTGCTTGAGGAAGCGGCGGCGCTTCATGGCCAGGTCGATGAGGAAATAGAGCTCCCGGTCCTGCAGCGTGTCGGAAAACAGCCGCTGGAACACCTCGGTGTGGAAGTGTAGCTGCAGGATGCCGCACCCCTGCGCCCCCGCGTCGGAGCAGTGGGGGATCTGGGGATAGACCACCAGATACTCCCCCGGCGCCAGGGTGACGGGGGTACGGAACAGGGTGAGGGTGATGCTGCCCCCGGTGCAGATGATAAGCTCCATCGTGCTGTGCAGATGGGTGGCGAAATGGTCGCCGGGGGGCAAGGCGCGCACCGCCGCGTTGTCCACGGCGTCCAGGGTGTCCCGCCCCAAAAGCACCGCCTGCAGGTATTCGTCCGCCGGCATCAGCCCGCCCCCCTTTGCCGCTTGTTTCTCCTTGAATATACCACACTCCGCCCCGCCCGCACAAGGCCGCCGCCCGGCCGAATTTCTCCGTCAAAAAAAGCAAATCCCGCCGCCCCGGCTTCCGATTTTTGAAAACGCCGCCGCCCCGGCCGCGCTACAATAGAATCAAACCAACGACAGAAAAGGAGACGGTCTTGTATGACACAGCGGGAAAATCTGCTGGCGCTTCTGCGCCGCCAGCCCTACGAGTTCGTGCCGGCGGAGTTCATGCTCTGCCCCAGCCTCATCGAGGACTACCGCCGGGAGGAAAACCAGCCCGAAATGCCCTATGAGGACTATTTCCAGCTGCCCTGGCGGCGGGTGGGCGACCTTGTGCCCGACGACACCGACCTGACCCGGTTTGAAAAATACCACGAAGGCCGTCTGAACGAGCGGGTGACCATCGACGAGTGGGGCGTGGGGCACGAGTCCACCCCCACCTCCATGCACATGACCAAGATGCTCTTCCCCCTGGGGGACGCGGAGGATGTGCAGGACATTCTGGATTACCCCCTGCCCACCTACTCGCTGAAAAACAACGCCGATCTGAAAGAGCGGGTCCAGGCGCTGCACAAACGGGGCATCGCGTCGGTGGGCAACATGCAGTGCACCATCTGGGAGACCTCCTGGTACATCCGGGGCATGGAAAACCTGATGATGGACATGATGACCGACGAGGAGATGGCCGCCGCCCTTCTGGACCGGGTGGCCGCCATGAGCACCCAGCGGGCCCTTCTGTACGCCAACGCCGGCTGCGACATCCTGTTTTTGGGCGACGACATCGGCATGCAGCGCAGCATCATGATGAGCCGGGAGCTGTACAACCAGTGGATCCAGCCCCGGCTGAAAAAGCTCATCGCCCAGGTGAAGGCGGTGCGGCCGGACATCATCGTGTTCTACCACTCCTGCGGCTTCATCGAGCCGCTCATCGACGACCTCATCGACGCGGGCATCGACGTGCTCAACCCCATCCAGAGCGAGTGCATGGATTTTGGTGAGATCTACGCCAAATACCACGACCGGCTGGTGTTCCACGGCACCATCGGCACCCAGACGGTGATGCCCTTCGGCACGCCGGAGGATGTGCGGGCCGAGGTGTGGAAGAACCTGGACATCGCCAAGGAGGGCGGCCTGTTCGTTGCCCCCACCCACCTGCTGGAGCCGGAGGTGCCCTGGCAGAACATCCGGGCCTATGTGCAGGCCTGCCGCGACTACCCCCTTCACCGCTGACGCAAACGGCCCGGAGCCTTTTCAGGCCCCGGGCCTCTTTTTGCCCGCCGCTGCATATTTTTCCCCCGGATGCAAATACTACCAGCAGCCAATATCTGCATTGGGAGGAACCGACTTATGAAAGCAACCGGCATCGTGCGCCGCATCGACGAGCTGGGGCGGGTGGTCATCCCCAAGGAGATCCGCCGCACCCAGCGCATCCGCCAGGGAGACCCGCTGGAGATTTTCACCACCGGCGACGGCGAGGTCATCTTTAAAAAGTATTCGCCCATCGGGGAGATGGCCGCCTTCGCCGCCCAGTACGCCGAAGTTCTGCAAAAGAACCTTTCCCGCACCGCCATCGTCTGCGACCGGGACAGCGTCATCGCCGCCTGCGGCCCCGCCCGCAAGGAGTGCCTGGAAAAACGGGTGAGCATCCCGCTGGAAAAGCTGATGCACGCCCGCCGCGTCTATCTGCACTCCGGCCACGCCGAGGACTGCCAGTTCCCCTGCGAGGGTGCCGCCCGCCACATCCACATGGCCGTGCCCATCATCGCCGCCGGCGACGTGGCGGGGGCGGTGGCCCTTCTGAGCGACGAGAAGACCGCCGCTCCCACTCCGGAGGAGCAGAAGTCCCTCACCATTGCCGCCGCCTTTCTGGCAAAGCAGATGGAGAGCTGACGCGCCCCGCTTTTCTTCCTCATGCCCGCGCTTCGCCCCAAAGGGCACAGCGCGGGCTTTTTCGCTGGGCGGCGGGGTGTGTGAACAAACCATGAAACTTTGCGAAATTTTCGCACCACCCCCTTGACAGACGGATAAAATGGAGTACAATAAATTTAGCACTCGGGAGCATTGAGTGCTAAAACTTCAGAAAAGAGGTGGGCCGCATGGCGATGGACGATCGAAAGCAGCGAGTGCTGGAGGCCATTGTGGCCCTTTACACCCAGGGCGGTGAGCCGGTGGGCTCCGGGCTCCTTTGCCAGTATTTCGACATGGCGGTGTCCAGCGCGACCTTGCGCAACGAGATGGCCGCGCTGACAAAGCTGGGCCTGCTGGAGCAGCCCCACACCAGCGCGGGCCGGGTGCCCAGCGCCAAGGGCTACCGCTATTATCTGGACAATCTGATGCGCCCCGCGCCGGGCCTTAGCGCCCGGCAGAAGGCGGAGATCGACCACATCTTCGCCGGCCTGGACTACGAGCCGGAACGGCTTGCGGCGGGCGCGGCGGCGGCGCTGGCGGATTATTCCGGCTTCATGGTGGCGGCCACCACCCCCCGGGCGGACGATCTGTGCATCGCCCACTACGAGGTGGTGCAGGTGGGCCGCTGCACCGCGGCGGTGCTGGCGGTGACCAGCGCCGGCGGCGTGCGCACCCGTGTGGCCCGGCTGGAGACCGACCTCACCAGTGAGGACGCGGCGCTGCTGGCCGATGTGCTGAACCGGGGGCTGACCTTCGTGGCCCCGGCGGACCTGACCGGCGCCGTGCTGGCGAACCTGGCCGCCGAGCTGGGCCAGCGGGGGCAGGAGCTCTACCCGGTGCTGAACGCCGCGGCGGCCCTGCTTCGGGAAGCCGCCCGCGCCCGCACCTATCCCCAGGGGCTGCAGTACCTGATGCGCTGGCCGGAACTCACCGGTCTTCTGCCCCGGGTGCTGAAACTTTTCACCGACGACGAACGGGCCGGAAGGCTCATCACCCCCCGCACCGGCCGCACCACCGTGCTGCTGGGCGAGGACCTGCAGCGTCCGCTGCCGGGGCTGTGCTTCATGAGCAAGCGCTACCTGGCCGGCGGCGGCCTCACCGGGGCCATCGCCCTGCTGGGCCCCACCCGGATGCCTTTTGAGCAGCTGGTGCCCGTTCTTGACTATTTTGCCTTGAAGCTCGGCGAGTGCATGGCCGGCAAGGCACAGGAGGACCCGCAATGATGGACGAAGCCAACATCCGGCCCGAAGAGGCCGCCGAGACCACGACCCCCGAGGCCAAAACCGCCCCCAAGGCGGAGAAGGCCCCCGCGAAGGAAAAGAAAGAGACCAAGAAAGATCTGGAGGCCCAGCTGGCCGCCGCCAAAGCCGAGGCCGAAAAGGCCCGGGCCGAGGCGGACGAAGCCAAGGACCGGCTGCTGCGCACCGCCGCCGAGTACGACAACTTCCGCAAGCGCTCGGCCCGGGAGCAGGACGCCGCCTTCGGGGGCGGCGTAGCCCACGCGGTGGGCAAGATCCTCACCATTCTGGACACGCTGGAGATGGCCGAAGCCGCCCCCACCGCCGACGAGAACTTCAAAAAGGGCGTGACCCTGACGCTGGAAAAAGCAAAGGCCGCCTTTGAAGCCCTCAAGGTGGAGGAGATCCCCGCGCTGGGGCTGCCCTTCGACCCGGCGGTGCACAACGCGGTGATGCAAAAGCCCGCCGAGAACGGCGAGGAGAGCGGCACCGTTTTGCAGGTGTTCCAGAAGGGTTACAAACTGGGTGACAAGGTCATCCGCCACGCCACGGTCATCGTGGCCGAATAATCCCGCTGAAAAGGGCGAACGGCCCTTTCCCATATCAAAACATTCCATCCCATTTGAGTAAAATTTAGGAGAGATATACTATGAGTAAAATCATTGGCATCGACCTTGGCACCACCAACAGCTGTGTTTCCGTCATCGAGGGCGGCGAGCCCGTCGTCATCGCCAACGCCGAAGGCGCCCGCACCACCCCCAGCGTGGTGGGCTTCACCAAGACCGGCGAGCGTCTGGTGGGCCAGGTGGCCAAGCGCCAGGCCATCACCAACCCCGACCGCACCGTGAGCAGCATCAAGCGCCACATGGGCACCGACTACAAGGTGAACATCGACGGCAAGGACTACAACCCCCAGCAGATCAGCGCCATGATCCTGGCGAAGCTGAAGGCGGACGCCGAGGCTTACCTGGGCGAGAAGGTCACCGACGCGGTGATCACCGTGCCCGCCTACTTCAACGACAG
>DXBV01000022.1 GCA_019116345.1 Candidatus Allofournierella merdipullorum | reverse complement strand
GGCGCGGGCGGTGGGAACGCGTCGAAGGCGGCGGGGCGCGTCGGGGCCGGTGGTGGGGGCGCGTCGGGGTCGGCGGGGGCGCGGGCTGGGTCGGCTATGGGGGGCGCTTCAAAAATTCAGCGCCCGGCGATGGCCCGCCAGCCTGCGCCCAGGCGGGCGGCGGCGAGGATGTCCTCCAGCCGGCCGGCGGGCAGGGGAGCGGGGACAGCGGGGGGTGCGTCGGGGTCGGCGGCGGGGTCGGCAAGGTCCAGCAGCCAGTAGCTGACCCCCTGCCAGCCGTTCTTGTAGCCGGTGCGGGCCTGCCGCCCCTCGCAGACGAAGCCGAAGGCGGTGTGGAAGGCCTCGCTTTCGGGGTTGGGGTCGGCCAGCACGGCGTAGGCGTTGCGGTAGCCTTGCTGGGCCAGCGCCGCCAGCAGGCCGTTGTAGAGCATGGAGCCCAGGCCCAGCCGCCGGGCGGCGGGGGCCAGATAGATGGTGGTCTCGGCGTCCCAGGCGTAGGCGTCCCGGCCGTAGCGCCAGGGGTGGGCGCAGGCGTAGCCCAGGGGCTGGCCCAGGGCGTTTTCCGCGAGGATGTAGGGCAGCACCCGCCGGGTGGCGGCGATGGAGCGGCGGTACTCGGCCTCGGAGGGCACTTCGTAAAGGAAAGAGGCGGTGCTGTTCTTCACATACCAGCCGAAAATTTCCAGAACCTTGGCCGCGTCGGCGGGCTTTGCCGGGCGCAGCAGCACGAACCGGGCGGGGTCGAAGGCGGCGGCCAGGGCCTCCTTTTGGGCCTTGGGCAGCTTTTTCACCGCGGCCTCCCGGCGCAGGGCGGCACTTTTATCGGGCAGAGCCTCCGCCCAGGCGAGGCTGGCCGCCCCGAAGGCACGGGTGTATTTTGCGCCCTTGCCCCTTTGGTGGGCGGCCAGGCGGCGGAGCAGGTCGTTGGTCCAGCCGGTGTAGAGGGCGCCGCCCTCGCAGCGCACCATATAGACATAGCAGACGGGCATGGGAAGGGGCTCCTTTCAGCGGCGGCCGTCGGCGATGCGGCAGGCGGCGATGGCGCTCTCTTTGGTGTCGGCGGTGATCATGAAACGGCTGGCGTGGCAAAAGCGCAGGTCGGCAATGCCGCTGCGCTTCGCCAGTTCCTCCGGGGGCTGGCCCGCCCACCCCTGGGGGAAGGGCCGCTTGGGCCGCCGGGTGAGCCGGTCGTTGACGCACTGGGCCGCCCAGCCGCCCCGCTGGCTGGGGTAGACCACAAAGCGGGCGTCGGAGCGGTAGAGGGCGTTTTTCCAGGGGGCGTAGCAGGGCAGCACCACCACCCCGTTCTCCATCCGGTCCAGCGCCTTTTTCACCAGCGCGTCCGCACGGTTCACCGCGTTGGCTCCGTCGATGTTGTTCTGCAAGATCACCTGGGCGAAGTCCACCGCCCGGGCAAAGCAGGCGTCGGGGTCGTCCTTGGAGTCCCACAGGGGGTTGAAGCCGCCGATCGCCTCCGCCAGCAGGCAGTCCTCGCCGGTGTTGTCGTTCAGGTCCAGCGGCTGCACGAAGTTTTCGTCCAGCAGGCGGGCCTGATGCTCGCCCACCAGCTGGGGGCCGAACACCTTCCACAAAAGGCCGAAGGCCGCGTAGGGCACCCCGTTGGGACGCACCGGGCGGTCGGCGTCGTGGTGGTCGAACATGCCGCCGCCGATGTCGTAGACGATGCCGTCGAAGTTTTCCGGCACCTCGAAGCCCCGCTGCACCGCAAAATCCGGGCGCAGGATGCGCAGCAGCGCCGTGGCGAACACGTCGTCCGCGTGGAATTTGCCTCCGTGGGTGAACCCCTTTGCCGGTACCTTCATGGGATGAGACTCTCCTTTGTCGCTGGTTTTCCATTCAGTATAGCACATTCCCCGGGCAAAAAACAGCGGGCCCGGCCATATATATAAAGGTAGCGCCCGCCCGCCGGCAGAATGTTCCACCGGCTCTTCACAGAACGTTCATACCAGCGGCGGGGCCTTTGTGCTATAATGGAACTATATATCGACATCTTTCGCGCCCCAGAGCGCGGCGGGAGGGGGAGGACCTGATGAAAACGAAATACAGACGGCGGCGGGCGCTGGCGGCAGTGCTGGCCGTGGTGGCGCTGGCGGCGCTGGCGGGCCTTGTGTGGCTGCTGGTGCTGCTGGTGCGGGGCATCGGCTCGCTGGGCACGCCGGACATGCGCGCGCCGAAAGACGTGAAAGCCGTTGTGCTGGCCGAGGACTGGAGCAGCTATTTCTCCACCGCCCGCACCACCGAGGAGCAGCAGGCCTATCTGGAAAGCACGCTGGACGAAGCGGCGGCGCTGGGGGCCAACACGGTGCTGCTCTCCGGCCGGGTGGACGGCGACCCCGCCCAGGTGCTCTTCCGGGTGAAGGGCAAGGACCTGGCGGTGTCCACCGCCGCCGCGGTGACCGGGAACGACCGGTTCCTCTCCAAATTCGACCCGGTGAAGCATCTGATGAAGCAGGCGAAGGAGCGGGACATGCAGGTGGCCCTCATCGCCACCGATGACAGCGGCCAGCCGCTGACCCAGGGCGGCGCGCTGCCCCAGTGGCTGGAAAAGGCCGCGAAGGACTACAAGCTGGCCCTTTACGGGCTGGACGAGGCCAGCGCCGCCGCCGTGAGCGCGGCGAAGGCCGAAGCCGAGGCGCTGGCCGCCGAGACGGGGGAGGAAACGGAGCCCCGCTCCACGCTGGTGACCTATGTGGACATGACCGAGGACGGCAAGGCCCCGGCGCTGCTGCGCAAGGACGGCGACGCGGCCCTGCTGGCGGCGGCCTGGCAGCTGCAGGAGGGCAACGGCATGGTGCTGGGCCGGCTGGGCAGCCTGCTGGCGGACGGCGACGACGCCGCGGTGGCCCTGCGCTTTGCCGGCGGCGAGGCGCTGCCGGACGTGCTGGCCAAGGAGGTGCCCCGCACCCTGTCCATCATCTCGCCGGACCCGGCGGTGACCCTTTACTCCGAGAACGTCTACCTCATCGGCACCTCTGACCCGGACCAGCCCCTTTCGGTGAACGGCACGCCGGTGGAACGCACCGGCGACATGGGCGTGTGGGGCCTGCTGGTGCCGCTGAACATGGGCGCCAACGACATCACCGCCGTGCAGGGGGAGAACACCGTCACCATCACGGTGACCCGTTCCACCTATTCCGGCGGCGGTTCCGGAGCGGCCCGGCCGGACGGCAGCGTGGCCGCGGCCCCCGGCCAGAAGCTGCGCATCACCGAGCCGCTGGCCAGCCTGCTCACCGACTACACCAACAGCGACTCCATCCAGATGACCGCCTACGAAGGGGCGGTGGCCACGGTGAAGAAGAGCGTTTCCTTTGTGCGCTCGGGCCGCCGCACCTACGCCTACCAGCTGGAGAACGGCGGCTACATCCTGGCCAAGGACTGCGAACTGCTGGATTCCTCCACCCCCGACGCGGCCTTCACCGGGGCCGGGCGCACCACCGAGGGCAACATGGAAGTGTTCACCCTCACCGGCTCGGGCACCCCCCTCTACACCCACACCTGGGAGGGCAACGAGCTGACCCTGACCTTCCTGTCCGCCTCCTTCACCGGCGAGATGCCGGCGGACCTGGGCTTCGGCGGGGCCACCGTGACGGTGGAGCCCACCGGGGAGGGCGGCTTCTCGCTGCACTTCGTCTTCAACGACGCCGACCCGCTGTGGGGCTACCACGTGCGCTACACCGAGGACGGCACCTCCCAGATCCTGCTGAAACACCAGCCCAAACGCTCGGACGCCGAGACCGGCCCCCTCACAGGGGTGACGGTGATGCTGGACCCGGGCCACGGCGGCACCGACATGGGCGCCGTGGGTTCGCCCAGCGAGGACATTCCCCAGGAAAAGGACCTGAACCTGGCGGAGGCGCTGGCGGCCAAGTACCGGCTGGAACAGCTGGGGGCCACGGTGCTGATGACCCGCTCGGACGACACCTTCCCGTCTTTGGGCGACCGGGTGAAGATGCTCAACGACGCAGCGCCCGACTTCTTCATCTCGGTGCACCACAACAGCACCCTGCTGGACAAGGACGCCGACGAACTGGTGGGCACCGAGTGCTACTGGTTCTACACCGAGGGCAAGCCGCTGGCCCAGGCCCTGGTGGACCGGGTGACCGACGCCACCGGCCGCCAGGCGCGAGGCGTGTTCTACAACTACTTCTACGTCACCCGCTCCAACATCTGCCCGGCGGTGCTGCTGGAGACGGGCTT
This sequence comes from Candidatus Allofournierella merdipullorum, assembly GCA_019116345.1. Taxonomy (GTDB): domain Bacteria; phylum Bacillota; class Clostridia; order Oscillospirales; family Ruminococcaceae; genus Allofournierella_A; species Allofournierella_A merdipullorum. The sequence continues at coordinate 10,899 of DXBV01000022.1, read as the reverse complement.
CGTGAGCAGCCCCACCGAGTATCAGAGCTGCGCCGGCGACCTGGGCCTGTGGGCCGAGGGCGGCGCCATCGCCCAGGCGGTGCTGGACTGCGTGCCGGACTGACCAAAAACAACGCAAAAGGGAAGGGGCTCCGGCATGCCGGGGCCCCTTTTCCGGGTTATTCCTCTTTCACCCGCAAAAAGGCCGCCGCCCCGAAACGCTTCGGGACGGCGGCCTCTTTGTTTTTTATGCGCACGCGCTTTTTATTCCACCGGCACGACCCAGCCCTTGGTGTCGGGCAGGCGGCCCCACTGGATGCCGGTGAGGGTGTCGTACAGCTTCTGGGTGAGGGGGCCGATCTTGCCGCCGCCGATCATGGCGGCCTTGCCCTCCCAGTCCAGCTCCTTCACGGGGCTGATGACCGCGGCGGTGCCGGTGCCGAACACCTCTTCCAGCTTGCCCTCATCGGCGGCCTTCATCACGTCCGCGATGGCCAGCGGGCCCTCGATGACCTCATAGCCCCAGTCCTTCAGCAGCTCGATGATGGAGCGGCGGGTCACGCCGGGCAGCACCGTGCCGGTGCAGGCGGCGGTGTAGATCTTGCCGTCGATCTTGAACATGATGTTCATGGAGCCGACTTCTTCCACATATTTCTTTTCCACGCCGTCCAGCCACAGCACCTGGCTGAAGCCCAGCTCCTCGGCCTTTTCGCCCGCCTTGATGGAGGCGGCGTAGTTGCCGCCGCACTTGCAGAAGCCGGTGAGGCCGGGCGCGGCGCGGATGTACTCGTCCTCCACATAGATGCGCACCGGGTCCAGGCCCTCGGCGTAGTAGGCGCCGGAGGGCGAGCAGATGATGACGAACAGGTAGTTTTTGGCCGCGTGCACACCCAGGCCCACATCGGTGGCGATGCAGAAGGGCCGGATGTAGAGGGAAGCGCCGTCGGAGTGAGGCACCCAGTCCCGCTCCACATCCACCAGCGCCTTCACCGCCTGCACAAAGTCTTCGGTGGGGATGGGCGGCATGCCCAGCCGGTCGGCCGAGTCGTTGAAGCGGGCGGCGTTGCACTCCGGGCGGAACAGCTGCACCCGCCCCTCGGCGGTGCGGTAGGCCTTCATGCCCTCAAAAATTTCCTGGGCATAGTGGAACACCGTGGTGGCCGGGTCCAGCGGCAGGGGAGCGTAGGGCACGATGCGCGCATCGTGCCAGCCTTCGCCGGCGGTGTAGTCCATCAGGAACATGTGGTCGGTGAACAGCTTGCCGAAGCCCAGCTTTCCTTCGTCGGCGGGCTTTTGTTTCAGAACGGCGGACTTTTGCACAGTGATGTTCAGCATGGGGCTCTGCCTTCTTTCAGGATTTTTCCTTTATTATAGTAACACGGTGAACACAAAACAAGCTTTTTTTGAAAAAAAGTCCGGCTGTTTGTCCACAGCGGACGGTCCGCCTGTGAAAAATAGCGCCCTTCGAAGGAAAAATTCCTGTTTTTTCCTTGACGAGGGCCATAGATTACATTATAATAAGTACTCAGTTTGGTCGATTACTCTGCTAAAGGGATGAAATGCCCCGGCAGAGTTGGGATTTTGCCCCTGGAAATTGACAAACGGGCCCAAAAGCGGTAAAATAAAGAGACAATTTGTTTGCTGTTGCAGCGTGTCCAGGCTTTTTTGCGGGCGCGCGGGTGTGAAAGAAGTGGGTCCGCCGGGCGCACACAATTTCATGCCGGCGGCCACTCGCGGGGAATGGCGCTTTTTTTGTTACTTCACTTGTTCGCGCCCTGCGGACAGTGGTGTTTGCAAAAAGGACGGCCGCCCGGCTGGTTGCCGCAGCCGGTGCGCCGCGTGGTTTGCCGCGCGCGGCGCCGAGGGAGTTAAGGAGTGATCTTATGGCAAAATATGTGGTGAAGCGCGTACTTCTGGCGATCTTGACCATCTTCATCGTCAGCGCCATCACCTTCTTCTCGATGTACGCCATTCCGGGCGGCCCGTTCAGCTCGGAAAAGGCGCTGAGCCCCGCCGTTATGGCGGCGCTGGAGGCCCGCTACGGCCTGGACCAGCCCGTGCCGGTGCAGTATGTGAACTACATGAGCCGGCTGCTGTTCCACCATGACTTCGGCGTCAGCCTCAAGACCGGCCGCGACGTGTTTGAGACCATCACCACCGGCATGCAGGTCAGCGCGAAGCTGGGCCTGTCGGCGGCGGCGGTGGCCATCGCCTTCGGCCTGGTGCTGGGCTCGGTGGCCGCGCTGAACCGCGGCAAAGTCATCGACCGCATCATCGTGTTCTTCACCACTCTGGCCACTTCGGCCCCCAGCTTCGTGCTGGCCACCCTGCTGCTGCTGGTGTTCTCCATCCAGCTGGGCTGGGTGCCCGCCTGGAGCGCCCAGAACCCCAACTACATCCTGCCGGTCATCAGCCTTTCGATGTACCCCATGGCCTACATCACCCGTCTGACCAAGACCAGCATGCTGGACGCTTTGAACCAGGATTACATCCGCACCGCCCGCGCCAAGGGCGTCGCCTCCTATAAGGTGATCTTCAAGCACGCCCTGCGCAACGCCCTCATCCCCGTCGTGACCTACGTCGGCCCCATGGTGGCGTTCATCATCACCGGCTCCATGGTGGTGGAGACCATCTTCTCCACCGGCGGCCTGGGCTCGTACTTCGTGACCTCCATCAACAACCGGGACTACACCCTCATCATGGGCGTGACCATCTTCCTGGCCATCCTGATGGTGACCGCGAACCTCATCACGGACATCGTGTACAAGCTCATCGACCCGCGCATCACTTTTGACTAAGGAGACGGATTTATGAACAAACCGCTTAAAAAGCATCTGCTCAGCAGCCAGATCAATCTGGCAAAATTCAGCCCCGCCTCCGAGGAAGAAAAAAGCCAGCAGGAGGTCATGAGCGAATCCACCACCTTCTTCCGGGACGGCATGAAGAAACTCATGCGCAACCCCCTGGCGGTGGGCGCCATCATCGTTCTGGTGCTGCTGATCATCACCATCATCGTTGCCCCCATGATCATCCCCTACGGCTACGACGAGATCCTGAAAGTGGGCGGCAAGCGCGACAAGACCGCCGCCAACCTCGCCCCCTTCACCTGGTCTGAAAACGAGATCAAGTACATGGAGGAGACCGGCGAACAGCTGTTCCCCCACATCTTCGGCACCGACAAGATGTGCCGTGACTACTTTGCCCGCGTCATCTACGGCACCCGCGTGTCCCTGTCCGTTGGTCTGTTCGCCAGCATCCTGGTCATGATCATCGGCGTGCTCTACGGCGCCATCGCCGGTTACGCCGGCGGCAAGGTAGACCTTGTGATGATGCGTATCTGCGACATCATCTATTCTCTGCCGGACCTGCTGATGGTCATATTGCTGTCGGTGGTCTTGCGAGAAACGCTGGGCGCCGCCATCACCGGCACGGTGTTCGCGAAACTGGGCACCAACATGCTCTCGCTGTTCATCGTGTTCGGCCTGCTGTACTGGGTGGGCATGGCCCGTCTGGTGCGCGGTCAGATCTTGACCATCAAGGAGAACGAGTACGTTCTGGCGGCCCGCACCATCGGCACCAAGCCCAGCCGCATCCTTCGCAAGCACATCCTGCCCAACTGCCTGTCGGTCATCATCATTTCCGTGGCCCTGCAGGTTCCTTCCGCCATCTTCACCGAGAGCTACCTGAGCTTCCTTGGCCTGGGCGTGTCCCAGCCGATGCCCTCTCTGGGCAGCCTTGCCAACGAGGCCCGCGGCGCTCTTCAGGCGTACCCCTTCCAGCTGGTGTTCCCCGCGCTGATGATCTGCCTGATCGTTCTGTCGCTGAACCTGCTCGGCGACGGTCTGCGGGACGCCTTCGATCCCAAACTGAGGAGGTAATGGTACATGAGTGAACATCTTTTATCGGTCAAGGACCTGCACACCTCCTTCACCACCGACAACGGCGAAGTGCACGCGGTCAACGGCGTTTCCTTCGATCTGGACGCCGGCAAGGTGCTGGGCATCGTGGGCGAGTCTGGCTCCGGCAAATCGGTGACCGCCTACTCCATCATGCAGATCCTGGCGGACAACGGCCGCATCACCGGCGGCAGCGTTGAGTACAAGGGCCAGGACATCACCAAGTGGAACCGCCGCCAGATGGCCGGCTTCCGGGGCAAGTGCTGCTCCATCATCTTCCAGGACCCCATGACCAGCCTGAACCCGGTGTTCACCATCGGCAACCAGCTGGAAGAGGCCATCCGCCTGCACACGGATAAAAAGGGCGCCGAGGCCAAGGCCCGCGCCATCGAGATGCTCACCCTGGTGGGCGTGAACGAGCCCGCCAAGCGTGTGAAGCAGTATCCCTATGAGCTGTCCGGCGGCATGCGCCAGCGCGTGATGATCGCCATGGCCCTGGCCTGCGAGCCGGACATCCTCATCGCCGACGAGCCCACCACCGCTCTGGACGTGACCATCCAGGCGCAGATCCTGGAGCTGATGCAGGACCTGCAGAAAAAGCTGGGCATGGCCATCATCATGGTCACCCACGACCTGGGCGTCATCGCCACCATGTGCGATGAGATCATCGTGATGTACGGCGGCCGCGTCTGCGAGCGCGGCACCGCCGACGAAATTTTCTACAACCCCAGCCACGAGTACACCAAGGGCCTGCTGCGCTCCATCCCCAGCACCGAGCGGATGAAGGAGCGGCTGGTGCCCATCGCCGGCAACCCCATCAACCTTTTGAACATGCCCGCCGGCTGCGCCTTCTGCACCCGGTGCGACCGGGCCATGAAGGTGTGCCTTGATTATGTTCCCGTGGAGCGCCGCGTGGGCGAGGACCACCTGGCCGCCTGCTGGCTGAACGACCTGGCTTTGAAGGACAAGGCCGCCGAGATGGCCGCCGCCGGCGAAAGCGCCGAGGCGGTGCAGCTGGCCACCGGCTGGGTGAAAAACGAGGGCGGCGAGTGGGTCTTCGATCCCGTGACCGCCGAGGAAGGAGGCGCCGACGCATGAGCAGTGAATATCTTGTTGAAGTCGAGCACCTGAAACAGTATTTCCCCATCCGCACCGGTTTTGCTTCCACCACCCCGCTGAAGGCGGTGGACGACGTTTCCTTCGCCATCAAGCCCGGCGAGACCCTGGGCCTGGTGGGCGAGTCCGGCTGCGGCAAGACCACCGTGGGCCGCAGCCTTCTGCAGCTGTACCAGCCCACCGGCGGCCGCATCAAATACAACGGCGAGGTCATCTTTGACGCCGGCGACCTGGACGAGAACGGCGAGCCCAAGGTGGACGCCAAGGGCAACCCCGTGAAGGGCAAGGTCACCACCGTGAACATGCTGCCCTACCGCAAGCAGATGCAGATGGTGTTCCAGGACCCCTATTCTTCCCTGAACCCCCGCATGACCGTTGAGGACATCATCGGCGAGCCTCTGGACGTGCACAAGCTCTACACCACCAAGGCCGAGCGCCGGGAGAAGGTGCTGCACCTGATGGAGCTGGTGGGCCTGAACGCCGAGCACGCCACCCGTTACGCCCACGAGTTCTCCGGCGGCCAGCGCCAGCGCATCGGCATCGCCCGCGCCCTGGCGGTGGACCCCCGCTTCATCGTCTGCGACGAGCCTGTGTCCGCGCTGGACGTGTCCATCCAGGCGCAGGTGGTCAACATGTTCGAGGACCTGCAGCACAAGCTGGGCGTGGCCTACCTGTTCATCGCCCACGACCTGCTGGTGGTGAACCACATCTCTGACCGCATCGCCGTGATGTACCTGGGCAAGATGATGGAGATGGCCGAGGCCGGGGAGCTGATGAACAACCCCATCCATCCCTACACCCAGTCTCTGCTGAGCGCTGTGCCCATGCCCGATCCCAAGATCGCCCGCGAGCGCAAGCGCATCGTGCTGGAGGGCGACGTGCCCAGCCCCTTGAAGGCCCCCTCCGGCTGCCCCTTCCGCACCCGGTGCCGCTTTGCCACCGAGCAGTGCGCGGCCCAGCGCCCGCCGCTGACCGACCGGGGCAACGGCCACATGGTGGCCTGCTGGAACAAGTAAGTTCCGGCGAATCTTCCTCTTTGCAAGTCCCGACCCGTTTTTCTTGCCGGGCCGTGATTTGAAAAACGGGCGTTCCGCCCAAAAAAACAAATGGAGGTATACCCATGAAAAAGCTGACCGCACTCGTTCTGGCGCTGGTCATGTGCTTCGGTCTGGTCGCCTGCGGCTCGACCCCTGCGCCTTCCAGCACCCCGGCTTCCGAGTCCACCTCTCAGCCCGAAGCGACCAACGAGAACTTCGTTGATCCCGTCAACGGCTGGAGCGTCTACGATGAGCTGATCGACCAGATCCGCACCGAGACCGACCTGGCCAAGCGTGCTGAGCTGATGCATCAGGCTGAGGACATCCTGATGGAGACCGGCGCCATCCTGCCCCTGTACTTCTACACCGATATCTACCTGCAGAAGGACTACCTGACCAACGTCTACTGGACTCCCTTCGGCTACAAGTACTTCATGTTCGCCGAGCTGAACAACCCCGCAGCGGACGCTGACAACACCACCCTGCACGCTTACCTGGCTTCCGAGCCCGACAAGCTGGACCCCGCGCTGAACAGCACCGCTGACGGCGCCATCCTGGCCATCAACTCCTTCGCCGGCCTGTTCACCTACAACGCCGAACACGAGCAGGTGCCCGACCTGGCCGAGAGCTACACCATGAGCGAAGACGGCTTGACCTACACCTTCACCCTGAAGGACGGTCTGAAGTGGTCCAACGGCGAGCCTCTGGACGCCACCGACTTCGTCTACAGCTGGAACCGCGCTGCGGATCCCATGACCGCTTCTGACTACGGCTACATGTTCGCTCCCATCAAGGGCTACGCCGAGATGACCGAGATGGACGAGGAAGGCAACCTGGTCAACCCCGACGCCACCCTGGCTGTGACCGCTTCTGAGGACGGCAAGACCCTGACCGTTGAGCTGGAGTTCCCCGCTGCTTACTTCCTCGACCTGTGCGCCTTCCCCACCTACTTCCCCGTGTACCAGGAGACCGTTGAGGCTGCTGATCCCGACGGCACGAACCCCGGCGCCTGGGCTCTGAAGCCTGAGACCATCGTCTGCAACGGCGCTTACGTTCTGACCGAGTGGAACCACAACAGCTCCATGACCTACGAGAAGAACCCGTACTACCACCGCGCCGACGAGGTGAAGATCGAGAAGCAGGAGTTCATGCTCTCCAGCGACGAGTCTGCCACCTTCCTGGCTTACAACAACGGCGACCTGGACTTCTCTGATGGTGTTCCCACCGCTGAGATCGCCGGCCTGCAGGGCAACCCCGAGTACCACGTGATCGAGAACCTGGGCACCTACTACGTGTCCTTCAACGTGAACAGCTCCATGTTCGACGGCATGAGCGCCGAGGATGCTGCCACCCTGCGTAAGGCTCTGGCTCTGTTCATCGACCGCGACTACATCGTGACCAACGTCGGCCAGGCCGACCAGGTGCCCGCCGGCTCCTTCATCCCCGCCGGCTGCCTGGACGGCACCGGCAAGGAATTCAAGAACAAGGACTACTTCGATCCTTCCGCCGAAGCCTTTGAGGCCAACGTGGAGGAAGGCATCGCCATGATGGAGTCCATCGGCTACAAGTTTGAGAACGGCGTGCTGAGCAGCGAGACCCCGCTGAGCTTCACCTACCTGGTGAACACCCCGGGCAGCAACGTTGACGTGGCCGTTGCCATCCAGGCCGATATGGCTGCTGTTGGCATCGACATGCAGATCTCCGAGATGGAGTGGAACGTGTTCCTGAACGACCGCAAGGCCGGCAACTTCGACGTTGCCCGTAACGGCTGGCTGATGGACTACAACGATCCTCTGAACATGCTGGAGATGTGGACTTCCGATTCCGGCAACAACGACTGCCAGTTCGGCAAGCCCAAGGCCTGATCGCTCACCTGAGCCTCATCGCCTGACAGCGAAATGAACAAGGCCCGGCCGCTCCTTTTGGAGCGGCCGGGCTTTTTCTCTGCCGTGCGGCTGGGCGGGGGAGAGGACCGCCGCTGGGCGGGGGAGAGAGTTGTTGCGAGGCAGGAGAGAGACGCGCTCTGTATTGCGGGGCGCGATGCGCCGCAAGGCTGCCGGAGACCCGCAGGGCACCGCAAGGGCGCACGGGGGCACCGCAAGGGCGCACGGGGGCACCGCAGAGCGCGCAGGGGGCACCGCAGAGTGCACAGGGGACACCCCAGAGCGCACAGGGCATCCCAGGGCGCGCAGGGTACCGCAGGGCGCACAGGGGACACTCCAGGGCGCACAGGATACCCCAGGCCACACGGGGGCATCCCAGGGCGCACGGGGGGCATCCCAGGGCGCACGGGGGGCAACGCAGGGCGCATGGGGGCCACCGCAGAGTGCACGGGACACCGCAGGCCGCACGGGGGCACCCCCGGGCGCAGGGCGGCGCGAGCAAGCAGTCCGTCTGCGGGCGAAAAAAGGGCCCGCCGGCCGCCGCCCGAAGGGGGCAAAAGAACCTTTTTTGCTTCGCGAGAAAAATTTTAAATTTTTTGGCAAAAACAGTTGACAAACCCCTAGGTCGATGGTAATATATATCTTGCACCTGCGCTGGTAGCTCAGTTGGATAGAGTGTCTGACTACGAATCAGAAGGTCGGGAGTTCGAATCTCTTCCAGCGCACCAAGAAGGACATCCGAAAGGATGTCCTTCTTTTTTTTGTTTTCTCCGCCCGCGTCTTTGCGCGCCGGGGCGGGGGAGGGTCCCGGTTGCAAAGGGGGCGGCGATTTGCTACAATGGTGCTATTAAGCATTTCGCGGCGCTGCCGCGCATTTCACACAGCCGCCGGGGGCGGCGGGAGGATAGTTCTATGGACCTGAATGTTTTGATCTTCATCATCATCGTGGTGGCGGCGGGCCTGCTGGCCTTTGCCGTGACGATGTATATCGTTGCCCTGTTCCGCCAGAAGGACCAGGCCATGGCCGGCGGAAAGCCGGACCCGAAGAAGAAGGGCGAGATGCCCGACGACGAGCACAAGGACGCCGAGGCCATCGTGCGGGCGGTGCGCCGCTTTGCCGCCTCCGACGATTACGCCGTCATTGCGCCGGTCAACGTGCAGGGCTCCAAGGACGCGGCCGACCTGGACCTGCTGCTGGTTGGCTGGTTCGGCGTGCTGGGCGTGAAGTGCCTGGGCTACGGCGGCGAGGTCTACGGCAGCCTGGACGAGCCGGAGTGGACCCAGGTGCTGCCCCAGGGCCGCCGCACCTTCGAGAACCCCATGACCCGCGCGGGCAAGAGCGCCCGGGCGGTGCGGGACGCGCTGTTCGCCGCGAAGCTCAAGAACGTGCCGGTGGAGACCGTGGTGGTGTTCACCAATCCCTCCGCCTCGCTGAACCTGCCCCGGTCCACCGGGCACTACACCGAAAAGACCTTCCTGGCCTACCTCAAGGGGCCCCACTTCCGGGAGGACAAAAAGGTGGAAGTGGAGCCGGTGGCGGCAGCCCTTCGCCAGCAGGGCTGAGAGCGCCTTAAAAACGACGAAACGGGCGGGAGCACCCTTGGGGGTGTTCCCGTCCGTTCTTTTCGTTTCAGGGGCTTCTGGGCCGCTCTCAGCCCTCGGCGGCCTTGTCCTGGGCGATGAGCAGGCGCAGCGCGCCCACGCCCACCCGGATGGCGGCGTCGGTGTCGTGGACGATGGGGTTGTCCAGACCGGCGGCGGCGCGCTCCTGGTTGCCCACCACCAGGAAGGTGGACCCCACCCGGGCCCGCAGCCAGGCGGCCACGGTGAACAGCGCGGCGGACTCCATCTCGCTGGCAAGGCAGCCCAGCCGCAGCCAGGCCTGCCACTTGTTCATCAGCTCGTAGCTCACGGGCTTGGTCTCGGGCTCGTGCTGGCCGTAGAAAGCGTCCTTGCACTGCACCACGCCGGCGTGGCAGGTGAAGCCCTGCTGCCGGGCGGATTCCACCAGGGCGTTGGCCACCTGCAGGTCGGCCACGGCGGGGAACTCGATGGGGGCGTACTCCCGGCTGGTGCCCTCCATGCGGATGGCGCCGGTGGCAACCACGATGTCGCCGCCCTTGACCTTCATCTCCATGCCGCCGCAGGTGCCCACGCGGATGAAGGTGTCGGCGCCGCACTTGTGCAGCTCCTCCATGGCGATGGAAGCGGACGCGCCGCCGATGCCGGTGGAGGTGACGCTGACGGGCACACCGTCCAGGGTGCCGGTGTAGGTGACATACTCGCGGCTGTCCGCGATGAGGCGGGGATTCTCAAAATAGGCCGCGATCTTGGCGCAGCGCTTGGGGTCGCCGGGCAGCAGCACATAGCGGCCCACGTCCCCCGGGCGGATCTGAAGATGGTACTGCAGGCCCTCTTCGCCGGAATAGTTTTGCATGGCTCATATCCTCCTTTGTGCAGCCGCCCGCAGAAGGGGCGGCGGTGTGGTGTTTCGGCCCGGCAAAAGGCGGGGGAGAGGCGCGCGGCACGGTGCGCTGCGCGGCCCCTTCCGGCCCGCAAAAGCCGGGGAATATCATGGTTTCATTGTAGCAGATTTTGGCGCAAATTCCAACCGGCGGGGCAGGGCGGCGCTTGCGCCTGTTTTGCCCGGCGCTGCCGCACGATGAAAGCCGAGCCAGACGCGGCGCTGCCGCCGCGTAGTGCGCCTCGGAGCGAACACGCTGCACGGTGTGAGGGCAGCGTGTCCGAAACGCCGCGTGCGGCGGCGGACAGGGACGCGGCCATTTCGCGCAAAACCGCCCGGCCCCGCGCCGCCCGGGCAAAAGCAAAGGCCAGTTTTGTGAAAAGTGCTTCGCCCGGCCCGTCCCCACCGCACGCTGCATTGTCGTTTCTTTTGCGTCCGCCCGGGGACACGCACCCTCGCACGCGGCATCTCGGACACTTTTCACGACGAAGAAAAGTGTCCGTTCTGATGCGCACTAAGGGTGG
>DXBV01000021.1 GCA_019116345.1 Candidatus Allofournierella merdipullorum | reverse complement strand
AGAAGTACGGGTGAGCGTATCTAAAAGTGTATCACAAATCTGTAGTCACTGATGCAGAGATAGGCCGGATGCCAACAATGGGACGACAGAAAGTCATTTGTATGGCCACAAACATCATCTGATATGCTGTGAATAGTGTTTGTGAAAGCGTCTGTATTGGATTTATCCAAACAGGCGCTTTTTTTATTTCCCGAGAACCAAAACGGACCTGGGCAGAAAATCCTCGTCACACCCAGGGGGAGGTGCGCCTTTTGCCTGCTCTTGAGGCAGGGTACGCTGCCTTCCCCCCTCTCACACTCTCCCCCCTGATACTCTTACCTGCTGGGAAGAAGATATCAATGCGCCCAGAGCGTGACTTTGCACCGGGCCCATGGCACAAGCACCAAGCACTAAGCCACAACGGGATTCATCGTCTTTCCCAGCCGGTGGATCCTCGTGAATAAACAAAGAAGGAGGAACAGAAATGTTGATCAAATTCAAAAACCGCGAACACGAAAAGTTTTATGAGCAATGCCTTGAACGCACACGCCGGTTCGACCCCTACCACAAGGCTTTTTTCTACACCATGGGCATCAGCGGCGAGACCCGGAAACACATCGAGGATGTCTTCAACTTCCAGGATGATGTTATCCGACGGGAGGGACTGAACAGAGGCTGGCAGACCAGCGGCAGCAGCTGCTTGACCCGGCTGGCCTTCAACCTCTGGAACGGCTGGAATGAGGATGGCTTTGCGACGCCCTACGATTTGTTCAGCACGTCGGATGCGGGCTATATGCTGGAAGCGATCCGCATTCGCTATCCCGAATACTGCCGGGAAGTTCCGGCTCCCGGTATGGGAGAGGCCAGATAAGATGGGCCAGGGCCGAAGGAAAAAACGAAAAAATCAAGGCAAATGCCAGAAAGGATGCAACACCATGATCATGGGGATCGACCACGGCTATTACGCCATCAAAACCAGGCACTTCTCCTTCCCGGCCGGTGTGACGGTGTATACCCACGAACCCTACACCCTGAAAAACACCCTCCAAATCAACGGCAGGTACTACGTCTGCGGCACCGGCCGTCAGCCGATCCTGCGGGACAAGACCGTCAACGACAACTACTACATCCTGACCCTGGCAGCTATCGCAATGGAGCTTCGCTGCCGGGGTCTTCCTGCGGAGAGCTCCGTGACCTTGGCGGCGGGACTTCCCCTGGCCCGGTATGGCCGGGATAAGAAGCCGTTCACCGAATATCTGTTGCGCAATGGCCAGCCGGTGACCTACCGCTTCGAGGGCGAACGCTACCAGGTAAAGATCGAGGATGTGAAACTGTTCCCCCAGGGCTATTCCGCCATTGCCCTGCATCCCGAACTGGTGAAAGACGAACCTTCGGTGCTCCTCATGGATATCGGCGGCTGGACGGTCGACCTCATGCGGCTGGACAACAATGTCCCCAATGCAGCCACCTGCCGCAGCCTGGAACTGGGCATGATCCGCTGCATGGATGAGATCCAGGAGCAGGTGCGGCGGGATACCGGCCTGTCTGTGACGGACGCCCAGGTGGAACGGATCCTCGCCGGCAAGCCCTGCAGCATGGATGAAGAAGCGCGAAAGCTGATCCAGCGACAGGGCCGACTCTACACCGAAAGGCTCATTTCGGCGGCGATGGAGGCGGGGTTTGACCTGCGAACTCTGCCCGTGATCCTAATGGGCGGCGGCGCGGCGACTGTCATGCGCAACGTGAGCGAACGTGACGGCCTTTGCAGGGCTTTTCTGCTGGAGGACGACAAGGTGAACGCCGAGGGCTTTGAGCGGATCCTGGGCCAAATGTCGGGCCGTGAGGACGCCCGATGAACCGACCACATTTCCTGTTCCGCCCCAATATGCAGAACGAGGAGCACAGGCAGGCCTGGCAATTGCTGCAAGAGGTTCCCGAAGGGCAAAAGAGCGCATTTATCGTCCGCGCGATCCTCCGAATGGATCGGGCTGAAGGACTGGAATCGCTACTGCGCCGTGTTCTGAAAGAGGAACTGAGTGCCTTACCTGTTGGCGCGGCACCGGCGCAGGAGCAAGACCTGCCGGACGGGATGATGGGATTCCTCGATGCGCTGATGGAGGGATAAGTCTTTTGCTCCTGGTTCTCGACGATTGTTGCTTATGACGTTTGTGGCGTCGAATGATTGTTGGTCTTGATGATAGCTTTGTGCATGACATTTGGCTATGCTTGTGTTGCCCGAAACGAGTAAGGAAAGGAGGACACAGCATGGGCAAACTGACCGTGACCATGCCGGAGGAACTGCATGAGCGGATCCGAAAGGCATTGGAGAACAAAGGGATCACCACCGCGCAGTTCATCCAGCAGGCCGTATACCTGTATCTGGATGATCACGCCAGGAAGGGAGAGGGAAATATGGCTACCCGCACGATCGCATTCCAGGTAAGCGAGGAACTGTATCAGAAGGTAAAGAAATATCTGGTCCGTTACGAACAGGTGTACGGCCGGAAACTGAGCCAGAAAGAGTTTATCGTCACCCTGATCGAGCAGGCACTGGAAGAAGCCGAGGATGAGTTTGACGCCGCGCTTGCGGACGATGAGACCGGGCAGAACGGATCGGAGGAAAGCGAGGAAACCGCCAGGAGTGAAGTGCTGCAAGAGCAGGGAGAGATGAGCGAATAAACGTAGGGAAGCCCCTGCCGGCCGTGGCGGATGAACACGGCAGGCGGGGCTTTTGTCAACACGGAAGGGGGGTGAGGCCTATGGCCGCCGGATAGGAAAACAGAAAGAGACAAGGAGATGATGCATAAGACCATTCGATTTATCGATATGTTTGCCGGCATCGGCGGGTTTCGTGAGGGCCTGCGGCTTGCCGGCGGATTTGAATGTGCAGGATTCTGCGAGTGCGATAAATACGCACAGCAGAGCTACCGTGCCCTGTTTGAATGTGAGGAGGAATGGTATAGCTCAGACGCGAGAAAAATCGACCCGGATGAACTCCCGGAATTCGACCTGCTCTGCGGTGGATTCCCTTGTCAGGCATTCAGCATTGCTGGCGCTCGGAAAGGATTCGGAGATCCCCGAGGGACCCTGTTCTTTGAACTTGCCCGATTGGCTGAAGCCCGGAAGCCTCGCTATCTGCTGTTTGAAAATGTACCCGGACTGCTTAATCATGACGGGGGCCGGACGTTTGCGGCGGTCCTCGATACGCTGGAGCGACTGGGGTATCATGTGGAATGGCAGGTGCTTAACAGCAAGGATTTTGGCGTCCCCCAATCCAGACGCCGTGTGTACATTGTCGGATATCTTGATGAGCGATGTAGAGGAAAAATACTTCCTTTCACCACAGCAAATGAAACGCCTCTTGCCTGCCTCCATGGCGGACCCCAGGGAAGCCGGGTGTACGACCCCGGCGGAGTAAGTTGCACGCTCACCAGCCAGGCAGGCGGTGTAGGCGGCAAGACCGGGCTGTACCAGGTGGGCTTCCCGGTCAAGGAGGCCACCCGGAAGGGCTACAAGATGGCCTATCCGGGCGACAGCATCGACCTGGCCTATCCGCAGATGAACACCCGCCGCGGCCGGGTGGGTCACAAGATCGCTCATACCCTGACCACGGATGCGACCCAGGGGACGCTCATCGAAGCGCCTCGGTTTGTGGACCTGAACGAAGATCCCGATACCACGGAGATCGCCCGATGCCTGACCGCAAAGCAGAACGGTGGGATCCGTAAGCACAAGCGTGAGGCATCTGGCATCCTGGTCGGCGGGCGAATCCGCCGGCTGACGCCAAGAGAATGCCTGCGGTTGCAAGGCTGGGCCGATGACAGGATCGACAAGATCCTCGCTATTCAGAGCGACAGCCAGGTGTACAAGCAGGCGGGCAACGGTGTGACCGTGACGGTGGTAGAAGCCATCGGGAAACGGTTGGCCGCCGTGGATGCGGAGGTGATGCCCCATTGACCTGAAGGAGCAGCCCTTCGGATGTGAGATCGAAATGACCGGGCTGACCCGTCAGCGGGCAGCAGAAGCGGTGGCAGCCCTGTTCGGGACCCGTGCCCGTCAGACCCACGAGTCCACGACCTATGATCCGTGGGAAGTGATCGATCAGGACGGGAAACGATGGCGGTTTGTATACGACGGCAGCATCAAGGCCACCATGCGGGAAGGCCGCAGACAGGTCTCGACAACAGACGGCATCTACAAGGTCGAGATGAACTCGCCAAAGTTGAGCTACGAGGAAATGGGCAAGCTCCAGGAAGTCGTGAGAACCTTGCGCCATGCCGGGGCAGTAGTCAACAGCAGCTGCGGGATGCACGTCCATGTGGATGCCTCCCGCCATACGCCGCAAAGCCTAAAAAACGCTCTGTCCATCATGTACTCCAAAGAGGACATATTGTTCAAAGCTCTCAACGTGAATGAGGCCAGAGTGGAACGCTGGTGCCAGAAGGTACGGGAACCCATGCTGGAAAAGATCCGAAAGCTCCCCACGAACATCAGCATGGAGCGGCTGAAGCGGGAATGGTATGGCGGCAATGACGGAAGCTACGAGCATTACAACTGGACACGGTACTATGCACTGAACTTGCATTCAGTGTTCTACCGTGGGACGCTGGAATGGCGATGTTTCGAAAGCACCCTCCATGCAGGCAAAGTCCGGGCGAATATCACGTTGGCTTTGGCGATCTCCGCACAGGCGATCAACCAGAAGAAAACACTGATGCGGAAAACGGAAATTTCCGAAAATCCAGCCTTTACGTTTCGTACATTTCTGTTGCGCCTCGGACTGATCGGACCTGAGTACAAAAATGTTCGAGAGCATCTGCTCGCCAATCTGCCCGGTGATCGGGCTTGGCGTTATGATCGTTCCAACTATCCAAGCCTGACTGGTAGGCACAGAGAAGAAAGATAGGGGGTGAAGTGTTGAGCGAGAAACTGTATTTTGCCTACGGTTCCAATATGAACCTGGACCAGATGGCTTTCCGCTGCCCGGACGCCGAGGTCGTAGGTGTGGCCCGTGTGGACGATCACCGCCTGACCTTCTGCGGAAGCGGTTATGCCGGGGTCGCCACGATCCTGCCCCAGCCGGGCAGCCATGTGGATGGCGTTCTCTGGAACATCTCTGAAGCCGATGAAAGGCATCTGGACTTCTACGAGGGATACCCCCGCCTTTACGGGAAAGAACCCATCGAGGTGACCGACAGCAGCGGGCAGAAAATGACCGTCATGGTTTATACCATGAACGCCCCTTACAAGGAGTGTCCGGCGCCGCCCTCCAAAGCATATCTGCAAGGCATTGTGGAGGGATGTCGTCAAAATGGGATCGACCCATCCCCCATTCAGGCAGAAGCATGCCGCCTCGTGAAAGAGAAGGCGAAACAGACGCCTGCTCATACCAAGAAAAGCAAAAAAGCCAGCCGGGAAGACCGCTGACTAAAACCATGTACATACTGAAAGGAGTGGAACCCATGTATAAAACTTTGATCGCTGTCTTGATCCTGGCCTGTATGGTCGGATGCGGAGCACAGCCGACCGGATCGCAATCAACGCCGAGCAGCTCTATGACTCAGTCGGAAGCCGCTTTCAGCAGCCAGACCGTGGAAAACAGCCGGGCTGAACCCACCCCGTCGCCCGTTGCCGCCAGCAGTACGGACAATTCGACGTCCGCCGGCAGCCAGCCCACACAGACCCCGGCCCCTGACGCCACGGCGGAGCCCCCCGAAAACACCGAGCAAAATAATGAGACCGGCGGCTCGGATGCGGCAACGACAGCCTACGGCGCCGTACCCTTCGAATATGCGGCTGGCACGGATAAGTGGTGGTACATCGACTCCAGCGACACCGCCTACTGGGCGGTGCAGGAGAACATCAATGCAATCCGGGCCGAGGCCGGGTTGTCAGCTCTCACGATGGATGAGTCCCTGAGCGAAGCAGCCAGCGCCCGCTGCGAAAGCTTCGTGGCCGGCGGCCCGTTCGATCATTCGGGCATGACGACCCGCAGCGAGATCTGTGCCAAAGGACCGCTGCGCTCCGCAAGCGAGGTCTGTGAAGCCTGGAAGGGCAGCGCCGACCATTATGCCAATATCGTAAACCCGGACTTCACCACCATGGGAGTGAGCTGCTGGTTCTGCGATACCGCAGAGGGCCAGTATACCTACTGGACCGTGACCTTCGGATAACAAGAGGGTCCCTACCACAAAAGAATCAAGCAAATCAACCTAAGCACCTGCAACTTGCAGGTGCTTTTTTTATTGGAGGTATTGATGAAACAGAAATACAAATTGCGGCATCGCTTTACGGCTTTGCTGCTTGCCTTCATGCTCTGCCTCTCCTGCTTTGCTCCGCCTGCCTTTGCACAGGAGAGCAACACCTCGGAGCCTGCCTCGACGAGCGAGGCGAACTCGGCGGTGCCGGAGGTGGAAGTTCCCTCCACCCCGGAAAGTGCAGAGTCCGTGCCTGAAGCGGAAAGCGAGCCTTCAGGGAACGCCGAAGTTCCCGGTCAAGAGGCGGGACTGAGCGCAGAAGCCCAGGCGTTCATCAATGCTGTGGATGCGCTGGATCGAGAGCAGATCCTTGCCGTAGTCAACGCTTGGGGATTGGCCAGCCAGGCTTGGCAGGCAAACAAAGAAGATCCCGAATTGACAGCGGCGTTGGATGAGGCAACCGCGGCATCGGATGAAGCTGCAGCTGCTGTCTATGCGGCGGAGGATCTCTATTTTTCCATTCCCGACGAGGAAAAAGAGAGTGAATCTGTTGCTGCGGCCTACTCTGCGCTGGCGGCTCTCGTCGTTTCCATGCAGTTTGCCATGGAGAATCCCATAGCGCCTGATACGGAGGATCCCGAATCCGATGCCGGTTCGCCTCCTGATCTGAGCGAGATCACAGAAATGCTTTACAACGATTTGCCTGATGCGCCGACCGGCAGCTACATTGGTTCCTATGGTTTGCCTGTCGCTACCGGCGATACCAAAATCGGCATTGGTCTCTGGAACGATGACCAGTCGACTGCCATTGGCTACATGGATGCCGAAGCACTGAACTCGGATGGGTTGACTATCACGGTGCCTCGGCAGGCCGGCGAGTCGTTTGCCATCGTTCCTGTTTTTGCGCAGTTGGAATACCCTGCGAATGGCAGCACTTCGCAGATCATTCTGCCGGAGGATGTAGTCCTGTTGGACTATGACGGCACTGTTGCCGACGAGCAGACAGCAGTTGCTCTGCTCAATGCCAGCTATGTAGAGGCATCTGCTGTAACGACAGGCATCTACGTCCAGGCGGATCACGATTTTGTTGTGACGTTCCGCTATTCTACCCCGGACGGTTCGACGCAGGAAAAAAGCCTGAATGTCCGACTGGATGGAGAAATTGCGGCAAAGGTGCAGACCGGTGTTGGTGCAAGCACCTACGAAGTTCGACCCGAGCCGGATGTAAAAACCGGCAAAATCACCAGTGTACAAAAGGTCAATGGCACATGGTTGATTTGGTTCAACGGGCAGGAAGCCTACTGTTGCACCCACGGCGCGCAGGGAAAACCTAACGGTTGCCCCACATATAGTTACTCGCACACATCCATCGTAACAGCGGCCCAGTATACGCCCGGAGACCACTACAGCAACCAGGTGAACATCTGGGGCGGGCTCGGCCAGTTGAGCCTGGGCCTGATGAGTGCCGATGCTGCTATGGATTCCGTCTATGATGAAGTGCAGCGTTGGGTCATCACCAATTACCCCGATAGCGTCGCGGCAAAGAGTTACATCGGTTCTTTCAATCAGATGGATAGTGGCATATCCACCTATGTGGCGGAAAGCGACTACTATACCTATATTTATCAGCCGCCCATTTCCGGCTGGCAAACCATCGCTCTGATCGGACCTCCCACCGGCAGTATCAACCCGGATGTACCGCCTGCCAGTGCAGAATATTATGCCAGTTGGACCGCTTCTCCCCAGACCGCCAGCGGCAGTTTTGACGTCAAGTACACGGTCAACACCGACAAGACCGGGCTGGAGACCGGCGAAAAGGTGGACGGCGCCACCATCGAAATTGAGCCCATCGAAAAAGGCGGCATCATCGACGGCGGCAGTTGGAGCATCACTCCGGCGGACAAGCAGACGGTGACCACCGGCGGCCATATCATGGACGATTCCTATCAGTCCACGGGTGGCGACGCCAGCGCCAGCTGGAGTCTGCACTACGCAGTAACCAAAACCTCCACCAGCAGCCGGAGCGGGTACGAAGGTCCCTATGCCAGCCAGACGGAAGCCGACGCGGCGGCGGCCAGCGCCAAAGCCAGTGCGGAGTCCCAGCTGCGGGCAGAAGCCCAGGGCATGGTGGATCGGGCCATCGCCACAGCCAAAAGCCAGCTGGCAAGCATCGATTTCCGATTCGACGAAACCGTGATCCCGGTGGGCTTTGAATTCTTCGACGGTGAGCATGGCAGCAGTCAGACGATCTCTGTTCCCATGAACAGTGCGAACGACTACCTCATGCGCAATGATGAGTGGAGCCTGCAGGTCAACATCTCCAAGGTGGACAGCGAGACCGGGAAACAGATCGCAGCCGACGCGCAGTACGAAGTGTTCGAATGGGACACTGTGACCCAGAAGTATATCCCCTTTGGCGGGTACAATCAGTACACTGTTGTCCGCAATGAGGACGGCACCTACTCTGTGGCCAATGGCACCGACTACGGTACCGAGTTTGATACCTCCCGGACCATGTACTACACCCAGCGCAACCAGGGCAGATTTATCATCGTCGAGACCAAAGCGCCGGACGGTTACTTTGGTGATTGGACCGACATTGACAATCCTGGTGAGTCCGGCACCCCGCTGGGCAAGCGCGCCTATCATTTGCTAATTACAGCGGACAATGATGGCAGCGTGATCTGGCTGGATAACGCCGACTACAATGCCGACATCGCCACCAGCTACACCGGCGGCGCCAAGCTGCTGACCAGCGACGGCGTGGAAGCCACTGTCACCATCTACGATCAGCCGCAGGATGCGGGCCGCACCTATGTGACCGACAGCACCGGCCTCGCAAACAACGAGGACAGCTACACCATGATTCCCCAGGACAATGTGTTCAAGAATGACCGTGTTCTGGGCGAGATCATCTTGGCTAAATCCGACCTGGATCAGCTGCGCCCCACCCCGATGGCCGAGAATGATGAAGACTGGGAAGTTCCCGGAACTGCGCCTCATGGTGAAGCCAGCATCGAAGGGGCCGTGTACGACCTGTATGCGGCGGAGGACATCCTGCACCCCGATGGCGTGAGCGGTGTGGTGGACTATAGCAAGATCACCGATCAGGACGGCAGCCCCATCTGGCATACGACGGTACGCACCAACAGCGGCTGGGATGATGCCTACCTGCCCATTCTCAGCACAGACCATCTGGTGGCAAGCGCCGAGATCAAAGACGGTCTGCTGGTGTTCAGCAACCTCTATCTGGGCGAGTACTATCTGGTGGAACGGGCTACGGGCATTGTGCTGCCGGTGGATACTGGCAGCAAGTTCTACATCACCGGGCAGTACCCGGAACTGGATCGCAAGCTGGAGCCGACTGGCCGGTATTCTCCCCTGGAGCAGTCCGATGGCGAGTATACCGACTACGTCTACAAAAATCTGTATTCCGCAGTGGCTGAGGGCCGTGCCCTGGATGGCACCAAGACCTACGACGGCTACTACCTTAGCTACGCCGAAGGATTCCTTTGCGATGAAGTCAATCGCTACAAAACTCTTTCCTATGGCGATGAGTCCGGCTATGTGGTTCGGGAAGGCAATCAGAGTTTGGACGCTGTCCTGAAGGGCGGTTTTGAACTGCGCAAGCTGGTGAGCACCACCGGCCCTGCCAGTCCCGCTCCCAAGCTGGAAGGTGCGGGCTTCACCATTTACCGCATCCCCGATCTGAGCAAGGCGAATCAGTTTACCCGCGCCCCGGACGGCAGCTACAATATCCAGAGCGTGCTGGACGCCTACCGCAAGGACAACTACGACAGCGAGACCCTCAAGTATGATTTCAGCGAGGAAGCCCAGGCCATCGCCCGGATGTTCGAAAGCGATACCGATCTGGTGTATGCCTACAATGCTACGCTGACCGAAGCGGGCGACAATGCCAACGGCAGCGGTCTCGGCTGGGTGCCCACCGGCACGACCAATGAGTATCGTCTGAGCGAGCTCTTCACCAATGAGGAGGGCGTATTCCGGGTGACCGGCCTGCCCTATGGTCAGTACCTTGTCGTTGAGACCACCATCCCCAAGGACGTGTTCCAGTGTGATCCCTTTGGCTTTACGGTGGACAGCACTACTCCGCAGAGCGTCATGTGCCAGCCCAACGGCAGCGTGACCGAACCCAGCAACAGCTACCTGACCTACAATATCCTCGATGAGGAAATGGAAGGCTATCTGAAGCTGGTCAAGGTGGATGCTGAGACCGGCAAGGCAGTCAAGCTGGCCAACACCTCTTTCGCCATCTATATGCTGCATGAGGATGGCACCAAAGAGCGCCTGTCCATGGTCGATCCCAGCAGCGGTGATCCGACCGAAAAAACCAATGTGTTCTATACCGACAGCGAGGGCCGTATGAAGACCCCCGAAAAACTGCCCTTGGGCCGGTACGAGGTCGTAGAGCTGGAAGGCCCCAACGGCTTCTTCAACGATGAAGCCTATACGGTTCAGTTTGAGATCTCTTCCGACTCTGCTTGGGAAGTGGTTGGCAATGCTGTCAACGGCATGGATGAGTACATTCTCACCCAGGAGTACATCAACCACGAAACCCTCGGCAACCTCACGATTCGCAAAATGGGCGAAGTTTTGACCGGCTGGGAACAGGACTGGAGTCTGGACATCCTGGACCCCTGGTTCTCTGGCGAAGCATGGCCCGGTGACTTCACCTGGGAGGAACGCCCGCTGGCCGGTGCCCAGTACACCATCACGGCCAATGAGGATATCTACACCCAGGACCGCCAGACCGACGCCGACGGCAACCGCACCTTGTGGTATGCCAAGGGGGATGTGGTGGCGGTAGTCACCACCGGCGACGGCAGTAGCGATGTGTCTGTGTTTGCGCCCGGCCGCACCCAGGCTACCTACGATTTCCTGTCCGTCATCCATGACACGGTTGGCGAGGTCACCGTGACCCTGCCGCTGGGTAGCTATCACATTGAGGAGACCAAACCTCCCTACGGCTATACCGGCACCACGCAGAGCTACGATGTGACTTTCCAGTGGGATGAGCAGACCAATAGCGTGGTCATGGCCAAAGCCATCACCTCCACCGACGAGGATTGCAACGCTGTCACCAGCGAGTTCGAGATCGTCAATGCGGAAGATGCCACTGCCGAGTTCACCGAACAGCAGGTCTTGAAGTTCCATAACGAACGGGAAAAAGCGCAGGTCAAGGTCATCAAGCTGGACGAGAAAACCGGTGCGGCTCTGGCAGGTGCGGTGTTTAACCTGTATACGCAGGATGACATCTACAACGCCGACGGCGACCGCCTGTTCCGAGCCGGTGATCTGCTGGCGACCTCTGCCCCCACGGGCGAGGACGGCGTAGTCGTGTTCGACTGCGACCTGCCCATGCAGGATGCCCGCTATGGTGAAACCGATAAGCAGAACAGCGGACGGTACATCATCCGTGAACTGCGAGCACCCACCGGCTACTTCCTGAATGATGAGCCGATGGAGTTCATCTTTACCTACACCGGGGCCAAAGTCCAGGTGCTGGAAAGCGTGTGCAAGAACGAAGGGACCAGCGTGTTCATCAGCAAGCGGCAGCTCACCGGCGACGAGGAACTGCCCGGTGCGACCCTGACGATCCAGGACGAGAATGGTGCTGTTGTGCGCCAGTGGGTCAGCGGCGACAAGCCGGTCGAGATCCGCGGCCTGGAACTGAACAAGGTCTATACGCTGGTGGAAACCATTGCCCCGAACGGCTTTGCCAAGGCTGAAAGCATTCGCTTCAAGCTGGTTCAGCGGCAGGATGAGGCTGGCAACCTGCTGCCGGAAAACGATGTGTATGTCTGCACGGACAAAGATTGGCTGATCTTTGATCACTGGACCCTGATGGAAGACGGGACCGTGGTCATGCGGGATGCGCCCGCGCCCACCCCGGAAAAGCCGGAACCTCCGACTCCTCCGACTCCCACTCCTGTGCCTCCGACCCCCACTGTTCCGCAGACCGGCGATATGAACTGGCTGTGGATCGCGCTGGGCGTTATTGCGGCACTGTCTGCCGGCGGTCTGCTGCTGATCTTCAAACGCAGCGGCACCCATGATGAGGACGAGGAATCCTGATGCGCCATTTCGCTAAGGGTTTCCTCATCGGCACCCTGTGCATCTGCTTACTGGGGCTGGTCTGGCTGTTTGCCTTTCAGCCCCGGCTGACAGCAGCGGAAGCACAGGACCTGAAAGCCCAGTTTACCACCATCCCCGAAGATGACCTCTCCGGGGATGGACCGGCTGGAAAAGAAGAAACCCAGCTTGACTTCGAGGCGCTACAGGCAAAGTACCCGGATGTGAAGGGATGGCTCACCATTCCCGGCACAGTTGTGGATTATCCTGTATTGCAAAGCAGTGCCGAAGACCCGGAAAAGTATCTCCGGCGAAACTACGACATGAAGTGGCGGATGGCCGGCAGCCTGTTCTTCCAGTATGACTGCATGCCGGACAGCCGGAATCTGGTAGTGTTCGGTCACAACATGAATGATGGAACCATGTTCGCTGTTCTTGAAAAAATGGCGGATCCGGAGTTCCGGCAAGCGCATCCCATCGCTGTCCTGCAAACGGCAGAGGGGACGCATGAATACCGAATCTTGACCGCAATGACCACTGACACGACGAAGCTCCTGTTTAACAGGACGCAGTTTGCCGGGGATGAAGATTTTCTCTCCTTTGCCGGCAGTATGCTGGCCGGGACAGAAATCGTTCCCCAGAAGCAGGATCGCCTGCTGACGCTGGTGACCTGTGCTTATGATTGGGACGGCGCGCGCACAGTGGTTGTGGCAATCGAACAAGATTAAATCTGCAATCGGCGGGGTGTGCAGGCACCCCGCCTCCTTTTATGAAGGGAGGAATTCATTGAAGCAAGGTCTGCTGGATAGGCTGGCGGAACAGAATCACGCATTTATTTCCAGCCTCCGCCTTGTACCGCATCTGAAATGGGCAGCACTGCGTGACTTGTACCTCATGAAACACAAAGAACAGTATCCGCTCAAGGAATGGGGCGAAGCTGTTTCGTATCTGCTGGGCTGCACTGTGACGTTCAACTCTTATGAGGAAATCACAAACAGCCTGAAACCTTTTTCGCTGGGATTGGAGTGAGTGCGAATGAAAGTTGTTATGGTAGAACCGGGCCAGTATGCCCGAATCGAAGAACTGGACACCGGCCTGGAATCGCTGCAGAAAGCAGTCGGAGGTCTGATCGACTGTGCTTATCCGTGGAAAGAAATGGTCTGCATCGTTTGTAACGATGAGGGCCTGCTCAACGGGATGCCGCTGAACCGTAATGTGGAGAACTACCAGCCGATCGCCGGGCCGTTCTTCGTGTG
This sequence comes from Candidatus Allofournierella merdipullorum, assembly GCA_019116345.1. Lineage (GTDB taxonomy): Bacteria > Bacillota > Clostridia > Oscillospirales > Ruminococcaceae > Allofournierella_A > Allofournierella_A merdipullorum. The sequence goes on along the minus strand of DXBV01000021.1, from coordinate 24,212 downwards.
CGGGATCGAGGGGGAGGACTTCTGCAGTCTTACCGACGAGCAGGCCCAGCGGTATCAGGCGATGTTCCTTCAGCCGGAACTGTTCATCCCCTACAAGGACGGGCTAATGCAGCTGAAATACGATGACCCCAACCTGCCGGGAGCGCCGGATGCCGTCAGGCAGGAATACCGGAAACGGCGCAATCGTCCGAAACTGTGCTTTTGCACCATCCCGGATCGCAACATGGTCATGCTGGTTCGGTATGGGAGATCTGGCTACTGGCCCATCGAGCGTTTCCCCGAAGGGATGAGAGCCGAGGAGTATGCGGACAAGCTCAATCAGACGCTCGGCGTCTCCAAGGCGCAGCAGACCGCCATGTTGTACGGCTCAATGTTCGGCTGGAATGTTTCCGCCGCGATCCCCGACTGGTACGACGAGCGTGGAAAGCCCAAATCGCGGGAGAAACTGTTCAGCGAGCTGGAGCGATAAAGGAGGACAAGCAAAATGGAACGATTTTATACCGCTGAATCCGTGACCGAGGGCCATCCCGACAAACTCTGCGATCAGATCGCAGATCGTGTGCTGGATGACTGCCTTACCCATGATCCGCTCTCCCGGGTGGCCTGCGAGGTGCTGGCGACCCGCAATCACATCATCGTGGCCGGCGAGATCACCAGCCACCATGTGCCCCGGATCCCCGCCATCATCGAATCGCTGATGCACGAGACCGGCTATTCGACCCGTGGCCTCACCATTGACCTGCTGCTCCACCGGCAAAGCCCGGACATCGCAGCCGGAGTGGATAACCCGCTGGAAGAAAGAGAGGTGATCGGGACCGGCGAACTGGGTGCCGGCGACCAGGGCGTCATGGTAGGCTTCGCCTGCGATGAGACTCCTGAAATGCTGCCGCTGCCTGTGGTGCTGGCCAACCGGCTGGCGTTGACCCTTTCCTCTGTTCGCAAAGCTGGGCTGATCCATGGCCTTCGCCCGGACGGCAAGACCCAGGTCACCGTGGAGTATGACGAGAACGGCAAGCCCCTGCGTCTGGACACGGTGGTGGTCTCCGCCCAGCACAGCCCGGCAATGGAACAGGACGAGCTCCTCTGGCAACTGACTGACAAAGCGCTGACCCCCGCCCTGCACGACTTCCCGCCCGACGAGGATACCAAGATCCTGGTGAATCCCTCCGGCCGATTTGTCTTTGGCGGGCCTGAAGCGGATACCGGTCTGACCGGGCGGAAACTCATGGTGGATACCTATGGCGTGTTTGCTCCCCACGGGGGCGGCGCTTTCTCCGGCAAGGATCCCACCAAGGTGGATCGCAGCGGCGCCTACATGGCCCGGTACATTGCCAAAAACATCGTGGCGGCGGGTCTTGCCAGCCGGTGCAAGGTGGCACTGGCCTACGCCATCGGCAAGGCGGAGCCGGTCATGGTATCGGTGGATACCTTCGGTACCGGCACTCTCTGTGCGGACGACTGTTTGGAAGATGCCGTCAAACTGGTGTTCGGCCTGACCCCTGCGGCCATCATCCGGCAGCTGGATCTGCTCAAGCCCATCTACGCCCGCACGGCAACCTATGGCCACTTTGGCCGCCCCGGCTTCGCCTGGGAGCGCACCGATAAGGCCAAGGAGCTGCGGGATGCCGTGGAATGAGAGGTGATGCACTATGCCGGGTGTGACCAAGGAGCAGATCCGCGCGGCCAAGCAGATCCGGGCCATTGATTTCCTGCTGCAATACCGGCCGGACGATATCGTGCCCAGCCAGTGCCGGGGGGAGTTTCAGCTGCGCAGCCACGACAGTTTCAAGATCAGCGGCGAAACGAGTTTGTGGCACTGGAAAAGCCGGGATGTCGGCGGCAAGAGCGCACTGGACTATCTCATCCACGTGGAAGGGATGCGGTTCACCGAAGCGGTCCTGCTTTTGCTGGACCAAGCCCCAGCGGTTACCTGCCATGACCCGGCCCCCATGCAGTTGCCGAAGCCGAAACCGTTTGCCTTGCCCGAAGCAGCCGCGGACAACCGGCGGGTGTTTGCCTATTTGCTGCACCGGGGGATCGACCGGCGGGTCATCAGCGACTGCATCCGAGCCGGGATCCTGTATGAGAGCGCCCGATTCCACAATGCTGTGTTTGTGGGCCGGGACGAGGATGGGGTGCCGAGGTACGCATTCCTGCGGGGAACGCTCACCAATGCCGCCGAGAGTTTCCGGGCCGAGGTGGCCGGCAGCGACAAGCGGTACAGCTTCTGTTTGCCGCCGGAGGGTGAGAGCCAGAGGGTGGCGGTTTACGAAGCCGCCATTGAGGTGCTCGCACACCTGAGCCTGGAACAGACACGGGACAAATACCGCCTGTCCCTGGGCGGGATCTACGCGCCCAAAGAGGGCGTCAGTGCCGGCTCTTTCAAAAAGCCGGCAGCCCTGACGGCCTTTCTGGAGCAGCATCCGAATGTCTGTGAGATCGAGATCTGCACCAACAACGACCATGCGGGGCGCTGGGCGGCGGAACATATCCGCCGGGAGTATGAAGGAAAGTACCGGATCGTTCTGAACCTGCCCGACCGGGAAGGAGCGGACTACGGAGATCTGGCACAGGAGAAAAGCAAAGAGAGGGCCGTCCGGCAGCGGGCGGCCCTCTCCCGATGAAAAGGAGGACCATGGAAAAGGAAACCTTGAAAGCCTATGTGATCACGGACCTCACGGCGGAACTGGCTGTGGAGGACACGGACAGTGAGTACGGTGAAGACGATTATGCCGAGTTGGACGGGCGTGACCTGACCGACTACGAGCCGAGCATCCGGGAACGCATCGAGAAGGAGAAGGAACTGCTGGATGACGGCGGCAACCTTGCTCCTTACATCGACAGCTCTATGCCCCGGCTGCGAGAGAACGTGCTCCGCATCGAACCCGACGTGGTGGTCTACGATGGGAAACTGTGCGGCTGCGCCATCGTGGAGCTCAAGCAGGAACTGAGCGAACGGGATTGGAACTCCCTGTTCGACTACATCTCCGGCCAGTATTCGGACGGCTGGGGCGAAGGGTTTGAGCAGCGGGATATCCCGGTTGCGGATGGTGTTCTGAACGTCCACTTCTGGCAGCCGGATCAGCGTTGCCCCATTGTGCTGGACGCCTTGCCCGGCCAGGAACCGGCAGTGCCTCGGCAGGCACACAAGCCCAAAATGCGGCTGGTCGGCCAGGACGGGAACATCTTCTCCATCCTGGGCCGTGCAAGCAAATTACTCCGCCAGAACGGCCAGCGCAAACAGGCTGATGAAATGGTCCAGCGCGTGCAGAACTGTGGCGACTACTACAAGGCGCTGAACATCATCAGCGAGTATGTTCAGACCGAACTGTCCGCGTCTGAAAAGGGCGACGCGCCCCGCGGCAAAAAAGACCAACAGGAGAGGTGATGCAGATGTCCGTGTCGAATTATGACCTCCTGCAGGCCAAAGTGGATGCTGAACTGGCCCGGTATACCGAGGAGCTCATGAGCCACGGCCCGCAGGAGGTCGTGGACAACGCCTATGAACTCGTGATCAAGAGCGAACTGGCGGTTCGTTTGGAAAGCGCCTTTTTGAGCAAACAGCAGATCCGCGCGCTCCTGGATCAGGAGAATCCGCTAGCCTACATCTATGGACGCTGGGAAAATGACCACGCCGCCATTGGTGATCTGCTGTGCGATACCATCTACACGGCGGGCAACGACGCCCACAGAGAAAGACTGACCAAAAATAAGCAGCGCAGAAAGGAGGAAACTCGATGAATCAGAAGTATGAGATCAGCGAGATCGCTCATCCCAAATATCCCTGGCTGCACCGGATCCGTGCCTTAAGCGATGTACGCCCCGGTGTCCAGAAAGGAGACTTGGGCGGATATGTCCAAGGTGAAGAAAATCTCAGCCAGGAAGGAACCTGCTGGATCTTCGACAATGCCATTGCCTGCGATGACGCATTTGTAAATCAGCAGGCAGTTTTGAGCGAATATGCTATTGTCCGGGGCTCCGCACTCGTTTCGGGCAATGCGAATGTTCGCGGGAATGCGGTGGTGGACGATCATGCGCTTGTCATGAATGGTATGGTCAGGGGGTATGCCCATGTAGCAGGGAATGCCTGCATCTGTGCCGACAAAGTAACGGAGCATGAGCCGACCGTTCAGGAACACGCCAGCGTGTATGGTGTTGTGGCAGGAAACGTGTGTGTAGAGGAAAGCGCCATTGTTCTGCCCGGAGCACGCATTGAAAATCCCACACCGGATCGGTTCCGGTTGCTTGCCACCCGAATCGAGATCGAGAGATCGTATTATCGCATGTACGGGCGGCCGGAACCGGCAGCCCGGGATAAAGAATCCCAAACCAAAGCCTCAAATCACGAACGATAAAAAGAAAGGATGATGCCTCTGAGTAAAACCAATGAACTGAATCTGATCATGAACGAGAACGCAAAACTAACTGTGGAACACAGCGGCGGCGACGGCTGGACCATCCTGCATGGGGATATGCTGAGCATTGTCAAGGCGTTCAAACCCGGCATCTTTGATGCGGTCATCACCGATCCTCCCTACGCCAGCGGCGGCGCCAAGCCGTCCGAAAAGAACCGGACCACGAACCAGAAGTACAGCAGCATGAAAGCGGACAAGGCGCTGCCCGACTTCGACGGCGACCAGAAAGATCAGCGCAGCTGGACCCGCTGGTGTGCGGAGTGGCTGTCGGATGTCCGCCGCGCCTGCAAACCGGGGGCGGTGCTGGTGGTGTTCATCGACTGGCGCATGGCGCCGTGTCTGTCGGATGCGATCCAGTGGGCCGGGTGGATCTGGAGAGGCCAGATCGTGTGGGATAAGCAGGTCAGCCGTCCGCAGCGTGGGCGATTCCGGCAGCAGAGCGAGTATGCGCTTTGGGCCTCCAATGGGCCGCTGCCCATGGACCGCCCTGTGGGCTGCCTGCCCGGTGTTTTCCGCTACAACAACCCGACCAACCGAATCCATGTGACCGAGAAACCGCTGCAGCTCATGCGGGATGTAGTACAGATCTGCGTCCCCGGTGGTCGTATCCTGGATCCCTTTGCCGGTGCGGGCACCACGATCCTGGCTGCCGTGAAGGAGGGCTACGAGGCCGTGGGCATCGAAGTGACCGATGCCTATTACAAGTTGGGATCCGACCGCGTCCGTTTTGCGCTCCAGCCGCAGGAATCAGAGACTGAACCTGCCGAATAAGACCGTGGCGATCCACATGGCTCGCCAGGATCTGAACGACATCAAGGGTGGCAATCCAGGTGGATTACCACCCGCTTCTTTTGTGTGAAACCAGAGAAAGGAATAAGTGAAATGGAAAAAGCGTTTGCCTATATTTGCGCTTCTGCCGAGACCGCCCCCCGCATCTTGAAACGGTACTGCCGCAAGGTGTACGAACTGGGGTATGTGCCCATCTGTCCGGCGCTGAACGACGCCCAGTATCTGGTGCTGAGCAATGCCGACGAATTGCGGGACCTGCACAGCATCGCGCTGCAGAAGCTGGCCCGCTGCCGGATGCTGGTGGTCTGTGGCAGGGAGGTCAGCCACGATATGTCGGTGGAGATCGGCTTCGCGGAAAAGCGCCATCTGATCTGCACGACCCTCGAGGGCCTCGCCAAGATCCAGGAGGACTCCGACGGCGCCGTCGACTGAGGGGCATACCTATTTTTCCCAGGGGGGTGGCTGTCTTTGCAAGCATAGCGTTTGGATATCCAAACGCACCCCTCTTGGGGAGGACCCCAAACCCCCAGCAGCCATCCCCGCAATGCTCATCACTGAAATGAGGTGAATCAATGGACGAAAAGCAGTACGCCGTATTCTGCCGGAAAGGCAGCGACGTGGATGAACTGATCGAGTGCGCTGCCTCGCCCGGTATGCAGAAGACCAAGACGCCCTTTCAGGTGGAAAAGGTGGTCGTCCTTTCGGACGCAGAATATGCCATTTTCCGCAAGGAAGGTTTTATGCAGGATCAGGTTTTCCTGTTCGAAAACGGCGACCATATGTGGTTCGACCCGTCTGAATCGTGCTGGCACTGCCTGCTGATCAAAGGTGAACACAGCCGCGAGGGGATCCTGGTGGAAGCGGAGGGCTATTGCTATGCCCGCTACGCCGCCCACGTGCCGGACTGCAGTCTGGTGCGGGTTGGCGATGTGCCGGTGCAGTTAGAGTACCCAGTCAAACCGCCCCACAAGAAAAAGGAGGCCCCTGAGCGGTGAGAAAACGTAACCATGTGATCCCGCTCCATCTGAACCGACGGGAGCTGGAATACCTGGAAGCCCAGGTCATGCTCAGCGGCCAGCCGAGGGAGGAATACCTGCGCACCCTCATCATGGGGGCCCAGCTCCGTGCCCGTCCCTGTACCCACCATGCGGACCTGCTGCGTAAGGTGGCGGGACTTTGCAACAACGCCAACCAGTTGGCGCGCGTTGCCAATACCTACGGTGAAGCAGATGCGGCCAGTGTGGAAGAAATGACCCGCATCGCCCGCGAAGTCTGGAAGGAAGTGAGGGGGAACTGGTAAATGGCGTATACGTCTGTTATCCCCGTCCACCGCCTGAAAGCCAGCGTGGAGTATGTGCTGGATGAGAAAAAGACGTCCCGTGGCCAGAACGCAAAATCCCTGGAAGAAGCGGTGGACTATGCCCTCAACCGGGCCAAGACAGAGCAGGATCTGTTTGAGTCGGCCATTGCCTGCACCTGCAAAACCGCCTTTGAGGATATGTGTCAGGTCAAGGAGATGTGGCATAAGACCGGCGGGGTGCAGGGATTTCATCTGGTGCAGAGTTTCGCGGCAGGGGAGGTGACCCCTGAACTGGCCCACCACATCGGGTTGGAATTTGCTGAGCAGCTCTTGCAGGGAAAGTATCAGGCCGTGGTCAGCACCCATTTGAATACGGGGCACATCCACAATCATGTCGTCTGGAATTCAGTGGCGATCCAGGACGGGAAAAAGTATCACAGCACCGCCAAGAGCTACTACACAGAAGTTCGAGCAATATCCGATGCACTTTGTCAACAGTATGGTCTGTCTGTCATTAAAGCGAACCGGTCGGACCCAGTAGGGCGGCCATACCCACAATGGCTGGCTGAACGGGATGATCGTCCCACATGGAAAGCCGCGATCCAGCAGGATATCGACCAAGTGGTGAGCGAAGTGCTCACATGGAATCAGTTCGTCCGAGCTCTGGAGGAAAAAGGCTACACCCTTCGGATGAACCGAAAATACATCACCCTCCAGCCGCCAGGCAAAGCCCGGCCGGTGCGGTTCAAGACCCTTGGCAAAAACTACACCCCAGAGGCCATCCGCCGCCGCATCCTGTATCCCCAATCTCAAAGACCGGCTGGGGAAAAGATCCTGCCGCCCGGCCTGTACGCTGTGATCATGGAGCAACCCGAAAAACACTATCCCGGTCTTCGGGGGCTGTATGTGACCTATCTCTTTCAGGTGGGGGTGCTGCCCCGGAAACCTCGCTACCCAAGCTATGCGGTGCGAGAAGATATCCGCAAACTGGATGAGCGGATCGAGCAGATGGAGTTCATCTTTGCGCATGAGATCGAGGACCGGGGCCAGCTCGGCACCATACGCCAAACAGCGGAAGCGGAGATCGAGAAACTCACCAAGGAGCGCAAGCGGCTGTACCGGCGAGAACCGGATTCACCACGGATCGAAGAACTGACCGCCCGGCTGAAGAAACAGCGCAAAACAGTTCGAATCTGTAAACGCATCGAGGAACATTCCCTTGCCATTGAGCAAAGGCTGGAAGCCGGCCGGCAGGAGCAGGCAGAGCGGGAGAGCCAGCAGCGGGAAGCAGAACAGAAGGAAGCCACTCGCAAAGAAAAACAGGAGGAAAAAACGAAATGAACAGAATTCCCACACAGCAGCAGGTTGAGAGCCTGCGGCAACAGTATCCGGTGGGCACCCGTGTGGTGCTGCACAGTATGGACGACCCCTATGCCCCCGTCCCGCCCGGCACCAAAGGGACGGTGACCTATGTGGATGACATGGGTCAGATCGGCGTGAACTGGGACAACGGCTCCGGTCTGTCTCTCGTGCCCGGTGAGGATTCCTTTTCCAAGGTAGCTGGGCCGGAGAAGGCAAAATCCAAACCCAATCGCGGCATGAGCCGCTGAAAGGAGGAAACAGAACACTATGAACTATGGCAGTGATCCCGCTGACCAGATCGTCCGATTCTCTTTGGATGGCACCGAGATGGTGCTCAAGCTGTCTGGTCTGGCGGCAAAGAATTTCGCCCTGTTTGTGTATGCGATCCTGAACGATCAGCAGAAGGTGCGCGGCAAGACCAAGCTGGTGCGGATGCTCAAGGAGCGCCGCCCCTTCAAGTTTTTCACAGTGCCGGAAGACCGCATGAAAGAATTCGCCAAAGAGGCGAAAGACCATGGTTTGCTGTACACTGCGATCCGCAACAAGCAGCGCCCGGGCCAGCTTGAACTGGTGGTGTTTACCGACGATGCAACCAAGGTCAACCGCATCCTCGACAATATGGGGCTGGACTTTGTGAAAGCACAGTCGGGCGAGGCCAGATTCGAGGAACCCGAAAAAGAGCTGCATAAGCAAGAGCCGGAGAAGGAGGTACCGGTCAACGAACTGCCGACTGAGACACAGACGGTGCAGACCCCCGATGGCGCGGTGGACTTCGAGGTCGGCGCAGCGGAAGAAGCGTTCAACTTCACCGGGGAAGAGGAAGTGCAGAAAGAACAGGAGCCGGGAAATTTTACTCCTGGCCGGGAGCAGACGGATGCAGCCCCGGCAGAAAAGAGTCCGTCCGAGCCTTCCTCGCCCAGCAGCGGCTCCTCCTCCGAGGCGTCCGGCGATGAGAAGCCTTCGGTCAAAAAGGAACTGGAGGACATTCGCAAGGAACAGGCTGCGAAAAAGGAGGAAAAGGCAAAGCCGCCCCAGCGCCAGACCAAAACGCCTGGTCGCAACCGCCGCAAGAAAAAGTCGAAAGGGAGGTAATGTATGGATCTTTCCAAGATGATCAAAAAACAGGAGACTGCTCAGAAGGGAACGCAGGCCGATGGTCAGCGTTTTTCCAAAGAGGAGTATGCTGCCATGAAAAAGGCGGAACGTGAGGAAGTGTGGGCGCGGGTGGACGCCCAGGCCAAAGCGGTCTTCCGTGACGATGCCTCCATGAAGGGCTTTCTCGATTTCATGGCCCGCTGTACTCCGCAGAGCACCCGCAATCTGCTCATCCTGTACGACCAGAACCCGGAGATCACCCACCCCCGCACCTTTGCCATGTGGGCGGAAGCGGGGCGGTCGGTGCGCAACGGCGAGAACGGCTATGCCTTCTTTGCGGAGAGCAAGTACCAGCGGGAGGACGGTACCACGGGCCGGGGCTATGACATCGTCAAAGCCTTCGATATCAGCCAGACTCTTGGCCCGCAGGTGTATCCCGCCCAACCTCATCTGCCAGATGAGGTGATCGCCGCCATGATCGAAAACAGTCCGGCTCCGCTGGCGTTGTCGGACCAGCTGCCCAAGGGAGTACAGGCACAGTATGTACCCAAGCAGCGCACCATCTATCTGCGCAATGGTATGGACGAGATGACGACCCTCTGCGCCATCGCACGGGAGCAGGCCCACGCGACCTTTGATGTGGCTGGCTCCGGGTATCGCCGGCAGGCGTATGCGGCCCAGAGCTACTGTGCCGCCTATGTAGTGGCGCAAAAGCATGGCCTGGATGCCTCCGGCTTCAGGTTCGACAAGGTGTGTCAGGCATGGGCTGACAAAGGACCCCAGGATCAGCGTTCCTTCCTCAGCGATGTGAAGCGGGCGGCTTACTCCATCAATCGGGAGGTGCAGCGCAGCTTTCGGGAGATGGAGCAGGCGATCCAGCCGGACGAGTTTTCGGTAGACAAAGGAAAGGCGCCCAAAGCAACGCAAGCCGAAAAGCAGCCGGAAAGCCGTTGAGCCGTTTGTTTTCCGTTTGTTTTCAATTGCCGGATAGCTTTTCGCTTCTCTTTGTGATATGGTAAGGATAAAGAAAAAGAAGCCACAAGAGGGAGGCAGAGCAGAATGGCGGAAAAACAGCGGTTTCTGAAAATTGATTATATTGAGCATAACATGATGATCGCAGCACTGCTGCAAGTCCTTGAGACCGCAGGGCCGGATCTGACCGAGCGGGCGCAGTCTCTGGGCGAAAAGGTACATGCCTGCAAAGACGGCCGGCTGTTTCTCAAAGAAGATGAGTTTGATCTGGCCCTCTATGTCATGAATGAACTGCGCAACACCTATCTTGCAGCAGACCGCGGCTGCGGCGCCATGGATAAGTTCATGCTCCGGCTGATGAAAAGTAAATATAAGCGCGTACCTGTGCGCTGACAAAGCTGCATCGCCCCGAGCCGTCCGGCATCATCCCGACGGCTTGGGGCTTTCTGTTTGAACGGGAGGGAAGCAACATCGAAACAACCAATCGCGGCTATACACCTTGGTGGGTATGGCTGCTGCCGCTGCCCATTGTGTGGTGGGCAGCTCTCTTGGCGGCGGGCAGCTGGCAGGCCGGTATGGACCTGGTAGGTGTGCTCGGCGCCTTTTCGCAGGCCATGAATGAACCGCTTGCAATTTGGTGGACGGAATATTCCGTCCGCTTTTTGTTTGTCTTCACACTTTTGTATGGCGCAGCGGTCATGGTCATTGTGACCGGCCGGAAAAACTACCGGCGCGGTGTGGAGCATGGTTCTGCCCGCTGGGGAAATGTGGCTCAGGTGGCCAAACGATACCGGGACCGCCAGCACCCCTACCGCAATCTCATATTGACCCAGCACTTTCAGATGGGGCTGGATGGCCATCGGCATAAGCGCAATACTAACGTGCTGGTCATCGGGGGCAGTGGCGCAGGCAAAAGCCGCAGCTATGCCATCCCCAATGTCTTGCAGTGCGCCCAGGGGCCGGACGGCGGCTGTTCGGTGATCGTGGCAGATCCCAAATCCGAGATCCTGCGCAAGACTGGCAACGCCTTGATCGCAGCCGGGTATGAGGTGCGGGTGTTCGATCTGCTCAGCCCGGATACCTCCTTCTGCTATAACCCTCTGGCCTATGTGCGGGACGACAAGGATGTGCTGCGGCTGATCGAGACCCTCATCCAAAGTACAACCCCGCCCGGCTCCCAAAGCACAGACCCCTTCTGGACCAAGTCCGAAACGGCGCTGCTGCAGGCTCTGGTGCTTTACCTTATTCACGAAGCCCCGAAAGACGAGCAGAACTTCGCCATGGTCATGGAGATGCTGGCGGCTGCCGAGGTGCGGGAGGAAGACGAGGACTTCGAGTCGCCGTTGGATATCCTGTTCGAGCGGCTGGAGATGCGAGACCCGGAAAGCATTGCCGTCAAGCAATACCATATTTTCAAGATGGGCGCCGGCAAGACCCTGAAATCCATCCTGATCAGTGTGGGTGTCCGGCTGTCTGCCTTCAATCTGCCCCAGATCGCACGGCTCACCTATACGGATGATTTGCATCTGGAAGAAATGGGGGAGAAAAAGGTGGCGCTGTTCTGTTGCCTGCCGGACTCGGACAAATCCCTCAACTACCTGGTCGGCATGATCTACGGGCAGCTCATTCAGACCCTGTACTATGTGGCCGACCGCAAGTATAAAGGCAGACTGCCGGTGCCGGTCCATCTGCTCATAGATGAGGCACCCAATATTGCCTTGCCCACCGACAACTTTCTGCCCTGGCTTTCCACCATGCGAAGCCGAAATATCTTTTGCAGCTACATCGCCCAGAATATGGCCCAGCTGAAAGCCCTGTTCAAGGAACAGTGGGAATCGTTGGTGGGCCTCTGCGACGAGTTCCTGTATTTAGGAGGGAACGAGAAAGAAACGCACAAATATGTGTCCGAGCTCATGGGCAAGGAGACACTGGATACAAACACCTATGGTCATACCAAAGGCCGAAACGGCAGCTATTCTATCAACGACCAGCAAACAGGCCGTGAACTGTTGACTCCCGATGAAGTACGCATGCTGGACAACCGCAAGTGTATCCTGTTCGTCCGTGGTGAGCGCCCCATGCTGGATGACAAGTATGATCTGATGCACCATCCCAACATCCATCTGACCGAGGACGGCGGTGCGCCGCCCTACGACTATACCGCGGTTCGTGATGCCGCCGATGATCTGGACTATGATCCCGAGCATTACGAGGACTACGAGCTGCTGGATCCCGATGATTTTCTTTGACACAAAGGAGGAACGCACTTGAAACTGTTTTTGAAAAAGAATGACCAGAACCGCAAAACCGAACCGCTGCGCCTGAGTAAGAAGGGGCGCATGAGCTTTGCGACCTTCGCAACTCTGATGATCTGCACCTACTGCCTCTCCACCACCGTCCTCGCAGCAGCCACCGACCCGCTCACCGTGGTCAACAACCTGTCCACCTTCATCTTCTCCCTGATCCGCGCCATTGGCCTGATCCTGCTGGGCTGGGGCATCGTCCAGGTCGGCCTGTCTTTCCAGAGCCATGACCCCAGCCAGCGGTCCCAGGGATTTCTCACTCTGGCAGGCGGCCTTGTGATCACCTTTACCAAGGAGATCCTGGACCTCATCACTGGCACTCCTTGAAAGAGCGGAAACACAAGGAGGGAGGTGATGCGGTACGAACTGGATCGTGGACAATCTGAACTCTGCCCTGCAAACCTGGAATGACAAGCTGGCGGAGATCTGGACGCTGCTCACGCAGGATCCGGCCACCTTCAAAGGCGGCGGCATCTGGCAGGTGATGCTGGGCATCCACGGAGCGTTGCAGGCCATCGGGTATGGCCTGCTGGTGTTGTTCTTCGCCGTGGGCGTGGTCAAGACCTGCGGCAGCTTTGCTGAGGTCAAGCGCCCGGAACAGGCGTTCAAGCTGTTCATCCGTTTTGTGCTGGCCAAGGCCGCCGTGGGATATGGCCTCGATTTGATGCTGGCTGTCCTCACTGTGGTGCAGGGGATCGTCTCGACGATCATCACCCAGTCGGGTGTGTCAGGAGCAGGCGGAACCACTCTTCCGCAGGACATCATCGATAAGATCAATCAGGTGGGCTTCTGGGATTCCATCCCGCTCTGGGCGGTGACCCTGATCGGCGGACTGTTCATTACGGTGCTGTCTTTCCTGATGATCCTGACGGTGTATAGTCGCCTGTTTAAACTCTATATGTACACTGCGATAGCGCCCATTCCGCTGTCTACCTTTGCGGGTGAGCCCACCAGCAATGTGGGTAAGAACTTCCTCCGCAGCTATGCAGGAGTCTGTCTGGAAGGCGCTGTCATCGCATTGGCCTGCATCATCTTTTCTGTGATGGCGGCTGCCCCGCCTGCCGTGGATCCCAATGTGTCAGCGGTGACCGCCGTCTGGAGCTATGTGGGCGAGCTCATCTTCAACCTGCTGGTGCTGGTTGGAGCAGTGCGCATGAGCGACCGGATCATCAAGGAACTGATGGGGCTGTAAAAAAGTGGTTGCCGCACAAAGCGCAACAACCACACAAAAAATTATTCGTGCTCCAAAATCCACTGCAAAAGGCCCTTCCGGTCAGTCTCGCCAGAGGCGACGGACAGGACAATGTCGATCAATTCTTGCTGTTCATAGTGCAGCACAATGCCGTTGAGCTCGAGGAAGACCAGCATGACGTGAGCGCCGATCCGTTTGTTTCCATCCACAAAAGGATGGTTGCGGATGAGTCCAAATCCGAGCTGTGCTGCTTTGCTCTGCATGGACGGATAGACTGGTTCACCGCCAAATGTCTGGAATGGTGCAGCCAGTGCAGATTCCAACAAACCCTCGTCTCGAACGCCATCGCTGCCTCCGAATGCCTCGATCAGCGAAGAATGCAGGAGAAGGACCTGACGTTTTGATAGCGTTTTCATTTGGCGAGTTCCTCATATGCCAGCTGGTTTTTGCTGATCAGGCGGCGCGAGATAGTAAGGAGATCCTCGTCATCTGCCAGCTGTTCCTGCTCTGCCTGACTGAACTCCAGCAAGATATAGCGAGGCACATTGTTCTTTAAAATCACAGCAGCGCCATTTTCGTCGACCAATCGTGCAACACGGGAAAAATTCTGATTGGCTTCCGTGATGGAAACAAGGTTCTTTGTATTTACGGTCATCTGTAACACCTCCTATCTATAGTATACACAGAAAATAGGAGAAATTCAACCTATAATTTCCAGGGAGATGATGTGTCATCGAAGTAAAAATCCCAAAAGAGATCCGGGAGTACCGGGAGTCCATCTTCTTCGGGCTCTCGGCCCGGCAATTCACCTGCTCGCTGCTGGCGCTCGGCGCCGCAGTCGGGCTTTATTTTTTGTTCGACCCGCTGGTCGGCACTGAAGGCGTGGGCTGGATCTGTATTCTGGGTGCAGCCCCGTTTGCCGTCTGCGGCTTTTTCACCTACCACGGTATGACCGCAGAGCAGACCCTGTGGGCATGGTTCAAATCCCAGATCCTCATGCCCCGCCGTCTTGTCTTCCGGTCGGACAGCCTGTACTACCAGGCACTGCAGCCTGCCATCGAGCAGGGGAAGAAGCCGCCCCGCAAGAAGAAAAAGCGAGGCGGCAGCAAACCGGCTGGAGAAAAAACTCCGGCCTCGAGACCCGAAAAGGAGGATGCCTATCATTAAAACTCTCAGCAAAGCGACTAAGGCGGAACGGGACAAGTTCCGCATCCCCCGCTCGGTGCAGGACGCCATCCCCATCCGCCGCATCTGGGCGGACGGGATCTTCCAGGTGGGGACCCAGTTCTCCAAGACGTTCTCTTTCACCGACATCAACTACCAAATCGCCGGCAAGGAAGATAAGACGGCCATGTTCCTGGACTATTCCGAACTGCTGAATGCCCTGGACTCCGGCGCCAGCGCCAAGGTCACCATCAACAACCGGCGGCTCAACAAGGCGGAGTTCGAGGCGGCGCTGCTGCTCCCCATGCGGCAGGATGGGCTGGACCACTTCCGCAGGGAGTACAACGAGATGCTGCTCTCCAAGGTCACCGGTACCAGCAACAGCGTGGTGCAGGAGCGGTATATCACCATCAGCGTGGTCAAGAAAAACATCGCGGAGGCCCGTGCCTATTTCGCCCGGGTGGGCACCGACCTGCTCACCCATCTGGCCCAGCTGTCCTCCATCGGGCAGGAACTGGATCTGGCGACCCGTCTGCGGATCTTCCGGGACTTCTTTAAGGGAGCAGAACCGCCTGCCTTCGAGTTCGACCTGAAAGCCCAAATGAAGCTCGGCCACAGCTTCAAGGACTGGCTCTGCCCTGACTCCATGGAGTTCCAGCCGGATTACTTCAGGCTGAACGACCGCTGGGGACGGGTGCTTTACCTGCAAGGATATGCCAGCTACATCAAGGACAGCATGGTGTCCGAACTCTGCGAGCTGGACCGTGATCTGATGCTGTCCATTGACATCCTGCCGGTGCCCACCGATGAGGCGGTGCGGGAAGTGCAGAACAAGCTGCTGGGCGTGGAGACCAACGCCGCCAACTGGCAGCGCCGGCAGAACGCCGCCAACAACTTCTCCGCTATGCTGCCCTATGATATCGAGCAGCAACGGGCCGAGACCAAGGAGATGCTGGGCGATCTGACCAACCGGGACCAGCGCATGATGTTCGGCCTCGTGACCATGGTGCATCTGGCTGATACCAAGGAACAGCTGGACAGCGACACCGAGAGCCTACTCACGGTCGCCCGCAAGCACCTGTGTCAGATGAGCATCCTGCGCTGGCAGCAAAAAGATGGCCTGGACACCGTCCTGCCCTACGGCCTGCGACGAATCACTGCACTGCGCACCCTGACCACAGAAAGCACGGCTGTGTTCATCCCGTTCCGCGCCCAGGAGATCATGCAGGACGGCGGCATTTACTATGGCCAGAACGCAGTCAGCAAGAACATGATAGTGGCCGACCGGCGCAAGCTCCTCAACGGCAACAGCTTCCGGCTGGGCGTATCGGGCAGCGGCAAGTCGTTCAGCGCCAAAGAGGAGATCGTGAGCATCGCCCTGTCCACGGATGACGATATCCTGATCCTGGATCCCGAATCTGAGTTTGGGTATCTCACCGAGGCGCTGGGCGGCGAGGTCATCCGGGTATCGGCGGCCTCCGACACCCACATCAATGCCCTTGACATGGACAAAGCCTACGGCGACGCCCGAAACCCACTCATCGAAAAATCCCAATTCGTGCTGTCACTGTTCGAACAGCTGGTGGGTTCGGAGGGGGTGTCCGCCAAGGAGAAATCCATCCTGGACCGCTGTACCTATGAGGTGTACAGGGAGTACATGGCGAACAACTACACCGGCCAGCCGCCCACGCTGAAGGACCTGTATCAGATCCTCCTCAAGCAGCCGGAGCCGGAAGCCAGAGGGCTGGCTCTGTCGGCAGAGCTGTTCATCACGGGCAGTCTGAACACCTTCGCCCAGCCCACCAACGTGGATACCAAGGCCCGGATCATCGCCTACGATATCCGGGAACTGGGTGAGCAGCTCATGCCGCTGGGTATGCTGGTGACTCTGGATGCCATCTTCAACCGGGTCATCCAGAACTGGAAACGCGGCAAGACCACCTGGGTGTTTGCCGACGAGTTCTATCTGCTGTTCCGGTACCAGTACAGCGCAGACTTCTTTTATAAATTGTGGAAGCGGATCCGCAAGTACAACGGCCTCGTGACCGGTTTGACCCAGAACGTGGATGAGATCCTGCGTTCTGATACCGCCCGCCTCATGCTGGCCAACTCGGAGTTCCTCATCCTGCTGAATCAGTCGCCCACCGACCGGGAGGAACTGGCCCGCCTGCTGCACATCTCGGATACCCAGCTTGGCTACATCACCAACGTGGCCGCAGGCTGCGGCCTGATCCGCTGTGCCGGCAACATCGTCCCCTTTGAAAACAGCTTTCCCCGGAACACCCAGCTGTACAAGCTGATGACGACCAAGCCGGACGAAGCCATCCGGGGGATGTGATGGGTTTGGTTTGAGAAGGAGGTGGCGTTGCCGCAAGAGAAAGCAAACCCCTATACACCGTTGCATCGCTGTCGGGCGGCAAAGATTCGACGGCGATGCTTCTTCGTCTTGTGGAAGAAAACCGCCCCATCGATGAGATCCTGTACTGCGATACCGGGTGGGAATTCCCACAGATGTATGACCATCTGGACCGTCTGGAGCAGACCATCGGCAGGCCCATCACCCGGCTGAAAGCCCCGCTGACGGCAGAGCAGTATTTCTATGAGTACACGGCTCGGCCAGACGCAAAGCTGGTAACAGATCGGGGGCTCAGTTGGCCTTCCCATGCCTGTCGCTGGTGTACTGGCAGGCTGAAAACTCATGTGATCAACAGACATCTGAGTCAACTGCGGCGGAAATACCAGCTGGCACAGTATGTGGGGATCGCCGCCGACGAAGCCCACCGCTGCAAGGATCTGCACTACCCGCTCGTTGAGTGGGGCATGACAGAGGCGGACTGCCTGCGGTATTGCAAGGAACATGGATTTGACTGGGGCGGCCTGTACGACATCTTCCGGCGGGTATCCTGCTGGTGCTGCCCGCTGCAGCCATTGAGTGAACTGCGGAAGCTGCGCATCCACTGCCCGGATCTGTGGCAGAAGCTCCTGCACATGGATGCGCATACCTGGCAGCCCTTCCGCCTGGATTACACCGCCCGACAGCTCGACATCCGCTTCAAGCTGGAAGAAGAACGAGCCGCACATGGTCTGCCCCTTACCGGGCGGGCCTTTTTTACTGCCCTCGATGACCGGCTGGAGCAAGAAGGGTGCCCGAGAAAGCGAAACAAGGGATGAACGATGAATATGAGAACAAACAGCCGGGGGCCGCCCAGGCCCCCGGCACATATCACACAAGAAGGAGGATGCTGTGAAGGAGATAAAAACCAAACCGGCGGGCGGACAGCCCCGAACCTTCGATAAGGCGGGGGTCGTGCCTAAGACCGCCATGAAGGAGATGTGGCTCCACACCAAGGATAAAGCCCTGAGCGAGACCATGAACACCCCCTTCGCCGGCCAGCAGGATGCCACCGGCAACGCACCCGCCAATACGGCAGGAGAGCAGATGCTGTCCGGTGCGGAAACCACGGTCAAGAAGGGTGCGGAAACAGCCTATGACGGCGGCCGGAAGCTGACGCAGTTTGCAGGCCAAAAGATCAAGGAGCGCCGGGAGGCGGCCCGCATCAAAAACCAGGCTTCCGATACAGGAACCGCCCGAAAAGGGAAATCGGCAAAACCGGCTGGGAAGAAGACCATCAAGGGCCGGCAGCCTGCGGCCAAGCCCAAGGCCAATGCGGCCAAGAACATCAAGCAAGGCGGGAAAGGGATCAAGGGAACGCAGCAGGCAGCCGCCAATGCGCAGAAAGCTGCAAAGACAGCCCAGCGGATCACCCAGCGCATGCAGGCCGCCGCCAAAGCCACCGTGCGCGGGATCCGGGCGGCAGCTCATGCGGTGATGGCAGCTCTCAAGGCGGCTGCGGCAGCAGCCCAGAGCCTTGCGGCGGCGATCCTGGCCGGTGGTTGGGTGGCGGTTGCGATCATCCTGCTCATCTGCCTGATCGCCCTGGTCATGGGCTCCAGCTATGGCATCTTCTTCGGCGTGGAGTCCACCGGCTCCGGCACCAGCGTATCCCAGGCGGTGCAGGATCTGAACCAGGAGTATGCGGATCACCTGCAACAGATATCGGAGTCTGTCTCTCACGACCGGCAGGAGATGACATCCAACGACGGCAGCCTCTCGATCAACTGGCAGGAGGTGCTGGCTGTCTTTTCCGCAAAGGTCTCGGGTGCTTCGGATGGCGAACAGGTGGCTTCCCTGACAGACGCCCAGGTGGACATCCTGCGTGATATCCTGTGGGAGATGAACGATGTGGATTACTCGACTCACACGGAATCCCACGAAGTGGAGGTCACCACCACCAACGATGACGGAGAAGAAGAAACCACCACCGAGACTGTCACCGAAACGGTGCTGACCATTACCATCACACACAAAACGGCTGCTGAAATGGCAGGGGAGTACCACTTCAACAGCCGTCAGAATGAGTATTTAGCTTTGATGATGCAGCCGGACAACCAGAATTTATGGGCACAGCTGCTGGGCGGCCTTGTGGCTGGCGGCGGGCAGATCATCAACCCGGACACTGACTGGGTGCCCATTGGGGTGCTGGCGTGGCCTCTGCCACAGACCTTTTCCATCTCCTCTCCCTTCGGCTATCGGGAGGATCCGTTTACCGGCGAACTCGAATACCACAACGGCACCGACATCGCGGCCCCCAACGGCACCCAGATCCTGGCGGCTGCTGCCGGCACTGTGACCATCGCCAACGGCATCGACTCCTGGGGCGGCAGCTACGGCTACCACATCAAGATCGATCACGGCAACGGGCTGGAGACCCTCTATGCGCACTGTTCGGCCATCTGCGTGACCCCCGGCCAGCAGGTGCAGCAGGGCGAGGTGATCGGCTTTGTGGGGAGCACAGGAAACTCGACCGGCAACCACCTGCATTTTGAGGCATGGGTGAATGGGGAGCGCACCGATGCAATGAGCTTTTTCTCAGCGGGCTGACTTCAAGCTCGCAGGCCTTGGAACAAAACAGCGAGCCCCTCTGCCAATGGCAGAAGGGCTCGCTGTTGCCGCAAAATCGTATGAAATTATCGATCCAGGGGCATCAGTCCTCGTTCCTCCCCAGGAACAGCTTGCGAAGCACAAATGCTCCAACCAATGCCAGCACTACGATAGCACACAGCGCGATGGGCAGCACCGGCACATTGCCAGTATCGTCCTGCGCTGCGGACTGAGTATCCTGGGGCAGCTGTGTTTCAGGCTGACTGGCCAGCAGGCTCTCGTCGTAGGCAATGACATACTTGGAGAAATGAGGGGTGATAAAGGTAACCTTGCCGGTGTTCTCGTCGTAAGAGGTCTCACAGGGGGTGGTGTTTCCTTCCTCGTCCAGATACCAAACGACCACGCCCTCGGCCTGCTGACCTTCGGGCAGTGCATAAGGAACGGTAATGGTGGCATGCCCGGCATTAAAATCAGAGATCACTACGCCGTTGCTTTGCAGGGTCAGCTCGATCACAGGGAAGTCTCCCGCAGCGGCGGTCTGGGCGTCAGTCAGATCATCCGCCGGCACCGGGCGCACAACCAGTTCAATGTCACCGTCGGCCTGGTCAGCGATCGCCTTCAGAGCCTCGTTGTCAAAGTTGACCTCGGCCACCGCAGAGGAAATAGAAAGCGTTGCGCCTTCCTGCTGGGCCAGCGTCGCCAATGCCTGTTCGGGCAGGGTAACCTGAATGGCCTCTGCATTCTCTGTGGCAGTGATTTCCAGTTCCACGGAGGGAACACAGGCAGTCTCCTGGGCGGTTTCCATCGCCTGCTCAATGATCTCGGCAAACTGGTCTTCGCCCAAGGCCATCACAGCAGTGCTGTCCTCCACGGTAGCCTCCACCTGAACGGTGGTGACCACCGGTGCGGAGGTTGCCGCAGGTGTGGAGGTGGGTTTGGGAGTAGCCGTAGCCGCTCCGGCCCCGGTCACAGGACGAGGCGTAGCCGCAGGCGCAGGTGTGGAAGTGGGAACAGGTGTAGGCGTGAGCGTGGGCGTTTCGGAAGAACCGCCGCCGGATGTGGGCTGCGATGCAACCTTCAAGGCCCCGGTCGTGACAAGGGAAATAGCGTAGTTGTCCGCACCGGTGAAGGAGGCACTGTTTGCGTTGCTCCAAGTGATGGTGTAGGTACCAGCGGTCTTGACCGCATCCGTCAGGCTGATCTCGGTGCCGTCGCCCTTGGTAATAACAAAGACAGGAGCATCTGCGGGGGTCACGGACTCGCCAGTCACCAGACCGCTATAGGTCAGGGCGAGAGTGGGCGCGCTGCCGCCTACATAGACCGATGCGCTGGGCGCAGAAACGGTCAGCGGCTTTTTGTCGATGGTGAAGTTCAGGGTAACGCTGCCCACATACTGCGCATTGGCCTGCGGGATGGCGATGGTGACGGTGTAGCTGCCGACGTTGGTGGGAGCGTTGCCGTCGTCGGTGTCATAGGTCACGGTGAAGTCGCCGGTATACCCCTGGGCAGCGGGCGTGCCGGTGTAGCCCGCCTGCGTTTGGCCGTTGTAGGTGCCGTTCTGGGCGGTGACGCCGGTGATGGTCAGCACCTGCTTATCCGTGCCGGTGAGGGTGACGGTGATGTTGTAGCCATAGTAGTTGGTCGCGTCGGTCACGGGGACAGTGACGGTGTACTCCTTACCCTTGGTGATGTTCTCGCCGCCGGTGTAGGATAGCTTGTTGCCGGTAATGGTCAGGCCAGTCACCGCACCATCGCTGCCGGTATACGTCGGCGTGCCATAGCTGGCTCCGTCAGGGATAGCGGGCAAGGTCACTTCGCCGGACCAGTTCGCCAGAACGGAGCCGGCGGCGGTCTTGGTCCCGTTATAGGTCCCCTTGTCGATGATGATGGTTGCGGACACGCTGGTCCCGTCGTTGTAGTTGTTGTCCCCGGCTTTGACGGCGGTGACAGAGACGGTACCCGCCTTGGTGGGGGTCAGGGTATTGCCGCTGACGGTGGCCGCACCGGTCCCGTCGGTAACGGTGAATTTGACCGCGCCGCTGCCGGAGCCGTCGCTGGTGGTCAGGGTGTAGTTCTGACCGAAGGTGGCGGGGCCGGTGCTGGTAATGGACAGGGCAGCCTGATCCGCTTTGCTGATGGTGTAGGTGGGCTGGCTTTTTGCCGTGCCGGCGTAGTTGCCCGTGCCGGTGACGGTGACGGTGTAGGTACCCGCGTCGGTGCAGTCGCCGCTGTAAGTCACGGTGTAGTCACTTTCGGTCAGGGTCTTGTCGCCCAGCTTCACGGTGACGGTGGGCTTCTGCTCGGTGCCGGTGTAGGTGAAGGGGCCGCCGCTCAGTTCCACGGTGGCGTTGGCGATGGATGCCTCGACGATGCTCCATGCCTGCTCCGTGCCGGTGGCCCCGGTCAGGGTGTAGTTGTCGTTGCCCAGGCCGGTGACTTTGGCGGTGTAATTGCCCACATCTGTCTTGGCGTTGTTCTCATAGGTCAGGGTGAAGGTATCCCCATCCACCGCATTGCTCACTTGGGCGTTGATGGAGTGTTCGCTGCCGTCGTAGGTGAAACTGGTGGTTTCACTCCAGGACAGCGTTACGATTCTGGCGGTGATGGTCAGGTCTGCGCCGGTGAAGGTGAGGGTGTAGTTGCTGCCAGCGGCCAGGGTGCCCTGGGTGATGGCGTGTTCACCCACGTTCTCGCCTTCGGCGCGGGACAGTGCGCCGGTGAGCTTATCTTCGCCCACCAGGCCGGAGACTTGATAGGTCAGTTCCGGGTCGGCGTCGCCGTAGGTCTTGGATTTGGCTTCGGCGGTGACGGTGAGGGCGGCGGGGGTGATGGTGCCGGTTGTGGTGGCAGTGTCAGCGGACAGGGTGTAGTTGCCCGCGTCTTCGCCGCTCAGGGTGATGCCGCTGGCGGTGATAGTCTTGTTCTCGCCCGCATTGGCGCTGTCATAGGCATAGGAGGCCGCCTCGGCGGTGACGGCGTCAGCACTCACAACGCCGTTCAGCGTGATCGACAGGCCGGTGGCGGCAGTGGTGCCGTCGTAGGGCTTGGAGGCGGTGCCGCTGATGGAGGGTGCTACCGTGGCCTTCTCGATGGTATAGGTCTGGCTTTCGGCTTCGCCGGAGTAGTTGCCCTTGCCGGTGACGGTGACGGTGTAAGTACCCGCGTCGGTGCAGTTGCCGCTGTAAGTCACGGTGTAGTCACTTTCGGTCAGGGTCTTGTCGCCCAGCTTCACGGTTACGCCGGGCTTCTGCTCGCTGCCGTTGTAGGTGAAGCTGTTCTGGTTCAGCTCCACGGTGGCACCGGCGATGGATGCCTCGACGATGCTCCATGCCTGTTCCATGCCGGAAGCGTCGGTCAGGGTGTAGTTGTCATTGCCCAGGCCGGTGACTTTGGCGGTGTAATTGCCCACGGCGGTACCCGTGTTGTCCTCATAGGTCAGGGTGAAGGTATCCCCATCCACCGCATTGGTCACTTCGGCGGTGACGGAATGGGGCTGGCCGTCATAGGTGAAGCTGGTGGTTTCGCTCCAGGTCAGCGCCACAGCCAGAGGCGAAATCTTGGCGGTGGCGTTAGCGGTAGCCGTTTTCTCACTATTGGCAAAGGTATAGTTGCCGTTGGTCAGCGTCACGGTGACGGTGGCGGTTTTGTTCTCGCCCGCGCTTTTGTCGGTAAAAGCCGCCGTGACGGTGTAGTCGGTGCCGCTGGTCAGGCTCTCGTCGTTCACCAGGCCGGTAAATTCCACGCCGATGACGGTGGCATCCTGGTTGCCGTCGTAGGTTTTGCCCTGCACCGTGGCGCTGGTAATGCTGATTTCGGCGGGGCTGACTGTGACCTTTTTCTCGATGTTAGTGGTGCCATTGCTGGCGGTCAGGGTGTAGGTTCCCGCATTGATGATTTTCTGCGTTTCCAGGGTCCAGCCGTCCAAGCTGGGGGAACTGGATATGGCAAAGTCCTTCCCCATCACTTGTACCGTGCCGGTGGGGGCTTCCAGCTTGAACTCGTCGAACTGGTCGGTGCCGTCATAGGTCAGGGTTTCACTGCCGGAAATGACCGGGTCTGGGTTGGTCAGGTTGAAGGTGCCGTTGCCCGCCAGCGTTCCGTCACCCGCCAGGCTGGACTGGTTGGCAATGTTCAGGGTGCCGTTCACGGTCAGGGTCTTGCCCTGGGGCACCGTCAGGGTGCTGCCCGCCGGGATGGTGAAGGTGTTCCCGCTTTCAATGGTGATATTCTCTTCCAGGGTATAGTTGCCGCCCACGGCGCTGGTCTGGTTGCTCTGGCCGTAGATCAGCCAGCTGCCGTCGCCGGTGGGGGCCAGCGGTTTTGCTTCGAAAGAATTATCATACAATATCACACTGTTGGTCAGCAGGGTGGAGTTGTCCCCGACGGTCACAGCCCCTGCGCTGCCAAGGAGGTTCCGGACGTAAATGCCGCCCGCCCTGTCCGCCGATTCGCTCCGGGCGGTGAGGGAGCCGCTGCCGGATAGGGTCACGGAAGGGGAAGAGGAATCAATATAAAGGCCATAACTTTCATACCCAGATCCGCCGGTAGCGGTCACGGTGGCGTCGCTCACGGTGACAGACCCATTCGCACTGATGCCGTAACTGCCGCTACCGGTGGTACCGCCGGTGGCGGTCAGCGTCCCGCCCTGCACCGTAACCGTGCTGCCGTATACATAGAG
>DXBV01000020.1 GCA_019116345.1 Candidatus Allofournierella merdipullorum | reverse complement strand
ATCAACACCTACAACTACAGGAACCCCTGCGAGTTCCAATCCGTGGGTGAGACCGCCTACACCACAAAATAAGTCTACCGCTGCAACCGGCATAACTATGGTTCCTCCTTGGACATAAGGGTTCTTTTACTATTTAACAAGCTTAATAGTTTCTCACTTAAGAACTCTTCATTTTTCTTCTTCAACTCGCACTCCCAAATCCGCAATACAATCCAGCCTCTTGCCTTAAATAGTTCGGTTACCTCTTGGTCATGCTTCATATTCCGTTCACGTTTCTTCTGCCAATATTCCTGATGGTCGGCGGGACGTGTATTCCGACAATCATGTCCGTGCCAGAAGCAACCATCCACAAACACAGCGATCTTTTCCTTGGGAAATACAAAATCGGGATGTCCCTTTACTTGATAGTTTCTTCGCCAGCCTGTGATTCCGTTATGCTTGAATATTTCAATCAAACGCAGTTCAGTGGACTTATTCTTTTTGGACTTGACCTGTCGCATGATGTCGGACCGTTTTTCTGCATCGAAAATATCCGCCACTACAAATCACCTGGCTTCAAACTCTATGCGGAGACTGGGATCTGTTTCTGCTTCCAGCACAATTTTGTTGTATCGGTCGATTATTCCGGAGAGAGTAGAGTTTCGCCTTGTCTCGTCGAAAAGGCTATGCTCATAAACGTTAGCAGATAAAAACTGCTGAACATCCCATACCTCTACGCGTCCGGCCAATCCAGCGTCTTCGGCAAGATTAAGAGCGGTATGTACGCGCTCAAAAATCGTGATAATGACGGGACGGCAACCAGCGCGGAGATTAGCCTTGCATTTTTCAATCAGCAAGGCGCCAGGCATGGTCGTACAATGGATGACCGTACTGCCGATGACAAAATCGCCGTTGCGATCCGTGGGACCATCGGCAACGGATGCCCCGTGAATTTCGAAAGAGTTTTCCGGCATGATCAAACAAAGCTTCGCCGCGACAAGATGCTGCAACACAGTACCGAGATACTGTGTACCGGGATTTTGACTCTGGCGTTTTTTCGCCTGCTCAAACAGTTCATCCAGATTTGCTCCGATAGTTTTAGACGTGTCTGCAGTCAGAACGAACGGCTGATTTCTAAAGTATTCACGCACCTGCTCGGCCCAAAAGTCCTCGATCACGGAAAAATCCACGGATTCTTCTGCATTCCATTCGTTCAAAAAGTCCACGTACTTAATCATCAGGCCCATGCTACCCCGGCTGGTTCTCCCGCCTTCGGAGGACAACTGTTGGGTAATGCCGTGTTCTTTTAGTATCTTTTTCAGATTGGCTCCACCAAGCCCGGCAACCTGCCCTTTACTGCTCGTCTGGAAGTCATCTGGATTCAGCGGAAAGTCCTTATCTTTCACCATACGGGTAAATTGTACGACCAAAGACAGGGGCCCCTTCGTGGTGATATGGTTTTCAGATTGAAACGCTTTCAGGCGTTCTTCAGGACTAATCATCGTATACAGCCTCCGCAATTTTTGTCAGGAAACGCTCTCCTATAAACCGTGCGACCGGGGCGGCCACGGCATCACCCATCGCTTTATATCCGTCGTTATAGCTACCTGGAAGTAGAAAACTGTCTGGTGCCCCCATCAGTCTGGCAGCTTCGCGCACGGTCAAGAGACGCGCGTGAGTCTGGCCGTTCTTCTTGACCACCAGATACTGCTTACTACTCCCGCCTTCTGGCGTTCGCAAGCAACCCGCAATCCCATCAAAACGCAGCTCCAACTGCTGTGTTCCGTTTCTCGTCCTACGATAGCCTGTGGCGTATACGGCATCGTGCGCACGCAATTTTGCTTGATGCCGCTCGGGAACCAGCCGTAAAACGTCATCTTTATCAAATGGCGCGCTGTCCTCCACAATATCTTTAAGAGACACAACACGGCGCGGAGGTTTTTCTGTATACCACCACACCCAGCCCGGCAGTTCGTGGCCCAGTTGTATCGCTGCATTATTGTGTAGCCAGCATGGTTCATCCCCAACTAATTCCTTTGGAATAGAACAGTCTTCTTGTACAGCAATAATGAACACCCTCGGTCGGGATTGGGGCACAAAATGGGAAGCATTCAGCAAGATGGCCCCGCAACGATATCCTCGCTCTACGAGCGCCAGATGAAGAACACGGTAATTGTCGCCACCGTTTGTAGACAGCAATCCCGCCACATTCTCCAACAATAGAATCTTAGGTTTTTCGTCCATCTCGTCCAGTACCCGTAGCCATTCCCAAACCAAGCCACTGCGGGACGCATGGATTCCGCCAATAGAACCAGCCAGAGACAAATCCTGACAAGGAAAACTGGCCCAGGAGAGGTGAGCGAAAGGTAAGTTGCTCCCCCTGATATTCTTGATGTCGTCCAGCACAAACCGCTCACGCCCAAAATTAGCCTCATAAACGGCGGCCTTCTGTTCGCTGATATCATTTGCCCAAACGGGAGAGAACATTTCTCTTAGACCATACGCAACAAGACCACTGCCAGCAAAAAACTCATGCATCGTCCAAGGTGCGGAAGATAAATCAATATTCTGTTTTTGATACATGGTGCTTTTGAGAATCATTTCTTTCCCTACCTTGTCCTCTTTTATCAGTTGTCGGTTTTTCTGCATTGTCTGGAATAATCCAAATCCGACTCATGCGCGCCGCCCCAGCAACTCGGTTTTCTTTGCACAAAATTTGAACTTGTCGGGGGGTCACGCCCCATTTTTCAGCAGCTTCTTGCACTGTCATATATCCGTTCACTTGTGACACCTCAAAGTTTCTCTTATGGGCTTACACTCAATTATTATTAGTATATTCGTTTGAACGAAATTAAGCAAGACCATTTGAGCAAAAAGTTATCCCCACATCAGTGCCCACTTGTAACAAAACGCCGCGTCACAAGTCGATAGAAAAAGCCATTGCAAATTTTTGTTTCTGCAAATGCTGTATAATCAATTTTTAGCATACCATACACCGCAGTCCGTTGGCAGAAAACTTACCACTTTGCGAGAGCGCTGCGTTCGCATCGCAGAGGTCAAGGGTTCGAATCCCTCCAGGTCCACCATCATCGCCGCAAGCATTTCTGTTTGCGGCGTTTTTTTTGCGTAGCAGGAGTTTTCCGGATGTGGTATGATAAAACCGGGAGGCGAAAAGAATGGACGAGCAACTTTCTAAGCTTTCGGAAATGTTCGAACGTGCCCGGCGTGTGGCGTTTCTTGGGGGAGCAGGGCTTTCCACCGAGAGCGGGATCCCGGATTTTCGCAGCAGCAACGGCGTCTACGCCGCGCTGAAGGCGTACGGAAGGCCGCCGGAGGAACTGCTCAGTCACGAGTTCTTTATGCATCATCCCGATGTGTTCTTTGACTATTACCGCAAATATCTCATTCGCCCGGACGCAAAGCCCAACCCGGCGCACTATGCCCTGGCGCGGCTGGAACAACGGGGCAAGCTGACAGCCGTCATTACCCAGAACATCGACGAGCTGCACCAGCGGGCGGGCAGCCGCAACGTGCTGGAACTGCACGGCAGCGTGTACCGCAATCACTGCATGAAATGCGGAAAAAGCTGGCCGGTGGATGCGGTTCTGGATGCGGAAGGCGTGCCCCGCTGCACCTGCGGCGGCATCATCAAACCCGATGTGGTGCTTTACGGCGAAGGGCTGGACCCCGCGACGCTCACGGCGGCGGTGGAGGCCATTGCCGGGGCGGATATGCTGCTCATCGGCGGCACGCAGCTCTCGGTTTATCCGGCGGCGGGTCTGGTGGACTATTTCCGCGGCAGAGACCTGGCAGTCATCAACCTCAGTGCGACTCCGCGGGACGAGCAGGCTGCCCTTACCATCCGCCGGCCCATCGGCGAGGTCCTTTCCGCCGTTGTGCCCTGAGCGACAGGGAGAAGAAACACGTGAGGAGGAACGGTATGAACTCACTGGAATGCGCCACCCGCTATCCCTTCATTCTGGTGCACGGCACCGGGTTCCGTGACTGGGGCTATTGGGGCCGGATCCCCAAGGCGCTGGAAGAGCGGGGAGCGCGGGTCTTTTTCGGCGGGCAGGACGGCTGGGCTACGGTGGAGCATAACGGCGAGGTGCTGAAAGCGCGGGTGGAAGAGGTGCTGGCGGAGACCGGCTGCGAAAAGGTCCACTTGATCGCCCACTCCAAAGGCGGGCTGGACGTGCGCTATATGGTCTCGTCTTTGGGAATGGCGCCAAAGGTGGCGTCGGTGTCGCTGGTGTCGGTGCCCAACCACGGTTCCCGCACCATGGACGCCCTGGCCCGGCTGCCCCGCTGGGCTTTCCGGCTGGCGGGCTTTTTTGTGAATCTTTGGTATCGGCTTCTGGGGGACAAGCATCCTGATTTTTGCGCCGTCTGCACCCAGTTCACCACAGCCTGGGCCGAGAACTTCAACAGGGCAAACCCGGATGCGGAGGGCGTTGTCTATCGAAGCTATGCCGGTGCGATGCGCTCCTGGCGCAGCGACCTGTTCATGTGGTGGCAAAATCTCATCATCGGCCTGGTGGAAGGGGAGAACGACGGTCTTGTGACCGCCGCGTCTGCCCGGTGGACTGGCTTTCAAGGCGTCTGGCGCGGCGCGGACGGGCGCGGCGTATCGCACATGGACGAAGTGGACTTTCGCCGCCGTCCGCTGCGCCGCCGCGGAGAAGTCTTTGACGTGGTGGATGAATACATACGCATGGCGGCGCAGCTGAAAGAACTGGGCCTGTGACGGCCGGAAGGGGAGGGAAACATGAACAAACACTGCCTTCAGAAACTGCCGATGGGATACAGGGAGGTACTGAGCATCGATTTGCAGAAGGATACGAAGCAGGCCCTGCTGGTGAACGGCCTGGCCATCGCCATTGCGGCGGTGATGCTGGTGGTGGGATTTCTGCTGATGCCCGCTTTCAGGATCGGTGCGGACCTGCTGGCACTGGTGGCGTTTCTGGCCTGCGCTGTGGCGTATATGGTGCTCCATGAACTGGTGCATGGCGCTTGCATGAAGCTGTTCGGAGCAAAAAGGGTACGGTTCGGCTTCACGGGCCTGTATGCCTTTGCGGGCAGCGAGGAATATTTCAAAAAAGGCGCCTACATCGTGGTGGCACTGGCTCCGCTGGTGGTGCTGGGCGCTGTGCTGCTGGCGCTGAACATTGCGGCAGGAGCGCAGTATTTCTGGTTCGTCTATCTGCTCCAGCTCATCAACGTCTCGGGCGCGGCGGGAGATCTGTATGTCTCATTTCGATTCCTGCGCATGCCGAAGGACATTCTGGTGCGGGATACCGGCGTTTCTATGACGGTCTTTGCTTCGAACTGAGCTTTAATAAAGAACGGCCCCGCGCCTTCCATTGGAAGGCACGGGGCCTGATTTTATCAGCTGACAGGTTGTTTGGTGCAGCTGTAAACGTACCAGCTGCCTTCGCCGCCCAGCGAGCGCTGCAGGGTATATACAAGGTCATAGTCCGGCACAAGGCCCAAATCGTCTTTGTAATAGCGGCGCACCACCGTGGCGGTGCCGCCGGCAAGGCCGCCGCCCAGATCGCGGCAAACAAGGCCAATGTCTGTTGTGAAGCCGCCCATCCCCATCAACCCGAAACGGCCGTCTTGTTCAAAGCATCTCTGACGCAGACGGTCGGGGTCCGCCTTGTACTTCGGTGCGTTCAGATATTCCCGCGCCGCCTGCTCGAATTCCTCCGCCGTGAATCGGCCTTCCACATCGGTGCGCCCGTCCTGTGTCATCCGCACTGCCACATAGGGGATCTCGGCAGGAAGGGCGTCGTTTGAGGTTTCCCACCAGTCCGCATCGGCTTCTCCGGCACAGGCCCAGTTGTGGAAGAGGTCTGCCACCGCGGTCAGTTCCTGACTCAGTGTGATGACTTGTTCATCGCTGGCGTCTTTGCCCAGGCCGAAGGCTGCCTGCTCGCTGTCAGGGTACATCTGCAATGTTACGACGTCGGAACGGCTAATGCCGCGGCCAAAAGTCAGCAGGTACCAGTTTGGGCCTGTGCGCAGCGGAGTGGAGCCGGGGTCGGCCACATCAAGCAAGAGATAGATTGCGTTGTCCGGACTGGTCTCTATCTTGAAATTCGACACCTTCAAACCGGAAATGTCCTGCAGAGAATAGCCCTGCTCCTGAGAACCGGCAGGCGGCTGAAACAGGCCGGTGAAACACCAGTCCACCCAGCGTTGCTCGCCATTCTTGAGCGCACTGCCCAGCGTCCAGGCATACCGCAGCGGGGCGGAGAGCTCCGGGGACTGCTGAGCCAGCTGTTCCAGCTCCGCGGGAAGCTGCACAAAGGAATTGTCCGCGCGGGCTTCCAGCTTCCAGCCGTCCAGCGCCCAACGGCCGTCTTCCCTGCGCAGGGTCAAAGGAAGATCCTCATATTTCTGCACGGCGCCGCTCTCGTAGGAAAGCTCCGCCTGCAGGCTGATGACATCTTCTGCGCAGCCGATGAGTGTGAATTTGCCGGTGTATTGATAAGGGGAGAGCGCACGGGAAAACCATTCCTCGCAGACATACAGCTTTCCGTACCGTTCCCGGAGAGACAGAGCGATATCGGTGCGGAAAAGCTTCTCCATCAGGGCGTCGGTATAGGTTTCGCTGAACACTTCCCGGAGCGCCTGCGCAACCTGGGCTTTGTCTGTTAGGGATGCCACGCGATAAAAGACAAAGCGTTGGCCGGATACTTCCTCAAAGAACGAGTCGCTTTTGTCCAGCTCCCAAAGGGAAGGCGCAGCGGCATAGTCTTCCAAAGTCTGACCTCGGGCGGTCAGATCAGCGGCAAGCTGCAGTATCTCCTTTTCCGTCATCTCTGCGGCGGAGGGTGCGCTTTGCGAGGCGAGCTGCTCGGTGCCCGCGGAAGGGACGGAAGAGGGCGGTGTGATCGTCTGGCCGCAGCCAAACAAACAGGCGGCGAAAGCAGCCGCGCAGCTCATGGCAAGCACCTGACGCGTTTTCATGGATGGTTTCCCTCCTTTGCTGTGGAACATCACTTTATAAATTAAACGACGCAGGCCTTTTTAAAAATTGCAGATGAGCCCATTCATACAGAGTAATGAAAAAAGGAGCCGCCCGAGCAGGGCGGCTCCCGAAGAAGGAACGGTCACAGAACGATGGTGTTGGTGGCTTCGATCAGATCCACCACGGCGGAGCGGGCGACCAGCGCGAAGGGCGTGCCGTCCACCACCGCAAGGCAGTGCTCACCGTCGTAACGGTAGAACTCGATTTGAACTTTGGGATGGGTCTCGCTGTCCAGCGTCACGGTCATGCCCAGTTCCTCTTTTTGCGTGGGGGCCTCATCGGTGAAGTCCTGCGCGCTCACAGCGGTGAGGGCACTTTGCAGGGAAGCGATATCCAGTTCTTCGTCACCGTAGAGGAAGGTCTTGTCCTCGCCGGACCCCTTGGAGGTGATGGTGTAGACCTGGCCGTCCAGCGAAATATCAAAGCCGGTGACGTCGGAGAAGTCTGCGGTAAGCACCTCGGTGTGGCGCAGATCGTTGTAGGTGCAGGCCTTCAGCGCCTCATAGCTGCTGCCGGAGATCTTGTAAACGATTTGGGAATCGTTGATGCGGGCGTAGGCGGTGATGGTCTCCTCGGTGCTTTCGGTGGTGGAAGAAGATTCGTCCAGAACCTCTTCAGTCGCCTGGGCAGCCAGCTCCACCGGGTCACGGCTCACGCTGAGGGTGAAGGTGCCGGGCGTCTCGGTCTCGCCGTCCAGCTCGGTGTACTCCACCGTCACGGTCACTTCCGGGGCGTCCAGGCCGTAGGTGGCCAGTTCCTCGTCGGTGACGTTATAGGTCACATACTCGTCGTAGCCGGCGTTGCTGATGCTGGAAAGATAGCTCTCCACAGCGGTTGTGTCCAGCGGCAGCAGGTCGGAACCTTCCTGCTTGTAATAAACATCATCGCTGCACAGGGTGTAGGTGTTGTCCTCGGTGTACTCCTGCCAGACCACATCGTAGGTTTCGGGGCCTTCAAAGTGGATGGCCGACACCTCATCAAAGGAGGGAACTTCGTCGTTGGCGATCATGTCGCTGAGCTCCAGATCGTAGGCGTCCAGCGGGTCGCTGGCGGCCAGATACACGTTGCCGTCGCCGATGGAGACGTACCGCTGGGAGTCCATGGAGCTGTAATCGCCCAGTTGGATCTCATAACTGGTGTCGGCGGTGGTGATGTCGATGGTGCAGATGGGTTCGTCCAGTCCGTACTGGGCAAAGTCGGTGACGTTTTCGATGATGAAGGCGGCCCGTAAGTCCTCGAACTCAGCCAGCAGGTCATCGATTTTTTCTTCGCTTACAGGGAACGCCTCATCATCGTCGTACAGCCATCCCTCGTCCTTATGGAAGGCGAGGGAGGCGGACTCAGTCTCCCATTTCAGGGCGGACACGCTGGGCGGGTCCACGGTGAGGATGGTCTCGCCGCTGGTCTGGATGTCCTCCTGTTTTTGGTCGTATTGCAAAACGCAGACGGTGGCAATACACACGGCCACCAGCACGCCGAACAGGATATAAAGCCGTTTAGCCCGCTTCATTCTGCTTCTTCCTCCTCTTCAAGATAACATACATGCCGATGCTCAGATAGCCGATGGGGAACACGCCGATCATCAGAACTTTGAGCAGCGAGGCAGTGGAGCCACTGATGGAAAGATAGTTGTAGTTCAGCGACTTGCTGCGGATGGCCATGGCCTCGGTCTCGCCGATCAGCGAGGAGAGCGCATTCATGGCAAGGTCGGAGTTGGAGCCGGAAGACAGGGCATTGTACATGTCGTCCAGGAAGGCGGCAGAGGAGAACCAGACGATCTGACCCTCATTGTCGCAGGCGATGGAGACAGCCAGCGCGAAGGGGCCGTCGATGTCGCCGTCCTCTTTCTCATAGGTCTCCAGATCGTAGCCGGCCACCTTGCTGAACGCCTGGTCAGAGGTGGTGAGCAGCTCGGTGACGTTGTCGCCGGCGCTCTCGGTGACGACAAGGCCCTGAGAGATGGGCATGTTGGGGTAGTAGCGCTCCTCGATCAGCGGATCGGTGATGGAGCTGCTGTTCATATCAGGCAGCAGGATGTGGGGCTGCACGGTGTAATATTCCCGGTTGCCCTCCACAACGATGCCTTCACTGGTCTCCACGCCGTAGTCTGCCAGCAGGCTGTTCAGATTGGTCAGTTCGCCATCCTGCACCGGGCCGGCGATGACCAGCAGCTTGCCGCCGTTCTTCGTGTAATCGGCCAGCATCTCCTTTTCTTCTTCAGAGATGTCGGAAGAAGGCTCATAGATCATCACACAGTCGGCATCCTCGGGGATGGCGTCCACCGTCAGCAGAGACAGAGAGTTGGTCTCGATGTTCTCCTTCTCGATCTGCTCGCTGAAGCTGGCGGGCAGCTCCTGTTCGCCGTGGCCCTCCAGCAGATACAGCTGGGGCAGCTCGTCGGTGACCACGTAGTCGATGGCGGAAGTGATGGCGCCCTCACCGTCGAAGGAGGTGCTGTAGGAGTAGGAATACATATCCGCCTCCTGCACGTAGATGTCATCGTAGCCGATGTAGCGGCTGCGGTCGCCGCACTCCACCACCAGACTGTTGTTCTGCACTGTCTCGTCGGTGTACTGCTCGGCGAAGGTGGGGTAGACGTCCGGGTTCTTTTTCACCACGGTGATGTGATCGGAAAGGCTGTCGTATTTGCTCAGCAGGGTTTCGATCACATCGTCCTCCGCGCCGGACTGAACGATCCAGTAGATGGTCACGTCCTCCTCCAGGGCGTTCACCACCACCTTGGTGTTGCTGGTGATGGAGTAGAGCTTGGAGGCGCTGATGTCATAGCGGGTGGCGGAGGCGGGCAAAGCGCTCACCAGAATGTTCAGAGCGATCAGGATGGCCAGCAGGATGGCCGCCACGGCCAGGGAGTAGGAGCCGCCCTGAAAGGCGAGACGGCTTTTGGCGCCCTTGGCCTCTTTGTTATCAGAAGAAAACAGGTTCCAGCGTTTCATCAGTTGTACCTCCGTTTTTCAAGGGACTGCACCGTCAGAAACAGGAAGAAGGCCGCAACGGACAGGTAGTAGACGATGGCCGTCAAGTCGAACACGCCGCTGACGAAGGTGGTGAACCGATCGAAAAGCGAGAGCTGTTTCATGATGTTGGGCAGAAGGCCCTCAAACTTCGTGTAGTCGGTGAAGTAGACCAGCACCACCAGCGCAAACAGCACCACGCACACGCCGGAAGCCAGCAGTTCGCTCTTGGTCAAATACCGAACGATGGCGCCCAGCGCCAGAATGATGACCGCCAGCGCAACAACAGAACCGAAGGCTGTGCTGGAAACATACTCCGAGAGGCTCACGCTGTAGTAGTTGAACAGGATCACCGCGATGCACACACCGGCGGCAAGGCCCTGGTTGTCGGTCAGCGAGGAAATGAAGATGCCGATGGCGATGAGGGCCGCGCCCATGATGAAGATGGCCAGCAGCGAACCGTAGCTGGTGGGCAGATACACATCGCCGAACTGGGCGAAGATCAGCGGATACAGGCTGATGATGGCCAGCGGCACAAGGTAGACGGCCAGCAGCGCCACGTATTTACCCAGAACGACCTGGGTGGTGGTGATGGGCAGGGAATAGAGCAGCTGGTCGGTCTTCTGGCGCCGATCTTCCGCGATCACACGCATGGTCAGAATGGGAACGATGACCACGAACACGATGCTGCCGAAGCTGAGCACATATTCAAAGTTGCTCACCGCGGCCTGCAGGTTGTAGAGCATGGAACCAAACCCCACGATGGCCAGAAGGAACGCGCCGAACACATAGGCTGTGAAGGAGTGGAAATAGTTTCTCAGTTCATGTTTCAGAACGGCTGTCATTGGTCGTTCGCCTCGCTTTCTCCGGCGGCCTGTTCGTCCTCTGTCTGGCCGGCGTCGGGGGTGCTTTCGGTCAGCTCGATGAAGATGTCCTCCAGGCTGGCCTTCTTCAGATTGAGCTCCAGCAGCGGTATTTCACGGCTTGCGAAGGCAAAGAACACTTTGCGGGAGGTGTCGTAGATGTCTTTGGCATTGGTCTGCATCTTGGTGTGCACCAAACCGTTCTCGGGCTGGGACACATTGATGTCAAAGACGTGCTTCAAACCGGCCAGAATGGCGCGCACCCGCTCGGCAGGCGCGTCGGTGGTAAAGCTGATCTCGTTTGTTCCCAGCAGGCTGCGCTCCAGCTGGTCGGGGGCGTCAAAGGCTACCAGACGGCCGTGGGCGATGATGAGGATCTTCTCGCAGATGGCCTGCACCTCCGAAAGGATGTGGGAACTGAGGATGACGGTGTGGTCCTGGCCCAGCTGACGGATCAGATCGCGAATTTCAATGATCTGCAGCGGGTCAAGGCCCACGGTGGGCTCGTCAAGAATGATGACTTTGGGGTTGCCCAGCAGTGCCTGGGCAATGCCCACGCGCTGTTTATAGCCCTTGGAAAGCGCCGAGATACGCCGGTCTTTTACGCCCTCGATGCGTACCTGCCGGATCACGCTTTCGATCTGGGCGTTCAGCTCTTCGCCCCGCAGCCCCTTGGCCTCGCCCACGAACCGCAGGTATTCCGTGGGCGTCTCATTCATATAGAGAGGCGGCTGTTCCGGCAGATAGTCGATCAGCCGCTTGGCCTTGTCGGCCTCTTCGAAGATATCGAACCCGCCGATGGAAACATGTCCGCTGGTGGCGGACAGACAGCCTGTCATGATGTTCATCGTGGTGGACTTGCCTGCGCCGTTTGGCCCGAGGAAACCGTATACATGGCCCTCGTCGATCTCAAAGGAAAGATCGTCTACCGCCAGAAAGTCGCCATAGTATTTTGTGAGATGCTCAACTTTTATCATGGAGTGACCTCCTCGCCGTTGTATTTCGCGCCTGGCGGCCTGCACCGCCCGTTGCCGTGAAAAGTATAGGGCTTCAACCTAAAGCGGCACTAAAGAAACCCGTGAGGAATTTCCGAAAAATCAAAGAGGGAGGCCGCTTTGGCGGCCTCCCTCCGGGGAGATTATGCAGGGTTCAGTGCTCTTTCAGCTCGGCTTTGAAACCGATGGCCCCATCTTTTTTATAAGCTGTAAGCGAGCCTTTGTGCTTCCTGGCGATGGACTGGGCAATGGAAAGCCCAATGCCGAAACTACCCGTAAAGGTCCGTGCCTTGTCGGCTCTGTAGAAGCGGTCGAACAGACGGTCCAGCTCCAGATCATCCACCTCGGCGTAGGTGTTTTCCACCGTGAGCACGGGGTGGCGCCGGGCGTGCAGGTTTACCCGTATTTCGCCGCCGGCGTCACAGTATTTCACGGCGTTGTCCAGCAGAATGGCGGCAAGCCGGCGCAGCAGAGCCTCATCGCCGCGGCAGTGAACACCGGGCTCGATGACGGAATTGAGCTTTTTCTGACGTTCGGCGGCAAGGGGCTCGAACTCCGAGACTGTGTCTCCGAGCACGACGCTCAGGTCCACATCAGCCAGAGCCAGAGGCGCATCGCTTTCGTCCATGCGGCACAAGGTCACCATCTGATTGATGAGCAGGCCCATGCGCTCGCTCTCGCTGCGGATGTCATCCAGCCATTCGTTCTTGCCCACATCGGTTTCCACGATGTCCAGGTTGGAAAGGATGAGCGTCAGCGGGGTCTTCAGTTCGTGATTGGCGTCGGTGATGAACTGCTTTTGCTTGTCATAACTTTCCGCCACCGGGCGCACCACCCGCTTGGAGATGACGACGATAAGGGCAAGGATGAGGCAGGCGCTGCACAGCAGCACCAGAAAGGCGGTGAGCAGCAGGCGGCCGGACATGCTGCGGTTCATAGTGCCGTTGACGAACACCAGCGTGGAACCGCTGCCGGTCTCCACAACGCGGTACCGATAGTCCGAGACCCAGCCGCGCTGCGTGTTTTCAGAGAGAGCTGCCCGGGCGTAGTCCTCCACCTGCTCTTCTGCGATGGAAGAGACAGAATCGATGTTGATGTGGGTGATGCGGCCCTGTTCATCCACCCAGACGGTGAAAAAACGGGTGCTGAACCGTGTCTCTTCATTGATGATGTCATCGTAGGGAAAAGGGCGGGAGTGCTGGGAGGGGTCGAACTCCGGAAAAACGCCGTCGCTGGCCGAAATGGCGTCGGCCAGCGTGTCCATGGTTCGGTCCAGCTGCTGGTTGCTGAAAAAGACCAGAAGCAGAAAAATGCCGGAAAAGACCACAAAGATGGAAATGGCGCTGATCAAAATAAACTTCTTTTGCAGACTGGCGATCATGCCCGCACCTCCAAAAGATAACCCGCGCCCCGCACAAAACGGATCTCCAGCGGCGCGCCCAGGGCGTTGATCTTTTTGCGCAGGTTGGAAATGTGCACCCAAATGACGCTGGTGTCCACGTTGGTGTCCCAGCCCCAGAGGTGGATGATGAAGCGGTCGGTGGCGATAATCGTGCCCGGCGTCTGCATCATCATCTCCAAAAGCTGGAATTCCTTGCCGCTCAAAGTCTGCTCTTGGCCGTCGTATCCCAGTTGATAGGTGGAGCGGTCCAGCGTGACCGGCCCGAGGCACAGAAGATCGGGCAGGTAGTTGTCCTTCCGGCGCAGCATCGCCCGCACCCGTGCCAGCAGCTCGGCGGTGGAGAAGGGCTTGGGCAGATAGTCGTCCGCCCCGGCGTCCAGGCCCTCCACCCGCTGGGAGACTTCCGAGCGGGCGGTGAGAAACAGCGCCGGCGTGGTCACGCCGGCCTTGCGCAGCGCCTTCAGCACGCTCACGCCGTCCATGCCGGGCATCATGATGTCCAGCACCATCCCGTCGTACTCCACCGTCTGGCCGTGGGCCAGAGCGTCCTCGCCGTTGGAAACACCGTCCACACTGAATTTGTTGCTCTCAAAAATATGCGTCAGAGTCTTTAAAAGGCGGGGGTCGTCCTCCGCCACAAGCAAGCGCATAAATGCACCTCCCCCAAATCGTCTCGAAACAGCATAGCACGCGCCCCTAAAGGCAGCCTAAAGTGCCGGGGCCGTGTTTTCATTGTATCATTCCGCCCGGGCGCGTCAAGCGAATACAAAAGGGTTTTCACAGGAAGTTTACCTTCTTGTCACAGCACGCTTAAGCCTGAGTTAAGGCGGGGCTGGTATTCTGTATTTACAGCATAAATCACTCCTCAGCACGGAGCTTTTCCGTCACGGCCGGCGCACCGGCCAAAGCTCCCCACTGGCGCAGACTTACGCGCTGTGGCTATGCGGCGGGACGATGTCGGGGCAGACGCCCCGGATAAGCCGACGGACCGACGCTTTGGGAATAGCGGCACAGTGGTTTATATATGAAAACACTCAAGCGCAGTTCATCAGGCGAACTGCGCTTGAGACAAGTTTGGGGGCAAAAACCAATTTCCACAAAATCCCCACAACCGGCTTTAGCGCCGTTTAAGCCTTGGGGGATAGGATAGGGCCATCGGAAGAAACTTCCGACAAACAAAGCGAACGGAGGGAAAACCTTGAAACACACAACCAAGTATATCGCATTATCTTTGGCGGCGGCGCTGGCGTGCCTCGCTGTTCTGACCGCCTGTTCCGATGACAAAAGTGAAAGCGTTTCGCAGGCGCAGAGCACCGCGCCTTCCTCTTCGCAGGCTGCATCCGGCAGTTCTGAGGCGGCTGCGGAGCAGACGACCGTGATGGGCGAGGTGACCTACGTCGGGTCGGATTACATCAGCGTTACTGCCTACACCGGGGGAGAGGAAGTCACTGATTACACGACCCTGGATGTGTCCACGCTGACGGCCTCGGAGGATACGGAGAGCATCGACACCACCGACGCCACCGAGTACTTCAAGGTGGAGTCGGGCATGCTCAATGCCGCCACCCGTGAGGACGTGACCACCGGAACCTTCATCGTCTCCACCTTCGACGAGGAGGGGAGCCACCAGATCATTCTGATCGAAACCGCCGCCGCCGATGACAGCGCAGTGACTGTTACCGACGCGGACGAGGAGACGGAAGAAACAATTTCGGACACCTCTGCCGTCTCGGAAGACACCGCGGAAAGTGACACCAGCGAGGCGTAACACGTCGTCTCTGACACATTACAATGGCCCTGCCTTGTGCAAGGTGCACAGGGCAGGGCTGTTTGTTTCAGCTGAAATGGCCAAAAAACGGCGGCAACGCGACGGAAAACGACGGATTTTTATCATTGCATTTCCCGTCGGGATTCGATACCATAATATTTGATAAAATTGAAGAAAGGATAGGGGACGCAGTGAGGATCGGAGAGCGATACACAAGGTACAGAGCCTTTTCACAGCTGGGGTGTTTGCAGAACGCCCGCCGTATCCGCTATTCCCTGGTGCTTTTTCCGGAGTGCACGGCGACCTATGAGATCGCGGTGGACTCTGCGAAAGAGCACACCCGGGATAGCCGAACGGTGACGGGGCTGTGCAGACAGAAAGCGCGCTGGATCCTGGAGTATCTCTATGAAAACGCTGTGCCTGCGGAACATTGGCGGGATGTTCTGGAGGATCTGCTGGTGCAGATCTGAGGGCAGTGAAGGAAAGGTGTGACTTGCATTGGGCGAACCGATGCGCAAATGGGAGAAGATATTGATCTTGGAACCTTCGGATGTGCTTCAGCGCCGGCTTGCGGCAGGCCTGGAGCAGCTGGGACAGACGCCGGTCTGTTTTCAGCGGGCGGCGGCGCTGCTTCGCTATCTTCAAAGCGGGGCGGGGCCTGCAGTGGTGGTGGCGGATTGCTTCGTGCCGGACATGGACCTGTTCACGTTCCTGAAGCGGTACAGGGAACTTGTGCAGGCCTGCCCGGAAACACGGCTCATCCTGACCTGCACCGAGACTTATCCGCCTTCGGATCTGCGGCCACAGATATTGTCAAACGGTGCGGATTATTATATGATTAAGCCATACACCGCACAAATGCTGCTGGAGAACATCCGGCACCTGTATGCGACGCCCGTCCCGCCGCAGATGCCCGGAGTGCATCCTGCCGTCGTGGGGTTCCTTCGGGAACTGGGGCTGCCCATGGAGCATGTCAGCTTCTGGTACATCGCCAGCGCCATGCAGCTGGAATTGACCGGCGGCGCACCTGTTCCGCTGAAAACGCTGTACATCGAGCTGGGGCAGCTGTACGGAGTGAGCCCGCAGGGCGTGGAAAGCGGTTTGCGCCGCATGGGCAAGCTGCTGACCCGGATGGGTGTGTTTGAAAAAACACCCAGTCCCAAGCAGCTGGTCGCCGCGCTCACCAGCGCTTTCGTGCGGGAACGATCGGAAAGCCGGGATGATGCATATGCCCTTACAACTTGAATCGGAACGTCTTTTGCAGGAAGAAAAGCGCAAAAACTTTCTCTGCGGTGGCCTTGCCGGGGAGATCCAGCAGGTGGCCCAGGGGATCATGCTGGCCCGCGAAACAGTGGAGCTGCAGACCCGCGGCGTTCTGGCGGAAGAACAGGCCCGCTTTGTGGCTCCGGCGCTGGCGGACATGGAAGTCTGCGTGCGGTACCTCAACTACATTGCCGAGAACCTGGCCGATCTGACAAGCCAGAGCCAGGGCCGTCTGACGCCCAGGCTCCAGCCGGTGGAACCGGCATGGCAGTGGCAGCAGCTGGTCAGCCTTGTCAACGAATCCTGCCCGGGAGGGGAGCGGGTCGCCTGGGAATGCAGCTGTGCCGAAGGCCAGTTCGTACTGGCGGATGAAGCCTGGACGGACAAAGTTTTGCTGAACCTCTTGATGAATGCTCTGCACTATACCCAAAGCCCGGTGCGTGTCTGCCTGCGGCCGGAAGGCGAGGGGATGTGCCTGACGGTGACCGACGACGGGCCGGGTCTTTCCCCGGCGCTGATGAAAAACCTTTTCAAGCCCTTCCTCACGGAGTCTGCGCAGGACGGCGCGCGCCATGGCGCAGGTCTGGGGCTTTATCTGGCGCGGGAATACGCGCTTTCCATGGGCTGGGGCTTCTCCCTGGAAAGCGGCCCCTCTGGCACCAGCGTGCGGCTGGATATTCCCGCTGCGCCGCTCCGCTCCGAAGGGCATTCCGCACTGCGCAGTGCCGGCCGCAGTCTGGCGATGCGCGCGCAGCAGGCAGGCCGTCTGCGCACGGCTCAAAGCTGCCTGTCCCTTTGACAAAAAATCTGAAGAAAAACGGGCGGTCTCCTGCCGGGAGGCCGCCCGTGTCTTTTGTGCAAAAGATGGGAGGCTTTTTAATTGTTTACAAGAAAAGGGTTTTATTGTAAAATATAAGCAATATAATAAATACAGTTCCGGCCTTTGGACCGGAGGGATACAGGCGGTGTTTTGAACGTGGAAACCAAATATAAACGCATCCTGCTGAAGGTGAGCGGCGAGGCTCTCGCCAGTGCCAAAGGCACAGGATTTGACGACGAGACCATGCGCTCTATCTGCGGCGGCATCAAGCAGGCCCACGACCTGGGCGTGCAGATCGGCGTCGTGGTGGGCGGCGGCAACTTCTGGCGCGGCCGCTCCAGCGGCGAGATGGAGCGCACCTGCGCCGACAAGATCGGCATGCTGGCCACGGTGATGAACTGCATGGCCCTGGCGGACGCGCTTCGCCAGACGGGCGTTCCCGCGGTGGTGCAGTCCGCCATCGTGATGCCCCAGATCGCGGCGACATACACGCGCGACGACGCCGTGCAGGCCATGGAAGAGGGCAAGGTCGTCCTCTTCGCCGGCGGCACCGCCTGTCCTTTCTTCTCCACCGATACCTCCAGCGCGCTGCGCGCCATCGAGACCGGCTGCGACGTGATGTTCAAGGCCACCATGGTGGACGGCGTGTATGACAAGGATCCCAAGAAGTATCCCGATGCTGTAAAGTATTCCAACCTCACGTTCAGCGAGGTGCTGGAAAAGAAGCTGGGCGTCATGGACGGCACCGCCGCTACCCTCTGCCGGGAGAACGGCCTGCCCATTCTTGTGTTTGACCTGGCCTATCCCGCCAACATCGCCCGCGCGGTGAAAGGCGAGGACATCGGCACCCTGGTGCAGGAGGCATGACCTCTTTCGGATATCGCCCTGACACGCAGTCTTTTGAGCCTTGACGGCGGAAAATAAAAAAGGAGCTTTGGATATGAGCGAATTTACGAAACCCTACGAGGAAAAAATGGAAGGCGCGCTGCGCTACCTGGACAAGGAGCTGGTGTCTGTGCGCGCCGGCCGTGCCAACCCTGCCATTCTGGACCGGGTCGCCGTGGACTACTACGGCAGCCCCACGCCCATCAATCAGGTGGCCGCTGTGGCGGTGGCCGAGGCCCGCATCCTCACCATCA
Source organism: Candidatus Allofournierella merdipullorum (assembly GCA_019116345.1). Taxonomy (GTDB): domain Bacteria; phylum Bacillota; class Clostridia; order Oscillospirales; family Ruminococcaceae; genus Allofournierella_A; species Allofournierella_A merdipullorum. The sequence continues at coordinate 59,054 of DXBV01000020.1, read as the reverse complement.
CCCCCTGGGACGCCTCGCTGATCCACGCCATCGAGCATGCGCTGCTGGTGAGCGACATCGGCATCAACCCCACCGATGACGGCCGTGTCATCCGTCTGGTTTTCCCCGCGCCCACCGAGGAGCGCCGCCGCCAGCTGACCAAGGACGTGCAGAAGCTGGGCGAGGAGACCAAAGTTGCTGTGCGCAACATCCGCCGCGACGCGATGGATAAGCTCAAAGCGCAGAAGAAGAACAGTGAGATCACCGAGGACGATCAGAAGCACTACGAGGAAGAGATGCAGAAGATCACCGACAAGTACGTGAAACTGGTCGATAAAGCCTGCGAAGAGAAAAACAAGGAGATCATGGAGATTTGATCTCGGCGTGACCAAAAGGGCCGAGCCGCGCAGCGCCAGGTTGCGAAGCGCGGCCCTTTATTTGTGAAAGGAAACAATTCATATGGAGCAGCCCATTCAGGAACTGGCCAAGGGCCTGAGCATCGGCATCATCATGGACGGCAACGGCCGCTGGGCCAAGCGGCGGGGAATGCCCCGCACTGCGGGCCACAAAAAAGGCGCCGAGGTCTTTCAGGACATCACCCGCTACTGCAATCAGCTGGGGGTGGAGTCGGTAACGTTTTATGCCTTTTCCACCGAGAACTGGCGCCGTCCTCAGGACGAGGTGGGCGCGATCATGAAGCTGTTCGGCGAGTATCTCGTCAAAGCCTTCGACTACCAGAAGGAGAACAACCGCGTGGTGTTCCTGGGCGACCGCTCGGTGCTGGAACCCAAACACCAGAAACTGATGAACGAGATCGAGGAGAAAACCGCAGCCAACACCGGCATGACCCTGAACATCGCGGTGAACTACGGCGGCCGGCCCGAGATCGTGCGGGCTGCCCGGCAGCTGGCCCAACTGGTGAAGGAGGGCAAACTGGAGCCTCAGGACATCACCGAAGAGATGATGAGCGACCACATGTACACCCGTGGCCAGAAGGACCCGGATTTCATCCTGCGCCCCAGCGGAGAGAAGCGCCTGTCCAACTTTATGCTGTGGCAGGCTGCCTATTCCGAGCTGGTGGAGATGGACGTTCTCTGGCCGGACTTCACCCGGGCGGACCTGGACGCTGCCATCCTGGAATTCTGCCACCGCAGCCGCCGGTTCGGCGGCGTCTGACGCGGTGAAAGGGGGAGGACTTCGATGAAAACACGGATCATCACCTCTGCTTTCGGGCTTGCCCTGCTGGCAGTGGTGCTGTGTCTGTTCAACACGCCGGTTTTCGAGATCGCGGTGGCGCTGATCTGCCTCATTGCGGTGCACGAGATCTACGAAGCCTTTGATCTGGGCGAACGCGGCCCTTGGGTGTTCGGAGGCTTTTCGGTGTATACGGTGTTGCTGATCCTGTCCGCGGCTTCACCGGAAAAACTGCTGATCGCACCCATCAGCTTCCTTTTTGTACTGTATCTGGCCATCTGCCTCATATGGTTTAACCAGAACCTGAACGTCGCCCGCCTCAGCGGCGTGTGCGCCGTGGGCGTGGTCATCTGGACCGCCTTTTATTCGCTGGTCTTCATCAAGGCCCGGCTGCCCGTAGATGTGTACGGCTACGAAGCGGTATATCTGATCCTGATGGCGCTGGCCTTCGCCTGGGGCGGCGACACCTTCGCCTACTTCACCGGCCGGCTGTTCGGCAAGCACAAGCTGGCTCCGCTGGTGAGCCCCCACAAAACGGTGGAGGGCGCCATCGGCGGCATCCTGGGCTCCGGTGTGGTGGGTGTGCTGTGCACCCTGGCCGCACGCGGGCTCACCGGCCACGCGGCGGGCAGCATGTTCGGTTATATTGCCGTGTTCCTGCTGGGCATGGGCTGTTCGGTGCTGGGCATTCTGGGCGATCTGTTCGCCTCGGCCATCAAGCGCCAGCTGGGCATCAAGGACTACGGAACCATCTTCCCGGGCCATGGCGGCATCATGGACCGTTTTGACAGCGTGCTGTTCATCACGCCGCTGGTGGCCCTGGCCGTCTGGTTCAGGACCATGATGTGAAATTTCACGGAGGAACAAGCTATGGCAAAGAGCATCACACTGCTGGGCTCCACCGGCTCCATCGGCACCCAGAGTTTGGACGTAGCCCGCAGCCAGGGCTATGAGGTCCGGGCGCTGGCCGCCCATTCCAGCGTGGAGAAACTGCTGGAGCAGATCGAGGAGTTTCACCCCCGCTATGTGGCGGTGGCGGACCCCGGCGCCTGCCAAAAACTCAAAGATGCGCTGGCTGGCCGCGCAAACGCGCCCAAGGTGCTGGAAGGCGCCGAGGGCATCGTGACCCTCGCCGGCATGGGCGAGGCGGACGTGGTGCTCAACGCAGTGGTGGGCATCGCCGGCCTGGGCGCCACCCTTGCGGCACTGGAAAGCGGTTGTGACGTGGCGCTGGCCAACAAGGAGAGCCTGGTCACCGGCGGCTATCTGGTGACGAAAGCGGCCCGGGACCACGGCGCAAAGCTGCTGCCGGTGGACAGCGAGCATTCCGCGATTTTCCAGTGCCTGCAGGACGCCCACTCTGCCAAAGCTCTCACCAAAATACTGCTCACCGCCTCCGGCGGGCCCTTCTTCGGGATGAAGAAGGAGGAACTGGCCGGCAAAACGAAAGCGGACGCCCTCAAGCATCCCAACTGGAACATGGGCGCAAAAATCACCATCGACTCCGCCACCCTGATGAACAAGGGCCTGGAGCTGATCGAGGCGGTGTGGCTGTTCGACCTGCCGCCGGAGAAGGTGCAGGTGGTGGTGCAGCGTCAAAGCATCATCCATTCCATGGTGCAATTTTCCGACAATTCCATCCTGGCGCAGCTGGGTGTGCCGGATATGCGCATTCCCATCCAGTATGCGCTTACCTGGCCCGAGCGTGCCCCCGGCTGTGCGCCGGAACTGGATTTCACCACTCTCAAGTCCATCACCTTCGACGTGGCGGACGAAGAGACCTTCCGCTGCCTTGCCGCCTGCAAAAAGGCCATTGCCAAGGGCGGCCTTGGCCCCTGCGCCGCCAACGGCGCAAATGAAGAGGCCGTGCGTTTGTTCCTTGAGGACAAAATCGGCTTTTTGGACATCGGCCGGCTGGTGGAGGCAGTGGTGGACAGCGACTCGTTCGGGGGAGGCTACACCCTCGCCGATGTGTACGAGTGTGACCGCATGGCACGCTCCTTTGTGCAAAGCCATTTGACTTAACAGGGGAGAAGGCCTGCGAGTAAATAAGAAAGCGAGCAAACAAGGGCATATGTCGATTCTGATCACGACCGTCATCTCGATTTTCATCTTTGGTCTGGTGGTGATGATCCATGAATTGGGTCATTTCATCTGCGCAAAAAAAGCAGGCATCCAGGTCAACGAGTTTTCCATCGGTATGGGCCCGGCGCTGTTCAGCCGGGTGAAAAACGGCACGCGGTACAGCATCCGCGCGCTGCCGGTGGGCGGCTATGTGAGCATGGAAGGGGAGGACGAAGAGCTTCCGGAGGAAGAGTTTGCCGACCCGGAGCTTCCGGTGCAGGAAAAGACCGGCCTGCCCTTTCCCAAAGTAAAGGTCTGGAAGCGCATCATTGTGGTGGCTGCCGGCGCGGTGATGAATTTGGTGCTGGGCTTTGTGGTGCTGCTGATCTTGTTTTCCGGCAGCGACACTCTCGCCAGCCGCACCGTGGCTCTGGTGGAGGAAGGCTCTGCCGTGGAGGCGTCCGGCCTGCAGGTGGGGGACGAGATCCTGGCCATCAACGGCCGCCGCTGTTTTGTGGCCAACGATATCATATACGAGTTACAGCGCAGTGAAGACTTCACCGCTGACTTCACCGTGAAGCGCGGCGGCGAAAAAGTGCAGATCAACGACGTTCAGTTCGACCAGGTGCAAAACGGCGACACCGTTACCATGAACATGGGCTTCAAGGTCTATGCGCTGGAAAAAACGCCGCTGAACGTCATCGGCCAGGCCTTCGACTACACGCTGTTTTATGCCCGGCTGGTGTTCCGCTCTCTGGTGGATCTGGTGACCCAGCGGGTCAGCGTGACCGAGCTCTCCGGCCCGGTGGGCATCGTCAGTGCGATCAACCAGGCGGCGGGCATGGGCATCTCCGAAGTGCTCAGCCTGCTGGCCCTGCTCACGGTGAACCTGGGTGTTTTCAATCTGCTGCCTTTCCCGGCGCTGGACGGCGGCAAGCTGGTGTTCCTCTTCATCGAGGGCATCTTCCGCCGGCCGCTGCCCAAGCAATTCGAGATCTGGGTGAACATGGCGGGCCTGTTCTTCCTGTTCGCCGTGATGCTTTTCGCCACCTTCAACGATATCACTCGGCTGTTTTGAGATGAAAAGAGGGAAAAATCATGCGCAAAGTAAAGCGTGAAGTGAAGATCGGCAATCTTACCATCGGCGGTCACAACCCGGTGGCTGTCCAAACCATGCTCAATGTGCGCGCCGACGATGTGGCGGGCAACGTGGCTCAGGCGGTGCGGGTGGCCGAGGCCGGCTGCCAGATCGTGCGGGTGAGCGTGCCCACTCTGGAAGATGTGCGTCTCATCGAAGCCATCAAAAACGTCGTGGACATCCCGCTGGTGGCGGATATCCACTTCAATCATCGCATCGCGCTGGCCTGCGTGGACGCGGGGGTGGATAAGATTCGCCTGAACCCCGGCAACATCGGCGGCGACGACCATGTGAAAGAGGTGGCTGCCGCCTGCAAGGCGAAGAACATTCCCATCCGCATCGGCGTGAACGCCGGCAGCCTGGAAAAAGAGATGCTGGCCAAGTACGGTGCGCCGGTACCCGAGGCGCTGGTGGAAAGCGCCATGTATCACGTCTCCCTGCTGGAGAAATACGATTTCGACAACATCGTCATCTCCATCAAATCCAGCAATGTCCCCCGCATGATGGAGGCCTACCGCCTCTTAAGCGAGCGGTGTGATTATCCGCTGCATGTGGGCGTCACCGAGGCCGGCACCTACCGCATGGGCCTCATCAAGTCCGGCATGGGCATCGGCGGCCTTCTGATGGAGGGCATCGGCGACACCCTGCGCGTCTCCCTTACCGACGAGCCGGAGAAAGAAGTGCAGGCGGGCTTTGACATCCTGCGCGCCGCCGGCCACGCTGTGGGCGGGCCGGAAATCATCAGCTGCCCCACCTGCGGGCGCACCAACATCCCGGTGGCCAAAATTGCCGACGAGGTGGAACAGCGGCTCAAGGGCTACAAAAAGCCCATCAAGGTGGCCGTGATGGGGTGTGTCGTGAACGGCCCCGGCGAGGCCCGGGAAGCGGACATCGGCATCGCCGGCGGTAAGGACGAGGCGCTGCTGTTCATCCGCGGCGAGAAGATCCGCATGCTGCGGGGCGACATCGTGGGCCAGCTGGTGGACGAGATCTATAAGCTGTAAAAGTTGTTCTTATATGCCTGCGGGCAGGGCATGCGCCTTGCCCGCGGGCCGCGTTTTGTCATAAGGGAAGGGAGAAAACCATTGAAGCCATTGGTCAGCCAGCTGTGGCCTCAGTTCAACGCCGACGAGACCTTTGCCCGCTGTTTTGCGGGCGTGCTCGTGGAGCAGGTGGAGCTGATGCGCATCAGCCGAAAACTGAAGATCAGCCTGCGCAGCGCAGCGCCTTTGCCGGTGGAACTGTGCGGGCGTCTCTGCGCGTCGCTGGCGCCGCAGTTTGAAGGGCTGGAGCTGATGGTCTGCAACTATTTCCCCTTCGAGACCATCACCGAAGAAAGCCTGCGGGCAATGATCGACGAGCTGCGCAGCGAGGGCCTGCCGGTGAACGGTTTTCTGGATCACGCATCCTTTGCGCTGCAGGGCACACAGCTCACCATCACAGTGCCGGTGGGAAAAAACATTCTGGAAGGGATCGGCTTTGGAGACGTCCTGGCCAAACTGGTGGAGCAGCGCACCGGCGTGCTGCCTGCCGTGACCCTGGAACAGAACAGCACTGTGACCGCTGACGAGTGGGAAAAGCGGGTGATGCAGAAAGTTCCCGCGCCCCGCTTTGAGGAGAAGAAGCAGCCGCCCGACTTCAAGATACCCGGCCTTGACCTCACCGACAAGCCGGTGAGCGTGTTCCACGGCAAGAACTTCAAACCGAACAACGTCACGCCTTTGAAGGACCTGGGCAGCGACAGCGGCAAGGTCACCATCTGGGGCGACGTGTTCGCCGTGGAGGTCAAGGGCAACTTCCAGAAGAGCTACATCGTGTCCATCACCGACTATACCGGCTCCATCAGCCTGAAACTGCGCAGCCGGGACGGGGAGGACTACTCCAAGTGGGAGGAAGTAAAGAAGGGGACAACCCTCGTGCTGAAGGGCGAGTGCGCCTACGACAAATACGAGCACGACTATGTGGTCTACCCCTATGACGTGCTGCAGGTGGAGCGCAAAAAGCGGGAGGATAACGCCCCCGAAAAGCGCGTGGAACTGCACCTGCACACCAAGCTTTCCAGCATGGACGGCTTCTGTGACCCCGGCGAAATTGTTCGCACTGCTCACCGCATGGGCCACCGGGCCATCGCCATCACCGACCACGGCGTGTGCCAGGGCTACCCGGAAGCGATGCTGGCGGCGGAAGCCATCCGCAAGAACGACCCGGACTTCAAACTCATCTACGGTTGCGAGGCCTATTTTGTGGACGACATGGTGCCGGTTCTTTACGGCGAGGCCACCGGGCCGCTTTCCGGCAGCTTCGTTGTCTACGACACCGAGACCACCGGCCTTGATCCCAAGACCGAGGCCCTCACCGAGATCGGCGCCGTGATGGTGGAGAACGGCGAGATAACAAAAACCTTCGGCACCTTTGTGAACCCCGGCAAGCCCATTCCGCCCAAAATCGTGGAGCTTACCGGCATAAACGATTCCATGGTGGCCGACGCGCCCGGCCCCGATGAAGCCATCAAGCAGTTCATGGACTTCGCCGGCGACCGGGTGCTCATCGCCCACAATGCCCACAATTTCGATATGCGCTTTATGCGGGCGGCGGCGGAAAAGGCCGGCCTGCGGCTGGAGAATGCCTACATCGACACGCTGTCTTTGGCCCAGAACCTTTACCATGGCCTGCGCAATTACAAACTGGATACCATCAATGACCACCTGGAGATCGAGCCCTTCAATCACCATCGCGCGTCGGACGACGCCATGGCGCTGGCGAAGATTTTCTGCAAAATGCTCGAGGATCTGGCCCTTAAAGGGGTCAAGACGGTGGAACAGATCAACACCGGTCTCGGCGGCGGCAACACGGCGGTCATCAAAAAGAAGTACTACCACCTTATCATCCTGGTGCGCAATCAGCTGGGCCTGAAAAACCTTTACAAAATCGTCAGCGAGGCCCACACCAAGTATTTCTTCAAAAAACCCCGGGTGCCCCGCAGTGTGCTGGACAAGCATCGGGAGGGCCTTATCATCGGTTCTGCCTGTGAGGCTGGTGAGCTTTACAGGGCTGTGGTGGAGGGCCGCAGCTTTGAAGAGCTGTGCCGCATTGCTGATTACTACGATTTTCTGGAAGTGCAGCCTCTGGGCAACAACGAGTACATGCTGCGGGAGCACCTGGTGGATTCCATCGAGAAGATACAGGACTTCAACCGCACCATTATCAAGCTGGGTGAGGTGCTGCATAAGCCTGTGGTGGCCACCGGCGACGTGCATTTCCAGGACCCGGAGGACGCAGTCTACCGGGCGGTGCTGCAGGCGGGCAACGGCTTCAAGGACGCCGACAACCAGGCGCCCCTCTACTACCGCACCACCCAGGATATGCTGGACCAGTTCTACTATCTGCCCAAGGACAAGGCCTTTGAGATCGTGGTAAAGAACCCGAACAAAATTGCCGACATGTGCGACGGCGGCATCCGGGCCATTCCCAAGGGCACCTTCCCGCCCTCCATCGAGGGCGCGGAGCAGCAGCTGCGCGACGCCACCTGGAACACCGCCAAAAAGCATTACGGGGACCCGCTGCCGGAGATCGTCCAGACCCGCCTGCAGTGGGAGCTGGACTCCATCTGCGGCCATGGTTTCGCCGTGCTGTACGTCATCGCCGTCAAGCTGGTGGCATATTCCAACGCGGGCGGCTACCAGGTGGGCAGCCGTGGTTCCGTCGGCTCCTCCGCCGTGGCTCACTTCTCGGGCATTTCCGAGGTAAACAGCCTGCCGCCCCACTACCTGTGCCCCCAGTGCCAGTACAGCGAGTTCATCACCGACGGCAGCGTGGCGGACGGCTTCGACCTGCCGGATAAGACCTGCCCCCGCTGCGGCGCCCAGCTCATTGTGGACGGCCACGACATCCCCTTCGAGACCTTCCTTGGCTTCGACGGCGACAAGGAGCCGGATATCGACCTGAACTTCTCCGGCGAGTACCAGAGCCAGGTCCACCGCTACACCGAGGAGCTGTTCGGCAAGGAGTACGTGTTCAAGGCGGGCACCGTGTCCGGTCTGCAGGACAAGACCGCCTATGGCTATGTAAAAAAATATCTGGAGGAGCGGGGCCGAACGGTGAACCGCGCCGAAGAGAACCGCCTTACCGTGGGCTGCACCGGTGTCAAACGCACCACCGGCCAGCATCCGGGCGGCATGGTGGTCGTGCCGGATGTGCATGAAATACAGGATTTCTGTCCCATCCAGCACCCCGCCGACGACAAGGACAAGGGCGTTCTGACCACCCACTTCGAATTCAAATACCTCCACGATACGCTGCTCAAGCTGGACGAGCTGGGCCACGATGTGCCCACCATGTACAAGTATCTGGAGGACATGACCGGCATCCCCATGGACCAGGTGCCTATGAACGACCAGCGGGTCATCAGCCTGCTGGTGAGCACCGAGGCGTTGGGCGTCACCCCGGAGCAGATCGGCAGCCAGACGGGCACCTTCGGCATCCCGGAACTGGGCACCCCCTTCGTGCGGCAGATGCTCATCGAGGCCCAGCCCAAGAACTTCAGCGACCTGATTCAGATCTCGGGTCTGTCCCACGGCACCGACGTGTGGAACGGCAACGCCCAGGATCTCATCAAAAACCAGATCTGCACCATTTCCGACGTGATCGGCTGCCGTGACAGCATCATGACCTACCTGCTGCACAAGGGCCTGGAACCCAAGCTGGCCTTCAACATCATGGAGCTCACCCGTAAAGGCAAGGTGGCCAAGGGCGGCTTCCCGCCGGGAGCGGAGGAAAAGATGAAGGAGTGCGGCGTGCCGGACTGGTACATGGACTCCTGCCGCAAGATCAAGTACATGTTCCCCAAGGCTCACGCGGTGGCGTACCTCATCGCGGCCATCCGGCTGATGTGGTTCAAGGTCTATCATCCCCAGGCGTTCTACGCCACCTACTTCACCGTGCGCGGCGACGACATCGACTACGAGGCAGCCGTGGGCGGCGTCAAGGTGGCGCAGCAGCACCTGAAAGAGGTGGAACAGCGCCTCAAGGAGGAAAAGAAGGCCAAGGACGAGGACATCCAGGTGTCTTTGCAGCTGGTGAACGAGATGCTGGCCCGGGGCTATGAGTTTTTGCCCATCGAGCTGGGCAAGAGCCGCGCCGTGCGCTACATGGTGGAGGACGGCAAGGTGCGCCTGCCCTTCGCATCGCTGAAAGGCGTGGGCGAGGCGGCCGCCCAGGCGCTGGAAGCCGCCACCATCAACGGGCAGGAATACCTGTCGGTGGAGGAACTGCAGCAGGCATGCGGCGTGTCCAGCGCGGTGATGGAAAACCTGAAAAATGTGGGGGCTCTCGGCAGTCTGCCGGACACCAGTCAGGTCAGCTTCTTCTGAACAAAAAACAGCGGCCCGTTTCCCGAGAGGGAGACGGGCCGCTGCACTTTATGCAAGAAGGGGAGAGGGGCTTATTTTCTCGCGAGCGATGCAAATTTATCCAGAATGACCGGGTGTTCCAGCCGGATGGTCTTGCCGCTCAAGCCGCAAAGCGTATTTTCCGGCGGCAGCTGGGCAAAGGTAAGGCTCACCGCGCAGAGGGCCTGGGTCTTAAAGCCGGTCTTTTCGTTCCACTTGCGATTGCCGTATTTGATGTCGCCCAGCACCGGCGCGCCCAAAAAGGCAAGATGCGCCCGGATTTGATGGGTGCGTCCGGTCACAAGGCCGATGCGGCAGAGGGCGAAGGGGCCTTCGGTGCGTTCCAACGCCACGTCGGTGATGATCTGCTTGAAGCCCTCGCCGGGCTCCGCCTGCACCTTCACCTTGTTGTTCTTTTCGTCGTGACGCAGATATGCCACATGCCGCCCTGCGGCGGGCACGCCAAAGGTGATGGTCAGGTACTCTTTGCGCACAAGGTCGTCCCGGATGATGGTGTTCATGTCCCGCAACGCGGCGTAGGTCTTGGCGCCTACCACCAGCCCTTCGGTGCCCCGGTCCAGCCGGTTGCACAGCGCCGGTTTGAAAGACGCCTCCGCCTGCGGGTCAAACTCGCCTTTTTGGGCAAGATAAGCGATGAAGGCGTCCACAAGGCTGACGTCGCCGGTGCGATCACCGTGGCAGAGCAGGTGGGCGGGCTTGTAGAGAACAGCAAGAGCCTCATCCTCGTACACCACCTTCAAAGGCGGCGTCCGCCGGGCGGGGACGGGCTTTTGCGGCGCGGCGGCAAAGAACTCATCGTTGATGTAAAGCTCCACCAAGTCTCCCTGATGCAGCCGGTAGTCCGGCGTCTGGCGCTTGCCGTTCACCTTGATGCGCTTGTTGCGGAAACTCTTATAAAGCAGGCTGGCGGGCAGGCCGGTGGTGACGCTCTCTACAAAGCGGGAAAGCCGCGCTCCGTCCTCGTTTGCGCCGGCGGTAAATTGTTTCAAATCACTTGGCCCCTCTCTTTAAAAATGCCTGCAAATAGTATATAATAAAACAGATACTGCGTAAAGCATCAAATGCCGGGAAAGGAGGGGCCGGGATGCCGGAGAACAAGGAACTCCACGCCAACCATCGCCAGCGGATGCGCAAGCGGTTTGCACAGCAGGGCGGCTTTTCCGGCTTTGCCGAGCACGAGGTTCTGGAATACATCCTGTACCTGGCCATTCCCCGCAGAGACACGAACCCTCTGGCCCACCGCCTCATCGACCGCTTCGGCAGCCTGTGCCAGGTGCTGGAGGCCAGCGAGGCCGACATTCTCACGGTGGAGGGGGCAGGGCCGGCCGTGGCCCGGCTGCTCACCACCATGCACGCCGCCAACCGTTACTACAGCCAGAACCGCGCCCGGGCGCCCCGTGCCTTCCAGGACCTGGAGGAAGTGGCTGTCTACCTCATCCCGCAGTTCTACGGTGCGGTGACCGAGCAGGTCTACGTCCTGTTCCTGGATGACCGCAACTGCCCCATCAAGCTGCAAAAGGTCACCGAGGGCACCGTGAACGAGGCGGCCATGGCCCGCACCCAAATCGCCCGCCTGGCAGTGCAGTGCCACGCCACCCAGGCCGTTTTGGCCCACAACCACCCGGCAGGGGCGGCATTGCCCAGCCCCGCCGACCTTCAGTTCACCCGGGACCTGGCCAACGCTCTGGCCAGCCTGGGGATCCGTTTTCTGGACCACATCATCGTGGACAAGGAAGGGGATTACATTTCTTTGCAGCAGTCGGGCAGAATGCCTGCTGCGGAGCCGACGCTGATGCAGGGTGTGGCGGGTAGCAAGGAAAAAGCCCTCGAGCAAGATAAAAAGGAGAACCATGGATCAGTTTAAACTTGTTTCCAGCTATCAGCCCACCGGCGATCAGCCCCAGGCCATTGACAAACTGGCCGAGGGCATCCTGCGGGGGGATAAGGCCCAGACTCTGCTGGGCGTGACCGGCAGCGGCAAAACCTTCACCATGGCCAACGTCATCGCCAAGGTGAACCGGCCCACGCTGGTGCTGGCCCACAACAAAACGCTGGCCGCTCAGCTGTGCACCGAGTTCCGGGAGTTTTTCCCCGAGAACGCGGTGGAGTATTTCGTCTCCTACTATGATTACTACCAGCCGGAAGCCTACATTCCTTCCACCGACACCTACATCGAGAAGGACAGCGCCATCAACGATGAAATCGACCGCCTGCGTCACTCCGCCACGGCGGCCCTCTCCGAGCGCCGGGATGTTATCATCGTGGCCAGCGTTTCCTGCATCTACAGCCTGGGCGACCCCATCGACTACCGCAGCATGGTCATCAGCCTTCGGCCCGGCATGCAGATGGACCGGGACGAGCTGTGCCGCCGGCTGGTGAAGCTGCAGTATGAGCGCAACGACATCAATTTCGTGCGCAATAAGTTCCGCGTCCGGGGTGACACGGTAGAGATCAACCTTGCCTACGCCAGCGACACCGCCATCCGGGTGGAGTTCTTCGGCGATGAGGTGGACCGCATCAGCGAGATGAACCCCCTCACCGGCGAGCGCAAGAACGTCATCAAGCACGTGGCCATCTTCCCGGCCAGCCACTACATCGTCTCGCCGGAAAAGATGCGCGCAGGTCTTGCCCGCATCCAGGAGGAAATGGACGACCAGGTGCGCCAGTTCACCGAAGCCGGCAAGCTGCTGGAGGCCCAGCGCATCGCCCAGCGCACCCGCTACGACATGGAGATGCTCCAGGAAGTGGGCATGTGCAAGGGCATCGAGAACTATTCCGCTGTCCTCAGCGGCCGAGCCCCCGGCTCCACTCCCACGACCTTGCTGGACTATTTTCCCAAGGACTTCCTGCTGTTTGTGGACGAGAGCCACGTCATGCTGCCCCAGCTGCGGGCGATGTACGGCGGCGACTACGCCCGCAAGCGCACGCTGGTGGATTTTGGCTTCCGCCTGCCCTCCGCCTTCGACAACCGCCCCCTCAAATTCGAGGAGGTGGAAGAGAAGCTGAACCAGATCGTGTTTGTCAGCGCCACTCCCGGCGAATACGAGCGGGAACACAGCACCCAAATCGCCGAGCAGGTCATCCGGCCCACCGGCCTGCTTGACCCGCAGATCATCGTGAAGCCGGTGGAGGGCCAGATCGAGGACCTGCTGGGCGAGATCAACCTGCGCACCGCCAAAAATGAGCGGGTACTGGTGACCACCCTCACCAAGAAAATGGCCGAGGACCTGACCGACTTCCTCTCGGAGCACGGCGTAAAGGTAAAATACATGCACCACGAGGTGGATACCTTCGAACGCATGGAACTCATCAAGGATCTGCGCACCGGCTCCATCGACGTAATTGTGGGCATCAACCTGCTGCGCGAGGGCCTGGATCTGCCGGAAGTTTCGCTGGTGGCCATTCTGGACGCGGACAAAGAGGGTTTTCTGCGCAGCGAGACCAGCCTTGTGCAGACCATCGGCCGCGCGGCCCGAAACGCCGACGGCGTGGTCATCATGTATGCCGATGAAGTCACCCCCAGCATGGAGCGGGCCATCACCGAGACCGAGCGCCGCCGTTCCATCCAGATGGCCTACAATGAGGCCCACGGCATCGTGCCCAAGACCATCGTCAAGAGCATCCGCGAGGGCATCGAGATCAGCGACCACAAGGAGAACGCGAAGCTCTCCGGCCACCGCATGAGCAAGGCCGAGAGGGAACAGCTCATCACCCGGCTGACCCGGGAGATGAAAGAGGCGGCGCGCCTGTTGGAATTCGAGCACGCCGCCTTCCTGCGCGACCGCATCGACCGGCTGCGCCGGGGCGAGAACCCCACGGAGGAGCCGGAAGCGCCCAAGAAGCGCCGGGGCCGCCGCTGAGCAAACTGACCAAGGGAGAGTATATCTGTGAGCAACGATAAAATCGTTATCAAGGGCGCGCGGGAGCACAACCTGAAAAACGTGGACCTGACCATCCCGCGGGACAAGCTGATCGTCATGACCGGTCTGTCCGGGTCAGGCAAATCCAGCCTCGCCTTCGACACCATCTATGCCGACGGCCAGCGCCGCTATATGGAGAGCCTTTCCAGCTACGCCCGGATGTTCCTGGGCCAGATGGAAAAGCCGGATGTGGACGACATCCAGGGCCTTTCGCCCGCCATCTCCATCGACCAGAAGACCACCAACCGCAACCCCCGGTCCACCGTGGGCACGGTGACGGAGATTTACGACTACCTGCGCCTTTTGTACGCCCGCATCGGCATCCCGCACTGCCCGGTGTGCGGCCGGGTCATCAGCCAGCAGACGGTGGATCAGATGGTGGACGCCGTGCTGGAACTGCCCGCCGGCACCCGGTTCCAAGTGCTGGCGCCGGTGGTGCGCGGCCGCAAGGGTACCCAACAGAAGGAACTGGACGCCGCCCGCCGGGGCGGTTACGCCCGGGTACGCATCGACGGAAATATGTACGACCTGGACGAGGAAATTTCGCTGGAAAAGAACAAAAAGCACACTGTGGAGATCGTTGTGGACCGTCTGGTCATCAACGAGAACGTCCACAGCCGTCTGGCCGACAGCCTGGAGACCGCCCTCGCCCTCACCGGCGGGCTGGTCACGGTGGACGTGCCGGGCGGGGAAGCCATGCAGTTCAGCCAGAGCTACGCCTGCCCGGAGCACGGCGTATCGGTGAACGAGCTGGAACCCCGGATGTTCAGCTTCAACAACCCCTTCGGCGCCTGCGAGCGCTGCACGGGTCTTGGCACCTTCATGCGGGTGGACCCGGAGCTCATCATCCCCAACAAGGAGCTTTCCATCCGGGAGGGTGCCATCAAGGCCAGCGGCTGGTACTACGCAGAGGGCTCGGTGAGCGAGATGTACTACGAGGGCCTTGCAAAGCATTATGGCTTTACACTGGATACTCCCATCAAGGATCTGAGCGCCGAGGCACTGAACGCCCTGCTCTACGGCACCGGCGGCGAGCGCATTGAGATGTACCGGGAGAACGAGTTCGGCTCCGGGCGGTACCTCAACGACTTTGAGGGGATCGTAAACAATCTGGAGCGCCGCTTCCGGGAGACCGGCAGCGAGTGGATGAAAGAGGAGATCGCCACCGTGATGAACGGGGTGGAGTGCCCCGAGTGCCACGGCAAGCGCCTCAAACCCGCCAGCCTCGCGGTGACGGTGGGGGAGAAGAACATCAGCGATTTCTGCGAGATGAGCGTTCGGCAGGAGCTGCAGTTCTTGAGCGGGCTGGAACTCTCCCATCAGGAGCACCTCATCGGCGACGGCATTTTAAAAGAAGTGCGGGAGCGGCTGGGCTTTTTGCAGAGCGTGGGCCTGGACTATCTGACCCTCTCCCGTGCCGCGTCGGGCCTGTCCGGCGGCGAGAGCCAGCGCATCCGCCTTGCCACCCAAATCGGCAGCGCCCTCACCGGCGTGCTGTATGTGCTGGACGAGCCCAGCATCGGCTTGCACCAGCGGGACAACGACAAGCTCATCGCCACCCTCAAGCGCCTGCGGGACCTGGGCAACACCCTCATCGTTGTGGAGCACGACGAGGACACCATGCGTCAGGCGGACTACATCGTGGACGTGGGCCCCGGGGCGGGCGTCCACGGCGGCGAGATCGTGGCTGAAGGCACGGTGGAGGACATCTGCGCCGCTCCCCGCAGCATCACCGGCGACTACCTCTCCGGGCGCAAAAAGATCGTAGTGCCCGCCACCCGGCGCAAGGGCACCGGCAACAAGCTGCGCATCGTGGGCGCGGCGGAGAACAACCTGCGCAACATCAACGTGGACATCCCTCTGGGCAAAATGGTCTGTGTTACCGGCGTGTCCGGGTCGGGCAAGTCCAGCCTCATCAACGAGGTGTTCTACAAGGCCCTGGCCATGGAGCTGAACGGCGCCAAGCGCCGCCCCGGCAAGTTCAAGGCCCTGGAGGGTCTGGAATATGTGGACAAGGTCATCGGCATCGATCAGGCCCCCATCGGGCGCACCCCTCGCTCCAACCCTGCCACCTACACCGGCGTGTTCACCGACATCCGCAATGTTTTTGCCCAGACCCAGGACGCAAAGATGCGGGGCTATGGCCCCGGCCGGTTCAGTTTCAACGTGAAAGGCGGCCGGTGCGAGGCCTGCGAGGGCGACGGCATCGTGCAGATCGAGATGCACTTTCTGCCGGACATCTTTGTGCCCTGCGAGGTGTGCAAGGGCGCACGCTACAACCGGGAGACGCTGGAAGTCAAGTATAAGGGCAAGAGCATTGCGGACGTGCTGAACATGACGGTGGAGGAGGCCTGCGTCTTCTTCGCCAACGTGCCCAAAATCGCCCGCAAGCTGCAGACCCTGATGGACGTGGGCCTCGGGTATATCACCCTTGGCCAGAGCGCCACCACTCTTTCCGGCGGCGAGGCCCAGCGCGTCAAACTGGCGCTGGAACTGGCCCGCCGGGATACCGGCCGCACGGTCTATGTGCTGGACGAGCCCAGCACCGGCCTGCATGTGGCGGACGTCCACAAGCTTATCGGCGTGCTGGACCGTCTGGTGGAGGGCGGCAACACGGTGGTCATCATCGAGCACAACCTGGACATCATCAAGCGCGCCGACCACATCATCGACCTGGGCCCCGAGGGCGGCAGCGAGGGCGGCACCATCGTGGCCACCGGTACCCCGGAAGAGGTGGCAAAGAACCCCGCTTCCTATACCGGGCGCTACCTCGGCCCCATCCTGGAGCGGGACCGGGAGTGACAGGCGCACTTCGCTCTTGTGCGCCAGCGCAAAATATAGTATACTGAATCAGTATATCGGCGCATTTGCCACAAGCAGGGGTGCCGGTCTGCAAATGACACCCAAGCGGAGGAATGAACTTCATTGGAGATCCTGCATTTTGAACACAACGAACAGGCGGCGCAGCTCATCGCCTCGTTCTACGATACCCCGCCGCTGGCCTATATCCACTCCTTCGGCTGCCAGCAGAACGTCAACGACGGCGAAAAAATCAAGGGCGTGCTGGCGGACGTGGGCTTTGGCCTGTGCGATGCGCCGGAACAGGCGGACCTCATTCTATTCAACACCTGCGCCGTGCGCGAGCACGCCGAGCAGCGGGTGTTCGGGAATGTGGGCGCGCTGAAAAGCCTCAAGGAGAAAAATCCCCGGCTCATCATCGGCCTGTGCGGCTGCATGGCCCAGCAGCCCACCGTGGTGGACAAGCTGCGTCAGAGCTATCCCTTTGTGGACCTGGTGTTCGGCGTGAACGCCATCGACACCCTGCCGCAGCTGTTGGTGCAAAAGCTCACCGGCGGCAGAAAGCGCCTTCTGCAAACACCGGTGGAGCGGGCGGACATCGTGGAAGAGGTGCCCATCCGCCGCGACTCGGACTTCCGGGCCTGGCTGCCCATCATGTACGGCTGCGACAACTTCTGCACCTATTGCATCGTGCCCTATGTGCGCGGCCGGGAGCGCAGCCGCCGTCCGGAGGACATTCTGGCGGAGTTCCGTCAGCTGGTGGACGCGGGCTACAAAGAAATCACCCTGCTGGGCCAGAACGTGAACAGCTACGGCAAGGGCCTGGAGCCCCGGGTGGATTTTGCCGACCTGCTGGAAATGCTCTGCCAGGTGCCGGGCGACTATCACCTGCGCTTTATGACCAGCCACCCCAAGGACGCCAGCCGCAAGCTCATTGACGTCATCGCCGCCGAAGAGCGCATCTGCAACCATCTGCACTTGCCGGTGCAGAGCGGCAGCGACCGCATTTTGAAAGAGATGAACCGGCACTACACGGTGGAGCAGTATCTGGAGCTCATCGACTACGCCAAGGCGAAAATCCCCGATGTGACCTTCTCCAGCGACATCATCGTGGGCTTCCCCGGGGAGACCGAGGAGGACTTTGAAGCCACGCTGGAACTCATCCAGAAGGTGCAGTATATGCAGCTGTTCACCTTCATCTACTCCAAGCGCACCGGCACCAAAGCCGCCACCATGCCCGACCCGGTGACCCACAAGGAAAAGACCGAGCGGATGGCGCGCCTGCTGGCCGTGCAGGAAAAAATCGCCCACGCCGAGACCGCGGCGCTGGTGGGCGGCACCCAGCGGGTGCTGGTGGAGGGCCACAGCCGCACCCCCGGCACGCTGGCCGGCCGCCTTTCCAACAACCTTGTGGTGGAGTTTGCCGGCGATGAAGCGCTCATCGGGCAGTACGTCCGGGTGCATTTCACCGATAGCAAAGGCACCATCCTCAAAGGCAAACTCGTGTAAAACAAAAATACTTTACAATTAAAAGGAGAACTACCATGGACGCGATCGACCTTTTCAAGAAAGCCGCTGTTGCCCTTCAGACCGACGAGCGCTATCTGGCTCTGGCCGCAGCCCGCAAGGCCAACGACGAAGACGAGGCCCTGCAGGAGATGATCGGCGAGTTCAACCTGGCCCGCATGGACCTGAACAACGAGATTTCCAAAGATGAGCGCAGCGACGAGCGCGTTGCCGCCCTGAACGCCAAGGTCAACGACCTCTACGGCAAGATCATGGCCAGCGAGGGCATGGTGGCCTACAACGCCGCCAAGGCCGAGGCCGAGGCCCTCATCAGCCACATCGACGCCATCATCAACACCGCCATGAACGGCGGCGACCCGATGCTGGTGGAAGCGCCCGAGGCCGGCTGCACCGGCAGCTGCGCTTCCTGCGGCGGCTGCGGCTGATTTTGATATCACACCCAAAACGGCGCGGCGGCTTCTGCCGCCGCGCTGCCCTTTCATAAGAGGCCCCTTTCAAAAAACACAGGCAGGTGAAGCGCAACAATGGCGGAACTTTCCCCCATGATGGCCCAGTATTTTGAAATCAAGCAGCAGCACAAGGATGAGATCCTTTTCTTCCGACTGGGCGATTTTTACGAGATGTTCTTCGACGACGCAATCCTTGCGTCCAAAGAGCTGGAGCTCACCCTCACCGGGCGGGACTGCGGCCAGGCCGAGCGCGCGCCCATGTGCGGCGTGCCCTTCCACAGCTATGAGAGCTATGTGGCCCGGCTCATCGCCAAGGGCTACAAAGTGGCCATCTGCGAGCAGATGGAGGACCCGGCGCTTGCCAAGGGCCTTGTAAAGCGTGACGTCATCCGCGTCATCACGCCCGGCACCGTCATCGAGAGCAGTATGCTCCAGGACGACAAAAACAACTACATCTGCAGTATATACTTGGAAGGGGACAAGGCCGGCGTCTGCTTTGCCGACGTTTCCACCGGCCAGACCTACGCCACGCTGCTGAACGGGGCGGCGGTGAGCGGCCAGATCATTACCGAGCTCTGCCGCTACAACCCCAGCGAGGTGCTGCTCAACGAGGCGATGCTCTCGCTGAAAGACGTCACCGCTTACATCAAGCAGCACATGGCCTGCGCGGTGGAGCTGATGGAGAACGAAGCCTACGCCGACGCGCAGGATGCGCTGAACGACCAGTTCGGCGAAGGCTGGCCTGTTTCCGGCGGTCTTGCGAAAGACGGGCCTGCCGGCTTTGCGGTGTCCGGCCTTCTGACCTACCTGCGCCGCACCCAGAAGCACGGCGTGGAGCGTCTTCGCACCGTTGTCAGCTACGCTGAGGCCCAGTATATGCAGCTTTCGCCGGTGACCCGGGCCAACCTGGAACTGACGCAGACCATGCGCGGACGGGAAAAGCGGGGCACCCTTCTTTGGGTGCTGGACAAGACCCAGACCGCCATGGGCAAGCGCCTTTTGCGCAGCTGGTTGGAGCAGCCTCTGGTGAGCGCGCCGGCCATCAACGACCGTCTGGACTGCGTGCAGGCCTTGCACGGCGAAAGCGTCCAGCGGGCCGAGATCACCGAGACGCTGAGCCATGTATTTGATATGGAGCGCCTGATGACCCGCACGGTCTACGGCAGCGCCACGCCGAAGGAGATTTACGCCCTCGCAGGCACCTGCCGCCAGTTGCCCCAGCTCCGCGCGCTGACGGAAAGTTTCGACTGCCCCCAGCTGAAGGCGCTGGCGGTGCAGATCGACCCCCTCACTGACATCCACGACCGCATCGTGTCAGCCATCGATGAGAACGCCCCCTCCACTCTGAAGGACGGCGGCGTCATCCGGGCAGGGTTCTCGCCGGAGGTGGACGAGCTGCGGGACATCGTCCACGGCGGCAAGGGCTTTTTGTCTCAGATGGAGGCAAAGCTTAAGGAAGAGACCGGCATCCGCACCCTGAAAGTGGGCTTCAACCGGGTGTTCGGTTACTACATCGAGGTCAGCAAGTCCTTCACCGACCAGGTGCCCGCCAACTTCGTGCGCAAGCAGACGCTGGCTAACGCCGAGCGCTACATCACCGAGGACTTGAAAAACCTCGAAAATAAAATTCTGGGCGCCAACGAGCGCTTGCTGGTGCTGGAGCGCAAGCTGTTCGAGGAACTGCTGTTCGATCTGTCGGCGCAGCTCACCCGCATCCAGTCCACCGCCGCCGCGGTGGCAAAGCTGGATGTGCTCACCGCCCTGGCCCAGGTGGCGGCGGACAACAACTACGTCCGTCCCACGGTGGACGAGGGCAGCGAGCTGCTCATCCAGGAGGGCCGCCACCCGGTCATCGAGCAGATGCTCAAAGGCAGCCTGTTCGTGCCCAACGACACCACGCTGGATTGCGCTGAGAACAACCTGCTCATCATCACCGGCCCAAACATGGCGGGTAAATCCACCTATATGCGCCAGAACGCGCTGATCGCGCTGATGGCCCAGATCGGCAGCTTCGTGCCCGCGAAGGAGTGCCGCGTGGGCGTGGTGGACGCCATCTTCACCCGCGTGGGCGCCTCCGATGACCTGTCGGCGGGCCAGTCCACTTTCATGGTGGAGATGACCGAGGTGGCCCAGATTCTGGAATATGCCACCCGCAAGAGTCTGGTCATTCTGGACGAGATCGGCCGCGGCACCTCCACCTTCGACGGCATGAGCATCGCCCGGGCAGTGGTGGAGCATATTGCCGTCAAAATCGGCTGCAAGACTTTGTTTGCCACCCATTACCACGAACTCACCGAGCTGGAAGACCTGCTGCCCGGCGTCAAGAACTACAACATCGCCGTGAAGAAGCGGGGCGACGACATCACCTTCCTGCGGCGTATTGTCCGCGGCCCTGCCGACGACAGTTACGGCATCCAGGTGGCAAAGCTGGCCGGCCTGCCCGACGAAGTCACCGAGCGGGCCAAGCAGGTGCTCAAGACGCTGGACGCCGCCAGCCAGAGCAACAAGCGGGTCACACAGCTGGATTTTGAGGCGCTGGAGGCGATGAACAGTCCCGCGGTGCCCAGCGAAATGATGGACAAGCTCAGCGCCCTGGACGTGGAGACGCTGACCCCCATCGAGGCGCTGAATTTCCTCTACGAGCTGAAAAAGACGCTCGACAACTGATTTTACATAGGAAAGGGGAGACGGACCCATGGCCGTGATCCATGTGCTGGACAAGCACACCGCGGAGCTCATCGCTGCCGGCGAGGTGGTGGAGCGCCCTGCTTCGGTGGTGAAGGAACTGCTGGAAAACGCCATCGACGCGGGCGCCACCCAGGTGAGTGTCGCCATCGAAAAAGGCGGCGTGTCCCTCATTCAGGTGACGGACAACGGCAGCGGCATCGAAGCAGAGTATATCTCCACGGCCTTCATCCGCCATGCCACCAGCAAAATCTCCTGCGAGCAGGATTTGGAAAGCATCCACACGCTGGGCTTCCGCGGCGAGGCGCTGGCCTCCATTGCCAGCGTGGCGCGGGTGGAAGTGCTCACCCGCACCGAACCGGATGAGTTCGCCTGCCGCTACCGCATCGAAGGCGGCGAAGAGCAGGGGATGGAGCCGGCCGCGCGCCCGGTGGGCACCACCATCACCGTGCGGGATCTGTTCTACAACACCCCCGCCCGGATGAAATTTTTGAAAAAGGATGCCAGCGAAGGCGCCTTTGTGGGCGAAACGGTCAGCCGCATCGCCCTTTCTCATCCGGAAGTGTCCATCGCCTTTGTCCGCGAAGGCAAGCAGCTTTACAAAACGCCGGGCGACGGCAGCCTCAAGAGCGCGGCCTACGCCGTGCTGGGCCGTGACTTCGCCAAGGACCTCCTGCCCGTGGAGGACGCCAGCGGCAGCTACCGTGTGTCCGGCCTTGTCACTCCGCCCCGGGCATGCCGGGCCAGCCGCGGCATGCAGTTCTTCTTCATCAACGGGCGCTTCGTCAAGAACCGCACCATGATGGCCGCGCTGGAAAACGCTTACCGGGGCACCCTGATGCAGGGCAAGTTCCCCGGCTGCGTGCTGGCGCTGGAAATGCCCGCCCAGCTGGTGGATGTGAACGTGCACCCCGCCAAAACCGAGGTGCGCTTCTCCCGCGAAAGCGACGTGTTCGACGCGGTCTACCGGGCGGTAAAAGCGGCACTGGCTCAGCCCGGCAGCGGCGAGCAGCGTTTCAGTTTTTCCAAACAAACGGCGATGGACGAGCCGGAGCAGACGGTGGAGCAGCTGGATCTCTCCACCCCTGTGAAACAGCCGACCATTACACATTCCGCGCCGCCGCCCGCGGCAAAGCCCGCCCCGGCAACGGGACTGGGCGGCTGGGGCAGCGAACCGACTGTGCCCCGGCCTGCGCCCGTTGTGCGCCCGGCATTCACCGCAGCCCCGGTGCAGCAGGAAACTCTGCGCTCCGAGCCGTTGCCGCTGGATGCGGCGCCTGTCCGTCAACCGGTGCAGCCGGCTCCGGAGCCTGTCTTACGGACGCAGGAACCGGCACCCGTTCCCGAACCGGAACCGCAGGTACAGGCAGTACCCGCTGAACCGCAGCAGGAGGCGCCGCAGGAAGATCCGCTGGAGTACATCGGCGAGGCGTTCAAGACATACATCATCACCCAGCGCGGCAGCGAGCTTTGCCTCATCGACAAGCACGCAGCTCACGAGCGCATTCTCTATGAACAGCTTGTCAGTGGCTACGGCGCTGCCAGCAGTCAGATTTTGCTGGCCCCGGTGACGGTGAACCTGTCCGCAGCGGAAAAAACGGCGCTTTTGGAAAACGCTGACCTGTTGAACGATGCGGGCGTGCAGGTAGATGACTTTGGCGGCAACACCATGCTGGTGCGGGCAGTGCCCGCGGACGTGCAGGTATCCGACGTGGAGGGCCTTTTGTGCGAGCTGGCCGACCGGCTCGCCCGCGGCAGCCGTGAGACGGTGAGCGAAAAGACCCAGTGGGTGATGCACTCCATCGCCTGCAAAGCCGCCATCAAGGCGGGGGACAAGTCCGACCGGCGGGAGCTGATGGCTCTGGCGCAGGACATTCTGAACGGAAAGGTGCCGCCTTTCTGCCCCCATGGCAGACCGGTGGTGCTGAAACTTACCAAAAAGGAGCTGGAAAAGCAGTTTGGCCGATTGGGATAAAATGCCTGTGGTGGCCGTGGGCGGCCCCACCGCCAGCGGCAAGACCGCTTTTTCGGTCCAGCTGGCAAAGCGCCTCGGCGGCGAGATCGTCTGCGCCGACTCCATGCAGATCTATAAGGGGCTGGACGTGGGCACCGCCAAGGCGACCAAAGAAGAGATGGAAGGCGTGCCCCATCACCTGATGGATTTTCTACCCCCGGAACAGACGTTCAGCGTGGCGGACTTTGTGGACGCCGCGAACCGGGAAGTAAAAGCCATCGCCGCCCGGGGCAGACTGCCCATTCTTGTGGGCGGCACCGGCCTGTATATCGAAAGCTTTTTGAACGGGGTACGCTTTGCCGAGCAAAAGGCAGACCCCGCTCTGCGGGAAAAACTGGAGCAGGAGGCGGCAGCCCTCGGCCCCAAAGCGATGCACCAGAAGCTCGCCGCCGTGGACCCGGACTACGCCGCCACAGTCCATCCCAACAATGTGGGGCGGGTGATACGCGCGCTGGAGCTTTATTACTCCACCGGCAAGACCATGAGCCGGCAGCGGGCGGAATCCCTGCCCGAAACGCCCCCGTTCGATTCGCTGGTGTTCTGTCTGGCTCCGGCCGACCGGGCGCAGCTTTACCGCCGCATTGACCTGCGGGTGGACCGTATGCTCGAAGCGGGCATTCTGGAAGAAGCAAAGCTGGTCTTTGAGAACCGCGGCCGCTACCGCACGGCGGCGCAGGCCATCGGTTACAAGGAGTTCTTCCCGTATTTTGAAGGCACTGCGGAACTTGCCGCCTGTGCCGATAAACTCAAGCAGGCCAGCCGCAACTATGCAAAGCGCCAGCTGACCTGGTTCCGCCGTATGGAAAACATCATCTGGCTGGACCCCGGAGATGAAGCCATTCTGCAGCAGGCGGAAACAACCGTGCGCGAACATTTCGGGCTGTGAACGGCCCGGCTCTCGACAAAGAAAGGAGGGGAAGGCTGTGAAAGGCTCTTTCGTAAAATACGGCATCATCGCCGCGCTGGGCCTTGCGGCGGCGTATCTTCTGGTGCAGATATTCACCGTGCTGGACCGCCCCTACCGCACCGAAACGGCCATCCTCTACGATATGTCCGACAGCCTTTATACCGGCGGCTATCTCGTTTTCGAGCAGTCGGAAGTGGCCGGGGAAGGGCAGATGGGCTATCTTGTCTCCAATGGCGAGCGTGTGGCCTCTGGCACGCAGGTGGCGGAGATCTACTCCGACCCCAGCCAGGCCCGGGCCCGCACCGCGCTCACCGAGCTGGACGCCCAGCTTGACCTGCTGGAGCGAAGCGAGAACACGGCGGGCACCGACGTGGACCTGCTGCTGACCCAGCGCCAGTCGGCCCTGTACGATCTGCTGGACAGCCTGGACCGCCAGGAGTACACCCAAATCTCCTCCAAAAGCAATGAGTACCTGCTCACACTGAACCGCCTGCAGATCACCACCGGCGCCACCCGGGATTTTTCCGGCGCCAAGGAGCTGATCGCGCAGGAACAGGCGGTGCAGCAGGCAAATCTCGGCAGCCCCACACCGGTCACCGTTCCCACCGGCGGCTACTTCGTGGCGGCAGACGCGGCGCAGATGCTGACCTACAGCAAAGAGGAACTGGACCAGATGTCCGCCGTGGCGATGGCCGACGCGCTCGCCGAAGGCGCGGGCACGAGGGATGTTTCCGGCGCGGGCAAGCTGGTCACCGATTATAAATGGTATTTCTACGGCGTGTGCACCGCCGATGAGAGCAAGAAATTCGAGGGTGTCACCAGCGTGGACATCAGCTTCCCCGGCGCGGCGGAAAAGGTCCTGCCCGCCACGGTGGAGAGCGTCACGGTGGACGAAGCTTCCGGCCTTGCGAAATTCGTGCTCAGCTGCGAATATGTGGGCGCGGACGTGCTGAGCCTCGCCTCGGCCACCGCCCGCATCGACTTCGAGTCCTTCAAGGGCGTGCGGGTCAGCGCCAAGGCGCTGAACATCGTGGACGGCAACAAGGGCGTCTATGTGAAATACGGCAACCTGGCGCGCTTCCGCAAGATCACCGTGCTCTATCAGGACGACGAGTATATCCTCGTGCCGGAGGGCGGCAAGGTGGGCACCGACAATGAGGTGCGGCTGTTCGATGAGGTCATCGTGGAGGGCACCGACCTCTACGACGGGAAAATCCTGTGAATATCAGGCAATGTTGCGTTTATTTATTGACAGAATCACGAAAAATAGCGATAATATATACTAACTGATGATGTGATTTCGAAGGAAGCAGTCATCATTTTCGGAAGGAGATACAGAAGATGCTCGACGGGCTTAAAAGATTTCTTGGTGTAAACGAAGAGGATGACGGTTACTACGACGACAACGAGGACATGTTCCCCCAGCGCAGCGCCGCGGAGGATGACGGCTATCAGCCGGAACCCACGGGCAAGCGCAACAAGGTGGTGAACATCAACGCCACCACCCAGCTGCAGGTGGTCCTGGTGAAGCCCGAACGGTTTGATGACGCCAGCACTGTGGCCGACCATCTGAATGCCAAGCGCACGGTCGTGCTCAACCTGGAGGGCACCAACAAGGAAGTTTCCCGCCGCCTGGTGGACTTTTTGTCCGGCGTGGCCTACGCCAACAACGGCCAGATGAAGCGCGTTGCCAACAGCACCTTTATCATCACCCCCTATAATGTGGACATCATGGGGGATCTGCTGGATGAGTTAGAAAGCAATGGCGTCTTCTTCTGATGAACGGCAGCGGGGATACATTCCGCCCCGGAACGATCAGGAAAAATTGATCATGCGCCGTGCGCAGGACCTCTTCCGCGCCGCGCAGAACCGGGGCGTGGCCCGCTACAGCGGCTTTTTGTCGGACCGGGAGCAGAGTCTGGCGGAGGCTGCGATGAATCAGGTCGGCTGCACCTGGGCCGCCTTTTCGGGCGGCTATCCTGCGGCCGAGCGCAAACTGCTGTGCCTCGAACCGGCGGGCGCCTCAGGCGAACCGCCGATTTGTTGCGTTTTGATATCCTGTGCGGTGATGGGCGGCGAAGCCCCCGCCCACAAGGATTATCTCGGCTCTCTTCTGGGCCTTGGCCTTGAACGGGAGTGTGTGGGCGACATCCTGCCCGACCCCGAGACCCCCGGCAGGGCGTATGCCTTTGTGCTGGAACGGGTGGCGCCTTTGCTCTGTGACGAGCTTGTCAGCGTAGGCCGCTGTTCAGCCCGCTGCGAGCGGTTTGACGGCCCGCTGCCGGACCATTCTGTCCAACGGGAGAGCAAGACCGCCACAGTGTCTTCTCTGCGGGCGGACGCGGTGCTGGCGGCCATGCTCCGCTGCAGCCGCGGCCAGGCGGAAGCACTGGTGCGAGGCGGCCGACTGGAGATAAACCATGTGCCCGTTTCCAGCAGCCATGCGCCTGTGTACGAGGGCGATGTGTTCACCGTGCGGGGCATGGGCCGCTTCAAGCTGGAGGCCCTGGGCGGCAAAAGCCGCAAGGATCGGTTGTTTATCCAATATTTCCAATACTGACGGCACTGTGCCGCCACTTTCGGCGAAAGGAATGATCTGAATGATTTCACCCCAGGAGATCCGCACCGTAACCTTCGACAAGGTCATGCGTGGCTACCGTCCCGAGGACGTGGACGCCCTGCTGCAGCAGCTGGCCCAGCAGATGGAGCAGCTGCAGGCGGAGAAGGAGAGCACCGAGAAAAAGCTGTACGTCCTGGCCCAGAAGGTGGAGGAGTACCGCAAGGATGAGGATAACCTCAAGACTGCTCTGCTCAACGCCCAGCGCATGGGCGAGAACGTCATCAAGGAAGCCAAGCAGAAGGCAGAGTCCATCCTGCGCGAGGCGGGCATCAAGGCGGAGGATATCACCCGTGCCGCCCTGGAGCAGGTGAACGACGAGCAGCTGGAGCTGGAGCGGGTCAAGGCGGAAGTGGCGCAGTTCAAGAACAGCGTGCTGAGCCTTTACAAACAGCACATCGAGTCTCTGAGCACTTTGCCCGGCGACGAGCCGGAAGAGGCGGAAGAAGAGGAGATCCCCGCTCCTGTGGAGCAGGCAGAACCCGAACAGGCCGCCCCGGTGGAGGAGCCGGAGGCCCCCGCGGAGGCCGATCCTTTTGAGCAGGGCTTTGACGCGCCCGAGGAGCCGGACGACCCCATCAGCCGTTTCCCGGATCTCAGCGCCCTGTACGGCGCGCCTGCCGCAGAAGAGCCCGCGCAGACCGAGGAAGAGGAAGAGCCCACCCGCACCTTTGTGCCCGGCGCTTCCCGCGCGGCTGCCCCTCAGCCCGAGACCCCGCCCGCTTCGTCCTTGTTCGAGGGCTTTGAGGGCATCAAATTCAGCGATTGACAAATGCGCGCGCTTTTCGAAATGTGCACATTTGAGGAATAGGAGTGTAGTTACCAGTGCCACAGGATTACAACAGCACGATCAACCTGCCCAAAACTCTGTTTGACATGCGGGCAGGCCTGCCCAAGAAAGAGCCGGAGATGCTCAAGGAGTGGAACGCCGATCATCTCTATGAGGAGCTGATGAAGCACAACGAGGGCAAGCCCCGCTACGTCCTTCATGACGGCCCTCCCTACGCCAACGGCAACATCCACATGGGCACCGCGCTGAACAAGATCATCAAGGACATCATCGTCCGTTACAAGAACATGACCGGCTTCCAGGCCCCCTATGTGCCCGGCTACGACACCCACGGCCTGCCCATTGAGCTGAAAGCGATGAAGCAGCTGGTGGGCAAGGGCGAGATCTCCAAGCTGGAGCTGCGCAAGATCTGCCACGAGTTCGCCACCGAGCACATCGACATCATGGGCGAGCAGTTCCAGCGCCTGGGCGTTATCGGTGATTTCAAAAATCCCTACCTGACCCTGAAGCCCGAGTTTGAGGCCCGCCAGATCGAGATCTTCGGCGAGATGGCCAAGAAGGGTTACATCTATAAGGGCCTGAAGGCCGTGTACTGGTGCCCCGAAGACCGCACCGCGCTGGCCGAGGCGGAGATCGAGTACGGCGAGGACGAGTGCGATTCCATCTACGTGCGTTTCAACGTCACCGACGACCCGAACGGCATTCTGGAAAAGCGCGGCATCCCCATGGACAAAGCCTGGTTCGTCATCTGGACCACCACCACCTGGACCCTGCCCGCCAACGTGGCCATCTGCCTGAACCCCGACTATGACTATGTCTTCGTCAAGGTGGGGGAGGACTACCTGGTGATGGCCGAGGCCCTGGTGGAGAGCACCATGCAGGCCTGCAAGATCGACAGCTACGAGATCGTGGGCGAGCCCGTCAAGGGCAGCGAGCTGGAACTGATGCAGGTCCAGCATCCCTTCCTGGACCGCAAGAGCCTGGTCATCAACGGCGACCACGTCACTCTGGAAAGCGGCACCGGCTGCGTTCACACCGCTCCCGGCCACGGCGTCGAAGACTTTGACGTCTGCACCAAGCACTATCCTCAGGTGCCGGTGATCGTGCCCGTGGACGACGGCGGCTTCCTCACCGCCGAGGCCGGCCCCTTCAGCGGCCTCAAAGTCTGGGACGCCAACAAGGTCATCCTGAAGCACATTCAGGAGAGCGGCCACCTGCTGGGCGTGCAGCACATGAGCCACCAGTATCCTCACTGCTGGCGCTGCCACAGCCCCATCATCTTCCGCGCCACCAAGCAGTGGTTCTGCTCCATCGATGCCTTTAAAGAGGATGTCTACAAGGCCATCGATCAGGTGCAGTGGTTCCCCGGCTGGGGCCATGACCGCATGATGGGCATGGTGCGCGACCGCAGCGACTGGTGCATCAGCCGCCAGCGCACCTGGGGCGTTCCCATTCCCGCGTTCTACTGCAAGAAGTGCGGCAAGTATCACATCACCGACGAGACCATCAAGGCGGTGAGCGATCTGTTCCGCCGCGAGGGCAGCGACGCCTGGTACAAGTATGAGGCCAGCGAGATCCTGCCTGCCGGTTACACCTGCGAGTGCGGTTGCACTGAGTTCGAGAAGGACAAGGACATCATGGACGTCTGGTTCGACTCCGGCTCCACCCATGTGGCGGTGCTGGAGGAGCGCCCGGAGCTGCATTGGCCCGCCGATCTGTACATGGAGGGCGGCGACCAGTTCCGCGGCTGGTTCCAGTCCAGCCTGCTCACCAGCGTCGCCACCCGCGGCGTTGCGCCTTACAAGAATGTTCTGTGCCACGGTTGGGTCGTGGACGGCGAAGGCAAGCAGATGCACAAATCCGCGGGCAACGGCGTGGAGCCCAGCGAGATCATCAAGGACTTCGGCGCTGACATCGTCCGTCTGTGGGTCGCCTCCAGCGATTACACCGTGGACGTGCGCATCAGCAAGGAGATCGTCAAGCAGCTGAGCGAGGCCTACCGCAAGATCCGCAACACCGCCCGCTTCATCCTGGGCAACCTGAACGGCTTTGATCCCCGCACCGACATGGTGGCGGACGATGCGCTCACCGAGCTGGATCTGTGGGCGCTGGATCGTCTGGATCAGCTGAATAAAACCGCTCGTGACGGATACGACAGCTTCGACTTCCACAAGGTCTATCACGCGGTCTATAACTTCTGCGTGGTGGATATGTCCAACTTCTACCTGGATGTGGCCAAGGACCGGCTGTACTGCAGCAAGGCGGACGCTCCCGCCCGCCGCGCGGCGCAGACTGCCATGTTCCGCATCCTGGTGGACCTCACCAAGATCATCGCCCCCATCCTGACCTTCACCAGCCAGGAAATCTGGAGCTTTGTGCCGGACTTTGACGGCAAGCAGAAGTATGTGGCTTTTGAGGACATGGCTGCTGCCGGCGTCTGGGCCCAGAGCGAAGAGTTCCGCGCCAAGTGGGCTCACATCATCGCCGTGCGCGATGACGTGAAGAAGGTCCTGGAGCAGGCCCGTGCCGAAAAGGTCATCGGCTCTTCTCTGGAAGCCAAAGTCACCCTGTACTGCGCGCCCGAGATGGCCGCGTTCATCGCCACCATCCCTGTGGAGCAGTGGGAAGATCTGATGATCGTGTCCCAGCTGGAGGTCGTGGAAGGCGAAGGCGGCGTTCACGGCGAAGTGGAAGGCCTGGGCGTTGCCGTGCAGCACGCCGAGGGCGAGAAGTGCCAGCGCTGCTGGAAGTACACCGCTGACGTGGGCTCCGATGCGCAGCATCCCTGCCTGTGCGGCCGGTGCGCTGCGGTGCTCGCAGAATAAAACAGTGTTTCAAAAGCGGCGCGCTGAGTCGCATCGGCAACGGTGCGCCCGCGCCGCTTTTGAACTATCACAGACCCGGCCGCCCCAAGGCAGAGCCGGAAGTGGGAGGTATTCCTTGATTTCTGCACTCATCACCCTCGCGGCCGCTGCGCTGCTGGTGGTCATTGACCAGGGCATCAAATTCTGGGCCACCGTGAATCTTGCACCT
Source organism: Candidatus Allofournierella merdipullorum (assembly GCA_019116345.1). GTDB lineage: Bacteria > Bacillota > Clostridia > Oscillospirales > Ruminococcaceae > Allofournierella_A > Allofournierella_A merdipullorum. The sequence goes on along the minus strand of DXBV01000020.1, from coordinate 28,530 downwards.
GTGGGCAGCATGCCCCTGATCCCCGGCGTGGTGGAACTGCGCTACTATCTCAACGACGGCGCCGCTTTCAGCATCCTCCAGGGCAAGCAGACCTTTCTGATTCTGTTCACCGGCGCGGCGCTTCTGGTCGTGGCCTGGTATCTGCTCTTCAAAAAGCCCGCGAAAAAGCTGGAATACATCGGCTGGCTGTTTGTGCTGGGCGGCGGCATCGGCAATCTGGTGGACCGCGTGATGAACGGCGAAGTGGTGGACTACATCAATCTGCTGTTCATGGATTTCGCAGTGTTCAACTTTGCTGACATTCTGGTCTGCACCGGTATCGGCCTTCTGCTGCTGAGCCTTCTGCTGGAAGAGCTGTCCGCCCGCAAACAGCGGCAGCAGGCTCCGGCGGAAGCATCCCCTTTGGAGCAGGACGATGGAACGGTTTGATGTTTTTGTGCCCGCGGAGTGTGTCGGTCAGCGTGCCGACCGGTTCCTTGCCGACCTGGAAGAGATCGAACTGACCCGCAGCGCATTGCAGCGTCTGTTTGAGCAGGGGCTCGTGCAGTGCAGCGGTCAGCCGGTGGCCAAGAACCGCAAGCTGCGGGCAGGGGAGCATCTGACAGTGGACCTGCCCGATGCAAAACCGCTGGAGGCCCAGCCCCAGAACATCCCGCTGGAGATCGTCTACGAGGACGAGTATCTGCTTGTGGTGAACAAGCCCAAGGGCATGGTGGTGCATCCCGCGCCCGGCAGCCCGGACGGAACGCTGGTCAACGCGCTGCTCTACCACTGTGCGGGGCGCCTTTCTTCCATCGGAGGCGTAGTGCGCCCCGGCATCGTGCACCGCATCGACAAGGACACCAGCGGCCTGCTGGTGGTGGCCAAAACCGACGCTGCCCACGAGGGCCTGTGCGCTCAGATGGCCGTTCACAGTGTGGACCGGGTCTATGAAGCGGTGGTGTATGGGCGCTTCAAGGAGCCGGAAGGCTTTGTGGAAGCCCCCATCGGCCGCCATCGCACCGACCGGAAAAAGATGGCGGTGGTTCCCGACGGAAAATACGCCTACACAGGCTACCAGGTGCTTGAACAGTATAACGGCTTTACACACATTGCCTGCCGCTTAAAGACCGGCCGAACCCACCAGATCCGGGTGCATATGGCCAGCATCGGCCATCCGCTGGCGGGCGACAGCGTCTATGGCCCCCGGGACTGCATCAAGCGTCTGAACGGGCAGTGCCTTCATGCGCGGGTGCTGGGTTTCGTGCATCCCGTCACGGGGGAGACAATGCGCTTTGAAAGCCCTCTGCCCGCCTATTTCACAGAGTTTTTGCGCACTCTCCGAAAGGAGCCGGAATCATGATCGAATCTCTTGCGGACCTTCTGGTCGTCAGCGATATGGACAACACCCTTCTCACTGCGAAAGAGGGTGTGCCTTCCTGCAACCGTGTCACCATCCAGCTGTTCTGTGAGCTGGGCGGCCGCTTCACCGTGGCCACCGGCCGTCCTGTGGAGTCGGTGCGCGCGGCGCTGGGCGATTTGCCCCTGTCCTGCCCGGCCATCACCTGCGGCGGCAGTGTCCTCTATGACATGCAGGCAGACGCTCCTCTGGAAAAGCATTTCCTGCCCCGGGAGGGTGCAACGCAGGTCATCGAGACCGTTATGAGCCAGTTCGCGGACATCGGCGTGGAGATCATGGTGGAGGACGGCCGCCTGTATATCGTTCAGGCCAACCGTTACACTCAGGCTCATGTGCAGGAAGAAAAGATGCACAGCGTGCTCTGCCCTCTGGACCAGGTACCCGACAACTGGGCAAAGGTGGTTTTTGCGGCAGACCCGGTCACACTGGCTTCGCTGCAGTCTTTCTGCGCGTCCATCCCCATGGAAGAGATGTATTTCCTGCACACCAATCTGATGTATTATGAGATCATGCCTGCCGGCGTGAGCAAAGCGCAGGCGCTGCGCCGTCTGTGCGCGATGCAGAATATCCCGATGGAAAACACCGTGGTCATCGGCGATTATTACAATGACATCGACCTGATGCGCGCCGCCGGCCATGCAGTGGCCGTGGGCAACGCTCCCACCGAAGTGAAACTGGTGGCGGACGAAGTGGTATCGACCTGCCGCAACGGCGGAGTGGGGGAGTACCTCTACAGCCTGATCCGAAAATATACATAACGAAGGCCCATTGACGCCCTTATCGGTGCGCCAACGGGCTTTTTTTACAAAGATTTCGGTTTTCGTGCCGGGAAGATATGCTATAATGACTCTGTAAACTCCGAAATGGGGGAGCTGCTGGATGAAAAAGGTTCTGCTGACCGCCGCATGCTGTGCTGCCGCGCTGGCGATCCTTTTGGGAGGCTATTTCTGCTATGCACCGTTCTGGCAACCGGAGTACGCGCCGGTCTCGCCCGATCCGGTCTCGGCGGAAGAGGTGCTTCGGGTTAATCTGAACACGGCCACCGCTGCGGAATTGCAGAGCATTCCCGGCATCGGCGAGGGGATGGCGCAGGCAATTCTGGAATACCGGGAGGAGTTCGGCGGATTCATTATTGTGGATCAAGTCCTGCTGGTGGAAGGCGTCAGCACGGATGACGTCAAAGCATGGCGCGAATATCTTTATATCGAAGAATGATTTTCAAGGAGGGGGAACTGACGATGGAACCCCAACGTCAGAACGTGTTTATCAATCGTGAGCTCAGCTGGCTGGATTTTGACCGGCGGGTGCTGGCCCTGGGCAAGGAAAAAACGGTCCCGCTGGCGGAGCGGATGAAATTCACTGCCATCTACGGCAGCAATCTGGATGAGTTTTTCATGGTGCGTGTGGGTTCGCTCTATGACCGCACACTGCTGAAAAACGAGATCACCGACAATAAGACCAAACTCACCGCCGCGCAGCAGCTGGCGGCCATCATGCCCAAAACCGCAGACCTGCAGCAGCAGTGCGACAAGATCGTGGTGAAGCTGCGTCAGCATCTGGCGGAGCAGGGCTATGTGCGCATTGATTTCCAGAACCTTGCCAAAGAGGATGAGCGCTTCTGGAAAAAGTATTTTCTGAACGAGATGCTGCCTGTGCTCTCGCCGCAGATCATCGACCACCGCCATCCCTTCCCGTTCCTGCGCAACCAGGAGATCTATCTCTGCGCTACTCTGAAAGGCAAGGGTGACGCCTCCGTCTCCTACGGCCTCATTCCCATCAGCAGCCAGTTCGAACGGATGCTATATCTGAAGAAGGATGACCAGCTGCTCTACGGTCTTGCAGAAGAACTGATCTTCCGCTTTGCCGACCTGGTCTTTCCGAAAGGGATGCTGCAGAAAAAATGCCTGTTCCGGGTGACCCGCAACGCCGACATTGACGTGCAGGAGGGCATGTTTGACCAGGACATCGACTATCGTCAGGTGATGAGCGAACTGCTGAAAAAGCGTCGCAAACTGGCGGCTGTGCGGCTCCAGTTCTGGAACGAGCCTCCCCAGGAGATCAGTAAATACCTCTGCGAAAAGCTGATGCTTCCGGAAAAGCAGTGCTTCTATCAGGAAAGCCCTCTGGATCTCTCCTGCTATTTCAAGCTGGCTGCTCGTCTGCAGGCAGACGGGCGCACCGACCTGTTCTACCCGGTGGCGAAGCCCATGCAGGCTCCGTCGAACTTTAAGCTGGGGGAGGAAGCCAAGCACCGGGATGTGCTCATTGCTTATCCCTATCAGAGCATGCGCCCCTTCATTAAAATGCTGATGGCCGCGGCTTATGACCCGGATGTGGTCAGCATCAAGATGACCCTGTACCGCATGGCCAACAACTCCCAGATCGTGCAGGCGCTGGTGGCCGCCGCAGAGAACGGCAAGGAAGTAGTCACTATCGTGGAGCTGCGCGCCCGTTTTGACGAGCAGAATAACATCGACTGGTCCAAAAAGCTGGAAGAAGCAGGCTGCACCGTTATCTATGGTCTGGACGATTACAAAGTCCACTCCAAGCTGACCCTCATCACCCGACGCAGCCAGGGCCGCTATTTCTACACCACTCAGATCGGCACCGGCAACTACAACGAAAAGACCAGCGAGCAATACACCGATCTCTCCTTTGTCACCACCAACCAGGAGGTGGGCGAGGAGGCCGCTGCTGTCTTTAACAATCTGGCGGTGGAACGGCTTACCGATGACACCGAACATCTCATCGTGGCGCCGCTCCATTTCAAGAGCGTGCTGCTGAAAGAAATGGACGCCGAGATCGAAAAGGCGCGGTTGGGTCAGCCTGCCCGTATCATTCTGAAAAACAACTCCATCAGTGACAAGAATATCATCGAAAAGCTGGTGGAGGCCTCCCAGGCCGGCGTCCCCACCGACATGATCGTGCGCGGCATCTGTTGTGTGCAGGCGGGGCTTCCCGGCCAGACTGAGAATCTTCGCATCCGCAGCATCGTGGGCCGCTATTTGGAGCACTCCCGCATTTACGCCTTTGGTGAAGGCGAGAATCTGCGCATTTACATGGCCTCGGGCGACTTCCTCACCCGCAACACCGAACGCCGTGTTGAGGTGGGCATCCGGGTGGATGATCCCGCCATTGCAAAACAGCTCTGGGATATTCTGCAGCTTCAGCTGGCAGATAATGTGAATGCCCGGGAAATGCGCCCCGACGGCAGCTACGCCAAGGTCAAACCTGCCGAAGGCCAGCCGCTGGTAGACAGCCAGATGGAGCTGTACAATTATTTCAAGGATGGTTTTGCGTCCGCTTCGCCCGCCGCACCGGAGAAACGGGAAGAGACTGCGGTTTCTGAGGGCTTCTTCAGCCGCCTTCGCAAATGGCTGCATCGCAGCTGACATAAACCGGTATAAAGTCGAGTGCCTTTACAGGCACTCGACTTTTTTCTGAGCAAAATATCGCGAAATCAAGCGTGTAAAGTCATTTTGCGTTACATTATTGAATACTGGGAAACTGGCGGCTTTTGCTTGATTTTGTCCAAAAAAACGTATAGTATGGGGATATGACAAGAAACAAGTATTGTTTTGTATTATAGAGAGGAGGCGGGGATTTGAAACGCATACTGAGGCTGCTGGCAGCCGGCTCGCTCTGCGCAGTGCTGCTCAGCGGCGCGGTGTTTGCAGAGGAAGCCTCCGGAACAACGGCTTCTCCCGCAGAGATGAAGGCGGTCGTTCTTCAGGCCGGGCAGGATTTTGACCCGGCCGCAGGGGAGAGCGACAGCAAAGCGCAGCTGGATGCTGCGATGTCGAAGATCGCGGAATATGGAATGAACGCCGTATTTTTCCCGGCCAATACTTCTGATGGAGCGCTGTTTGCCGGCGAGACTTGGCCGATGGCCAGCAGCTATGACCTGTTGGGCTATGCGGCAGAAGCGGCACGGGCACAAGGGCTTTCCTTTTACGTCCTTTTCGACGCTTCTTGCGGCGTGGATGGGCAGGGTCAATACGGCGCCCACGGCAACCTGAGCGCCGCCGCCATCCAGAGCTCCTCCAAAGTATTGGGGGAACTGACCGGAACGTATCAGCCGAACGGCGTCTATCTCACCGGCTATTATAATCAGAAGACCGCCGAAAGCATGAGCATCTACCGCAGCGAAGGCGCTTCCATGGGCTATGACAACTGGGTGCGGGAATGCGTCAGCTCCCTCGTGGTAAATGCCTCCGCAGCGGTCAAAAGCGCAAAATCAGACGCGGTGTTCGGCCTTGTGACCGACCCGGTGTGGGCGAACCAGACCACCGACCCTGCGGGCAGCGCAACGGAGGCAGACTTTGAGATGGCCACCGACGCCTATGTGGATCTGAACGCCATCTTTGCCTGGGCGGATGTGGACCAGGTGATGGTGCGCTGCACCGGCTCCCTCACCGATGAGGCCCAGAATTTCAAGACGGTGCTCACCTGGTGGGCACAGACAGCGTCGCAGTACGGAGCGGGAGTTTCCGCCTGGATCTGCAACGACCGGCTGGGCGGCGACGAACCCGGCTGGAAAGCTCCGGATCAGGTGATGCGCCAGATCATCGAGACCCGGGCCGTGGACGGCTGTGTCGGCGCGGCCTACGGCTCGCTTTCTGCACTGGACGCGAACGTGGGCGGCTCCACCGACGTACTGCTGCGCTACTACGCCGACCAGATCGAAGAGCAGGACATCCTTACTGACCTGACCGTGAGCACGCCGGAAAAACGCACCTACACCACCCAGGAGCCGCAGGTAAACTTCTACGGCGCCTCCGACCCCAACTTCCCGCTGACCCTCAACGGCAAGGAACTGGAGCGCAACAGCGAAGGTGTGTTCAGCGTGGAGATGAATCTGGAGCCGGGGCTCAACACCTTCACCTTTGAGCACAAGGAAAAATCCGTTGTATATAAAATCACCCGCGAGGTGGTCATCATCAAGGAGGTCTCGCCCTCCGGCAGTATGACAGTGGAGGGTTCCACCCAAGTGGGTGTCACCGTTATGGCCTACTCCGGCTCCACCATCACCGCCAGCCTGGGCGGCGCCAGCGTCACCCTTACCGAGCAGGAGCTCACGGGAGACACGGCTGACGGCAACACCTCCAGCTATGTGCCCTACAAAGGCACCCTCACCGTGCCGGCGGCCACCGAGAGCCAGCAAGACGTGGGCAACATCACCGTCAGCGGCACCTGGTCCGGCATCACCCAATCCGCCTCTGGCGCCCGGGTGTATGTGGCGGCGCTGCCCCAGCAGGCGCCCGGCGTGGAAGGGGAGAAGGGACACCTGGTGGAGGTCACCGCAAGCCAGGCCCGCACCTATCCCGCGGGCGTTCTGAACAACGACCCCAACGGCAGCTGCTTCCCGCTGCCCAAAGGCACAGTGGACTACATCGTCAGCGATAAGCTCACCTACTACGATGACACCTACGGCAGCGGTGAGTATTACATTCTGGGCAGCGGCGTCCGGGTGAGCGCATCCTCCGTGAGCAGCCTGGGCGAGGCGGAATGGCAGCTGTCCTCGCTGAGCGGCGCGAACAGCTGGGCGGACGGACAGTATGTCTATGTCAGTTTTGCCCGCTCCGGCCGCAAGACCGCTTACACCGTGTCCTTTGACGGAGTGGGGTATTCCTCCTCCGGCGGCGTGAACAGCTTTGCCGGCGCAACCAGTATGGTGGTGACGCTCAAGGATACCCGTGCCGACACCGCCGCTCCCGGTCTTGCATCCAACAACCTGCTCAGCGGCGTGAGCCTTTCCCAGCAGGGCAACGACACCGTGATCCGCTTTGATCTGCGCAAGGCCGGTTCCTTCCTGGGCTACCGTGCCTACTACGACGGCGACAATCTGGTGTTCCGCTTCAACCAGATTCCCAATGGACTCTCCGGCGCGAAGATCTACATTGACCCCGGTCACGGCGGTTACGACGGCGGCACCTCCATCAGCGGCATGTACACCGAAAAGACCCTGAACGCCGACATCGCCAACCGTGTGGCGGACATCCTGCGCAGCCGGGGCGCGACGGTGCAGGTGACCGACACGTCCGGTTACGTCTCGCTGGACAGCCGGGTGAACCAGTCCCAGAGCTTCAGCCCGCACCTGTTCGTGAGCATCCACCATAACGCCGGCGTTTCCAGCGCAAAGGGCACCGAGGTATACTACTTCAATCCCTATTCCCGCCAGCTGGCGGCGAATCTGTCCGGCGGAGTGGCCGGAGCGCTGGGCACCACCAACCGGGGCGACAAATACGGCGCCTACCGGGTCACCACCCACATGGAGTTCCCGGCCGTGCTGGTGGAATGCGGATTTTTGACCAATCCCGACGAGCTGAGCAAGCTGCAGAACGACAGCTACAAAAATGCCATCGCCACGGCGATCGCAGACGGCATCCAAAACACATTGACCTCCATGCTGTGAGGCAACACAAAAGACCGGCAGCGCCGCATCGAGCGGCCCTGTCGGTCTTTTGCTATTTTTTCTTCGGGCAATGCATAAGAATAGACTATATCATGCCGAAGAAAAAGGAGCAGGACCATGTGGGAAAAGACCCAGGAAACGCAATATCCGCCCATCCTTCCGGGAACGGAAGAAATGAAAGCCGCGCTCACTCCGCCCGTCACGCCCCGGGAAAAGCAGCGGCCCAACTACATCCTCCGGGTGCAGGTCTTTCTCTGCCTGCTGGCCACGGCGGTCGTTCTGATTCTGGACTATGCCGCGCCGGAGTTGTACCGCCGGTGCAGTGAAGCCTTTTACAAGGCGCTGGAGAGCGGAGTGGAGCTGAACGGGCAGGAGCATCTGCTCAAATTCACCTCCGAGGTGGTAAATCGGCTGCAGGGAGAGGTGATGGAAGTCATGGCAGAACTGGAGGGGGATACGGAAGAACAGGGCGGCCTCCCCGAACTCACCGGCGCAGGCGGACAGCTGGCGGCGTTCTGGCCCTTTGTGCCGGAGGGGAACTCCACCAAGGCCTATCAGCCGCCCTTTGCGCTCAACCTACCGCTGGAAAGCTTTTATATCACGTCGGACTACGGCTGGCGCAAACACCCGGTCACTGGAAAAAGCGACTTCCACACCGGCGTGGACCTGGCCGCTGCCGAGGGCACACCCGTCCGTCCCGCTGCCGGCGGCGTGGTGCAGAAAAGCGAATACAGCGCCTCCTATGGCAACAACGTGGTCATCCTCCACAGCGACGGCGTGACTACCCGCTACTGTCACATGCAGTATGTGTTTGTGCGGCAGGGGGAGACGGTGGATGAAAACACCGTTCTTGGCACAGTGGGGCAGACCGGCATGGTCACAGGGCCGCACCTGCACTTTGAGCTGCTGCACAACGATGTGCGTTACGATCCCGCCCAGGCGCTGGGGCTTTCATGAGGCACCTGCGCGTTCGTCGTCCGGTGCTGTTTCTGGCGGCGCTGTGGTTCGTGCTCTACCGGGATCACACCGGCCTTGTGCGGGTGGGGCTGCTGGCGGCGCTGCTGCATGAGTGCGGCCACGTGGCGGCATGGCTTGCCCTCACCAAAAGCCTGCCGGTCCTGCGCTTTTCGCTGCGCGGCATCGGCCTGGATGCTTCCGCCGCGCTTCTTACACGCGGCGAGACCTTTCTGCTGGCGCTTGCCGGGCCGCTGACCAATCTTGTTCTCTGCGCCGCTGTTCTGGGCTGGATGCAGCTGTCCGCCAGTTACTGGGGCTATTTCTTTGCGGCGGCCAATCTCGCCACCGGATTATTCAATCTGCTGCCTCTGGGAGAACTGGATGGGCGAAGGATGCTGCAATGTCTCCTTCCGTGATTGCATTTGCGGGTCGAATCGGGTACAATAAACAGGAATCAAACCTGTGCGCCTCTTTTTTGCGGCGCACGCGATGGAGGAAACGGTTTTGTTTGACCCGAAATTGAAAGAGGCTCTGGCCCATGTGCAGAAGCCGGGCCGCTACACCGGCGGCGAGCCGGGCTGCATCATGAAAGACAAGGCAGATGTGGACCTGCGCTTTGCCTTCTGCTTTCCCGATACCTACGAGGTGGGCATGTCCTTCCTGGGCATGAAGATCCTCTACGAGCTTTTGAACCAGCAGCCCAACTGGTGGTGCGAGCGCGCCTTCATGCCCTGGGTGGATATGAAGGCGGAGATGGAGCGGGTGGGCCTGCCTCTCTACGCGCTGGAGAGCAAAGACCCCCTCACCGCCTTCGACATCGTGGGCTTCACGCTGCAGTATGAACTGTCTTACAGCAACATCCTCGCCATGCTGGACATGGCGGGCATCCCTCTGCGGACCGAGGACCGGGGCGAAGAGTGGCCGCTGATCGTGGCCGGCGGTCCCTGCGTGTGTAACGCCGAGCCCCTGGCAGATTTCATTGACATGATGATGCTGGGCGAAGGGGAGGAGCAGCTGCCTCACGTCTGCCGCATTGTGGAGGAAGCCAAGCGTCTGGGCCTGCCCAAGAAGGAAGTCCTGCGCCGCATCGCCGCCGTGCCCGGCTGCTATGTGCCTTCTTTCTATGATGTGACCTATCACGAGGACGGCCGGGTGAAGGCTGTCACCCCCAACGACCCCGCGGCTCCCGCCGTCATCACCAAGGCGGTCATCCGGGATATGGACAGCCAGACCCCGCCCACCCACTTTGTGGTGCCCATGGTGGGCGCGGTGCACGACCGCGCCCAGATCGAGGTGCTGCGCGGCTGCGTGCGCGGCTGCCGCTTCTGCCAGGCGGGCTTTTTGTACCGGCCCATGCGCCAGCGCAGCGCGGACAAGCTCAACGAGGCCGCCCGCCAGCTGTGCGACAACACCGGCTACGAGGAGATCAGCCTCACCAGCCTGTCCACCTCCGACCACAGCCAGCTGGAACCCCTGCTGGACGACCTGCTCACCTGGACCAAGGACGAGCACGTGAGCCTTTCGCTGCCCTCGCTGCGCATCGACAACTTCAGCGAGAGCCTGGTGGAGAAGACCAACCGGGTGCGCAAGACCGGCCTGACCTTTGCGCCGGAGGCGGGCACCCAGCGTCTGCGGGACGTCATCAACAAGAACGTCACCTGGCCGGAGATCGAGCGCACATGCTCGCTGGCCTTTAAAGCGGGCTACACTTCGGTGAAGCTCTACTTCATGATGGGCCTGCCCACCGAGACCATGGAGGACATCGAGGGCATCGCCGATACCGCCCAGAAGATCGTGGACCTCTATTACGCGAACCCGGACAAGCCCAAGGGCAAAGGGGTGCAGGTGACCATCAGCGTGGCCTGCTTTGTGCCCAAGCCCCACACTCCTTTCCAGTTCGTTCCCCAGGACACCGAGGAGCAACTGCGGGAAAAGCAGCAGCATCTGCTGCACAGCGTACACAGCAAGAAGATCCACGTGAACTACCACGACAGCTCCATCAGCTTTTTGGAGGCAGTGTTCGCCAAGGGCGACCGCCGCCTGGGCCGGGTGCTGGAGACCGCCTACCGCAAAGGCTGCTTCTTTGACGGCTGGGACGAGTGCTTCCACTACGACCGGTGGATGGAGGCCTTTGCCGAGTGCGGGCTGGACACCGCGTTTTATGCCAACCGCTTCATCGGGCTGGACGAAGTCACCCCCTGGAGCCACATGGACTACGGCGTGAGCCACGACTTCCTGGTGCGGGAGTATCAGAAGGCGATGGCCGCCCAGACCACTCCGCCCTGTAACCGCAAGTGCAGCGCCTGCGGAGCGAATAAATTTGTGGGAGGTGCCTGTTTTGACTACAGTAAGGATCTGGTTCACTAAGACCGGCGAGGCCTCCTACATTTCTCTTCTGGACCTGCAGCGGGTGATGCAGCGCTCGCTCAAGCGCAGCGGCCTGCCTGTCTGGTACACTCTGGGCTTCAACCCTCACATCTACATGACCTTTGCCTGCCCGCTGCCTTTGGGGCAGGAGAGCCTGGTAGAGAGCGTGGACGTCAAGACGGAAGCGGAGCAGCCGGACCTGGCGGCATGGAAAGCGGCTTTGGAGCCAGTGATGCCTCTGGGCGTGACCGTTACCGCCGTCACCCTGCCTAAATGCAAGGCCGAGCAGATCGCCGGCGCGGTCTACACCGTGCGCCTGCCCGCTGAGTTCGCGCAGGGCCTGGATCGCTACAACGCTCTGTCCGCCGCCCCGGTGCTGAAGAAGTCCAAGCGCGGCCAGAAGGAGATCGACCTCAAGGAGCACTGCCCCCGGCTGGACTATGCCCGGGAAGGGGACGAGGTGCGCTTTGAAATGCAGCTGCCGGCGGGGGAGGGGCTGAACCTCAACCCCAGCCTGTGGCTGGGCTTCCTTCAGGAGCAGTGCGGAGTGGACTCCACCCGGGCCCATGTGCTGCGCACCCGGCTCATTACAAAAAATTCTGAAGATTTTGCCTGAAAAAGCTTGCAAACAGCCAAATGCTGTGCTATCATATTTAGGCGTTAGTGTCCGCTGGCACCATCAGCGGGGTTAATGTATATCATTAAACGGGCGGTCCTCTGCCGATTATCGGGTATGAACGTCAAAAAAAATGGAGGATTCATCAATGGACGCAATGCAGATCATCACCCAGGGCATGGTCAAAGAGAACCGGCCCCAGTTCGAGATCGGTGACACCGTTCGGGTCTCCGTTCGCATCAAGGAAGGCGAGCGCGAGCGTATCCAGGCCTTCGAGGGCACTGTGATCGCCAAGAAGCACGGCGGCGTGGCCGAGACCTTCACCGTTCGCCGCACTTCCTACGGCGTTGGCGTGGAGCGCGTGTTCCCCGTCAACTCTCCCTTCGTTGAGAAGGTCGAGATCGTCCGTCACGGTAAGGTGCGTCGGGCCAAGCTGTTCTACCTGCGCAGCCGCACCGGCAAGGCCGCCAAGGTCAAAGAGCAGATCCGCTGATCGAAAGACACAAAAAAGGGGCAATGGATATTGCCCCTTTTTTTGTTATATGCTACAATAAAACCCATCAAATTTATTCATTATCACGGGGGAGGGAACACATCTTGGAGGAGGCCCGTTTCCGGCGCAATGTGGATATTCTGGACTGGTACGACGCGCTGGTGTTCGCGCTGGCGGTGCTGGTCCTCGTGTTCGCCTTCTGCGCCCGCATCGTAGTGGTCAGCGGCAGTTCCATGAACAACACCTTGGTAGACGGTGACCGTCTGCTGGTGCAGAGCACCTTCTATACTCCGCAGCGGGGCGACGTCGTGGTGGTGGACAGCTACATCAATTACGGCAAACCGCTGGTCAAGCGTGTCATTGCCAAGGGCGGCGACACTGTGGACATCAACCTGGAGCAGGGCCTTGTGTATGTGAACGGCGAGGCTCTGGACGAGCCCTATGTGCCGGAGGGCACACTCTCCACCGGGGACGTGCAGTTCCCCCTCACCGTGCCTGAGGAAACGCTGTTTCTGATGGGCGACAACCGCCAGCACTCCACCGACAGCCGCAGCAGCAGCGTGGGCTTCATCGACGAACGGGACATCCTGGGCAAGGTGGTCCTGCGCATCTACCCGTTCAATAAAATAGGATTGATCCAATGAGCAATGAATTTGTGAATCGCCGCAACATCCAGTGGTTCCCCGGCCATATGGCCAAGACCCTGCGGCTCATCGAAGCGAATCTGAAAAATGTGGATGTGGTGCTCCAGCTGCTGGACGCCCGCATTCCTCTGAGCAGCCTGAACCCCGAACTGCAGCGCCTCACCGCGTCTAAGCCCCGCCTGTATGTAATGAACAAAGCGGACCTGGCCGACCCGGTGCTCACCAAAGCCTGGCAGGCTTATTTCCGTGCGGCGGGCGCCGGCTGCATTGCCATCAGCGCCAAGCAGAAGGGCAGCGCCGGGCAGGTGCGCAGCGCCATCGAGGCCGAACTGCGTGAACTGCTGGAAAAGCGCGCCGGAAAAGGCATGTCGGGCGCCCGCATCCGTGTGATGGTGGTGGGCATCCCCAACGTGGGCAAATCCACCTTTATCAATAACTTTGCGGGCACCACCCGTGCCAAAGCCGCCGACAAGCCCGGCGTCACCCGAGGCAAGCAGTGGGTCACGGTGGGCAACTATGACCTGCTGGATATGCCCGGCGTGCTCTGGAAGAAATTTGACAGCCTGGAAACTGCCACGAATCTCGCGTTCATCGGCTCCATCAAGGACGACATTCTGGACATCGAAGAGCTGGCCATGGGCCTTGTGGCCCAGATGCAGACGGTCTATCCCGACCGTCTGGCCCAGCGTTACAAGCTGTCCGAAGAGTTAGTGACCGAACTGGGCCCCTGGGAACTGGTGGAAGCCATCGGGCGTGCCCGGGGCATGCTGGTAAGCGGCGGCGAAGTGAACACCGAGCGCGCTGCCATCATGCTGGTGGACGAATTCCGCGCCAGCAAATGGGGCCGCATCACCCTTGAAACGCCGCCCCACCGGGAGGAACAGCAGGATGGAAACGAACAGCCCTCTGTATGAATACGACGCCGCCGTCCGCGCACAACACGGGCTTTTCTGCGGCGTGGACGAAGCGGGCCGCGGCCCTTTGTGCGGGCCGGTGTGCTGCGCGGCGGTCATCCTGGACCCCGAGAACCCGGTGACCGGCGTGAACGACTCCAAAAAGCTCAGCGAAAAGAAGCGCGAAGCCCTCTTTGACGAGATCAAGGAAAAGGCGCTGGCGTACCAGATCGTGTTTGTGAGCCCTGAGGAGATCGATGAGAAAAACATCCTTTGGGCCACCATGGCCGGCATGGAGCGGGCGGTGGCAGGCCTTGATCCCGCGCCCGCTTTCGCCGTGGTAGACGGCAACCGCGTCCCGCCGCAGCTGGAAGTACCCGCTCTGGCGCAGGTGAAGGGAGACGGCGTGTGCGCCAGCGTGGCGGCCGCGTCTATCCTCGCCAAGGTCAGCCGGGACCGCTTTATGCTGGAACTGGACCGGCAGTACCCCGAATACCAGCTGGCAAAGCACAAAGGTTATCCCACCAAGCTGCACTACGAACTGCTGGAACGCTATGGAATCCAGCCTTTCTACCGGCGCAGCTTTTTGAAAAAACTGGGGTATTGAGCATGGACGCGAAGGCGTTTGGCCAAAAAGGCGAGGCCGCCGCGGCCCGGTATTATCTTGACCGGGGCTGCCGGCTTCTGGCCCATAACTACCGTACCCGCATGGGAGAGCTGGACCTTGTGCTGCTGGACGGAGAGACGGTGGTCATCGCGGAGGTAAAATCCCGCAGCGAGACCAGCCGCGGCCCCGCAGCCGGAGCGGTGGGCCCGGCCAAACAGCGGCGCGTCATCCTTGCAGCCCAGCGCTTTTTGCAGCAGTCCGGCCTGTCGGAGCATCCCGTCCGCTTCGATGTGGTAGAGGTCACGCCCGCAACGGGCGGCGGGCTGCTGGTACACTGTATCCGCAGCGCCTTTGAACTTTGAAGGCGCAGGAAAGATAGAGGGGGAATCATGATGCAGTTTAAAACCACTCGCGGCGAGGGCCAGCCTGTCAGTGCGGCCCGGGCCATCTGCCTCGGCCTTGCCGGCGACGGCGGCCTGTTCGTGCCGGAACAGTTTCCTTCGGTGGATCTGAAGGAAGCACTGGGCCAGCCGGACTATCCTGCGCTGGCGGCTTTCATTCTGGAAAAATTCCTCACCGACTATGATCCCGCTTTCCTGCGCGAAACCGTGCGTCAGGTCTACGGCGAAGCCTTCGGCGAGGGCACCGCGCCTCTGCGCAAAGCCGGGGACGGGATGTACAGCCTGGAACTGTGGCACGGCCCCACCTGCGCCTTCAAGGACTTCGCCCTTCAGCTGATGCCCCGCCTTCTGGTGGAGGCCAAGCGCATGCTGGGCGACACCACCACCACCGCCATCCTGGTGGCCACTTCCGGCGACACCGGCAAAGCAGCCCTTGCAGGCTATTGCGACGTGCCGGGCGTCACCATCACTGTGTTTTATCCCAGCCACGGCACCAGCGAAGTCCAGCGCCTGCAGATGACCACCCAGCAGGGTGAGAATGTGGCCGTCTATGCGGTACAGGGCAATTTTGACGACGCCCAGACCGGCGTGAAGCGGGTCTTTGGCGACGCGGACGTGGCAAAGCAGCTGGCCGAGCGGGGCGTGCAGCTTTCCAGCGCCAACTCCATCAACTGGGGCCGGCTCGTGCCGCAGATCGTCTACTACTTCCACGCCTACAGCCAGCTGGTGCGTTCCGGCGCGCTCAAGGCGGGGGAGAAGGCGGATTTCTGCGTGCCCACCGGCAACTTCGGCGACATTCTCGCCGGCTGGTACGCAAAGCAGATGGGCCTGCCCGTGGGCAGACTGATCTGCGCGTCCAACAAAAACGACGTGCTCACCGAGTTCTTTGCCACCGGCGTCTACAATGCCCGCCGTCCCTTCTACCGCACCACTTCGCCCTCCATGGACATTCTGGTGTCCTCCAACCTGGAGCGGCTGCTCTATCACATGGCGGGCCCCGAGAAGGTCAAGGGCTGGATGAAGCAGCTGTTCGAGACCGGGTCTTATGAAGTGGAGCCGGAGGTGATGGAGCGCATTTGCGCCGACTTCAGCGCCGCCTGCGCCGATGACGCCACCGCCTCCGCGCAGATCCGTTCGCTCTTTGAGAAAGAGGGCTATCTCTGCGACCCCCACACCGCCGTCGCTTTCAGCGCCGCGGTGCGCAACAAGGGCGAGGCGCCCATGGTGGTGCTCTCCACCGCCAGCCCCTTCAAATTCCCGAAGGATGTGCTGGCCGCGTTGGGTCAGCCGCTGCCGGAGGACGAGTTCGAAGCCATGGCCGCTCTGGCTCAATACGCCGGCCAGCCCGCGCCCCAGGCGCTGGCGGTCCTGCGCAGCCTGCCCGAGCGGTTCGACAAGACCATCCGTCCCGAGTCTCTGCGGGACGTGGTACTGGGCGAGTAAACAAAAAACGACCCGCGAAACCGATTCGCGGGCCGTTTTTGAGAGCGCTTCGCCGGATTATACCTCGGTGAAGGTCTCGCACTTGGTTCTGCCGATGTCGTCGTAGCAGTTGTTGACGTGAATGGTGCCGGCGGTGCAGCAGCTGGAACCGTTGTTGTAGACGCAGTTCTTCACGTCGCAGCAGATACCGTTGATGACAGGTTCGTTCGCGTTCATTTTTCTTTCCCCCTTTTCTGGTCTTATTGTGCCCGGTGCGCCGGCGATTATCAGGAGGTAGGCATGGCAATTTTTGTAATAGGCGACCTGCACCTCTCCCTGGGGTCCGACAAGCCGATGGACAAGTTTCCCGGCTGGCAGGGCTATGTACAGCGCATCCGGGAAAACTGGCTGCGCCTGGTCGCTCCCGATGACACGGTGGTGCTGGCAGGGGATACCAGCTGGGGCATGAAACTGGAAGAAGCCGCTCCGGACTTTGAATTTCTGGAACAGCTTCCGGGTCAAAAACTGCTTTTGAAAGGCAACCATGACTACTGGTGGACCACCGCCCGCAAAATGGAGACCTATTTTGAGGCCCAGGGCTTCCACAGCCTGCATCTGCTGCACAACAACGCCTATCATGTGGAGGGACTTGCCCTGTGCGGCACCCGCAGCTGGCTTTTTGAGCCGGACGAGCCCCACGATGAAAAGGTAATGAACCGGGAGCTGGGCCGCCTGCGGGCCAGCCTGCAGGCAGCGGGGGACAGCGGTGAGGAAAAAATCGCTTTCCTGCACTATCCGCCGGTCTATCCCGGCGCCTGCTCTCCGCAGGTCATCGAAGTGATGCGGGAGTTTGGGGTCAAACGCTGCTTCTACGGCCACCTGCACGGCGCTTCGGTGCGCGCGGCAGTGCAGGGGGAGGTGGACGGGCTGGAATACCGCCTGATTTCGGCCGATGCGCTGCACTTTTGCCCCCATAAAATTTAGGAAAAGTATGGATTTCTGGCCATACGCATGATATAATAAAATGAATCTCTTTGTACGGAGGCTATATCAATGAATCTTGTAAAAAGCGAAAAGCTTGAAAAAAGCATGCACGAGCTGCAGTTCTCTGTGGACGCCGAGTCCTTCAAGGCTGCCATCGACAAGGCCTACAAGCGCGAAGGCAAAAAGTACACTGTTCCCGGTTTCCGCAAGGGCCATGCGCCCCGCGCGGTGATCGAAAAGATGTACGGCGCCGACATCTTCCACTACGACGCCATCAACGATCTGTTCCCCGAGGCCTACGAGGCCGCGGTGGTGGAGTCCGGCATCCAGCCCGTGGGCCGTCCCGAGGTGGACGTGGTCTCCGAGAGCCTGGAAGACGGCGTGGTGCTGAAGGTCGTCGTGGCTGTGAAGCCCGAGATCAAGGTGGGCAACTACACCGGTTTAAAGGCCACCAAGAAGGTCAATACTGTGGACGACGCCGACGTGGAAGCCGAGCTGGTCCGCATGCAGAACCGCAACGGCCGCATCGTCACCCGCGAGGGCAAGGCCGAGAACGGCGACACCGTGGATATGGACTTTGAGGGCTTTGTGGACGGCGTCGCCTTTGAGGGCGGCAAGGCCGAGCACTACAGCCTGGTCCTGGGCAGCGGCAGCTTCATCCCCGGCTTCGAGGATCAGCTGATCGGCCACGAGGCCGGCGAGGAGTTCGACGTGAACGTCACCTTCCCCGAGGAGTACCAGGCCAAGGAGCTGGCCGGCAAGCCCGCCGTCTTCAAGATCAAGCTGCACGAGGTCAAGACCAAGGAGCTGCCCGCTCTGGACGACGAGTTCGCCAAGGACGTGAGCGAGTACGACACCCTGGATGAGCTGAAGGCCAGCATCCGCAAGGGCATGGAAGAGCAGAACGAGAAGCAGGCTGCTCTGGCCGTGGAGAACGATCTGGTGGACCAGGTCATCGCCACCATCGAGGGCGACATCCCCGACGCCATGTACGAAGCCCGTATGGACGAGGCCGTGCGTGACTTCGAGTACCGCCTGGCGCAGCAGGGCCTGAAGCTGGATATGTACCTGCAGTACATGGGCCAGACCCTGGAGTCCTTCCGCGCTTCCTTCAAGGAGCAGGCCGAGAAGCAGGTCAAGATCCGCCTGGCTCTAGAGGCCGTTGCCGCCGCCGAGCAGATCGTTGCCTCCGACGAGGATCTGGAGAACGAGCTGCAGCGCATCGCCGACAGCTACAAGATGGAGCTGGCCAAGGTCAAGGAGCTGGTCAACGCCGACGAGGTCAAGAAGGATCTGGCGGTGAACAAGGCCATCGACTTCATCCGCGACCACGCGGAGATCACCGAGGAGAAGGTCGCCAAGGAGGGCTGATCGCCCGAACGGCGCTTCACCTTACATAAGCCGTCCTGCATTGACCGATACGCGCTCTGCGGCCCGTATCGGTCAATTTTGCAAGACTGCTTACATTTTTCACTGGGAGGTACAGCCAAATGAGTTTGGTTCCTTACGTTGTGGAGCAGACCGCCCGGGGCGAGCGCTCTTACGACATCTTTTCCCGCCTTTTGAACGACCGCATCATCATGCTCAGCGATGAGGTCAACGACGCCACCGCCAGCCTGGTGGTGGCCCAGCTGCTGTATCTGGAAGGCCAGGACAGCGAGAAGGACATCAGCCTCTACATCAACAGCCCGGGCGGTTCCATCACCGCCGGCATGGCCATCCACGACACCATGCAGTATATCAAGTGCGACGTGTCCACCATCTGCATGGGCATGGCCGCCTCCATGGGCGCATTCCTGCTGGCCAGCGGCGCCAAGGGCAAGCGTCTGGCTCTGCCCAACGCCGAGATCATGATCCATCAGCCGCTGCTCAGCGGCCTGCAGGGTCAGACCACCGACATCAAGATCCACGCCGATCATCTGGTGCGCACCCGCGAGCGCATGAATCGCATGCTCAGCGAGTACACCGGCCAGCCCATCGAAAAGATCATGGCCGACACCGAGCGCGACAACTTCATGTCCGCCCAGGAGGCCGTCAATTACGGCCTGATCGACGCGGTCATCACCAAACGGTAATCAATCCGCGCGAGGCGCGTTTCGCGTGCCGGCGCATCGTTTAGGGGTAACTATGGCAAACAATTCGAACGGAAAAGACAAAGATAAGAATCTGCGCTGCAGCTTCTGCGGCAAAAGCCAGGACGAAGTGGAGCGCATGATCATCGGCCCCGGCGTCAACATCTGCAGCGAGTGCATCACGCTGTGCTCCTCGCTGCTGGACGAGGACGGCAAGCCCGACGCCCCCAAGGCGGCGGCCCGCCGCAACAACGTGCGGCATGCCGCTCCCACGCTGGACCCGGTAAACGTGCTCACCCCCGCCGAGATCAAGGAGGGGCTGGACCGTTACGTCATCGGCCAGGACGAGGCCAAGCGCGTGCTTGCCGTGTCTGTCTACAACCACTATAAGCGCATCCTGAGCGGCGAGAGCAAGAACGACGTGGAGCTTCAGAAGAGCAACGTGCTGCTGCTGGGCCCCTCCGGCGTGGGCAAGACCCTGCTGGCCCAGACTCTGGCCAAGATGCTGGGCGTTCCCTTCGCCATTGCCGACGCCACCACCCTCACCGAGGCCGGCTACGTGGGCGAGGACGTGGAGAACATCCTGCTCAAGCTCATCCAGGCTGCCGACTTTGACGTGAAGCGGGCGGAGATCGGCATCATCTACATCGATGAGATCGACAAGATCACCCGCAAGAGCGAAAACCCCTCCATCACCCGCGACGTGGGCGGCGAGGGCGTGCAGCAGGCGCTGCTGAAGATCCTGGAGGGCACCGTGAGCAACGTTCCGCCTCAGGGCGGGCGCAAGCATCCCCAGCAGGAATTCATCCAGATCGATACCAAGAACATCCTGTTCATCTGCGGCGGCGCCTTCGACGGCCTGGAAAAGCACATCCAGCGCCGCACCGACGCCTCCTCCATCGGCTTTGGCAGCAAGCTTCGTGACACCTCCGTACAGGAAAAGCAGAATCTGCTGCGCAAGGTCGAGCCCCACGATCTGGTGAAGTTCGGCCTCATCCCTGAGCTCATCGGCCGTCTGCCGGTGGTCACCGTGCTGGACCCGCTGGACGAGGACGCTCTGGTCCGGGTGCTCAAGGAGCCCAAGAACAGCGTCATCAAGCAGTACCAGGCTTTGATGCAGATGGACAACGTGGACCTGGAGTTCACCGACGAGGCCCTGCGCGCCGTGGCCAAAAAGACCATCGAGCGCAAGAGCGGTGCCCGCGGCCTGCGCAGCGTAATGGAAGAGATCCTTATCCCCATCATGTACAAGGTCCCCAGTGACCCCACCATTGTCAAAGTCACCATCACCCCCGAGGCTGTGGCCGGCGGCGAGCCCGTGCTGGAGTACGGCGCAGTCCGCAAGCGGTATAAGAACACGGTTCCCGTGGTGTAAATGCCGTAATGGCAAACAGCTTTACAGAAGAATTATTCTGAAATCGAAACGGTACGAGCATTTTGCCCGTACCGTTTTTGGGAGGGAATGCCAATGTCTGAACGTGTAACGATCAAGGTGGACCACAATGTGCTGCATCTGCCGGCCATTGCCCTGCGCGGGCTTGTGGTGTTCCCGGGCAGCGTCATTCATTTTGAAGTGGGCAGGGAAAAGAGCATCGCCGCCATCGAGTGGGCGATGGCCAACGCCAGCCCCATCTTTCTGATCACCCAGCGGGAGATGGACGTGGAGAAGCCTACCACCTCCGATCTGTACCGCTATGGTGTTGTGGCACAGGTCAAGCAGGTGATGCGCGTCTCCGATGACCTGGTAAAGGTCCTGGTGGAAGGGCAGTACCGTGCCCGTCTGCTGGCGCTGGAAAGCGGCGAAAAGATGCTCACCGTCACGGTGAAGGAAGCGCCGGTCCGCGGCCTGCAGAAAGCGGGCAGCGTGGCCGCCGAAGCGCTGATCCGCAGCCTGAAACAGGCTTTTGAGACCTATCTGCAACTGAATCCCCGCATGCCAAAGGATGTGGTGTACACCATTCTTTCCGGAAGCGACGCGGTGTTTCTGAGCGAATATATTCCGGCCAACCTGCTGTTCAAATACCAGGATAAGCAGACCGTCCTGGAGCAGAGCACCCTGATGGGGCGGCTCCAGACCGCGCTGGATCTTCTTTATCGGGAAAACCAGGTCTTGGAGCTGGAAAAAGAGATCCAAGACAAGGTCAACGACCAGATGGAGAAAAACCAGCGGGACTACTATCTGCGGGAGCAGATGCGCGCCATCGCCACCGAGCTGGACGGCGATGACGACGTCCGCTATGAGGCCGAACGGTATCTCCAGCAGATCCGGGCCCTCAGCCTTTCGGAGGAAGCCACCGAAAAGCTGGAAAAAGAGGCGGAGCGCCTGGGCAAAATGCAGGGCAACAGCCAGGAGGCGGCGGTCATCCGCACCTATCTGGACACCTGCCTCGGCCTGCCTTGGGGCGTTTACACCCCCGACGATCTAGACCTTGCCCGGGCGGAAAAGCATCTGGACCGGGAGCACTACGGCCTGAAAAAGGTCAAGGACCGCATTCTGGAACTGCTGGCGGTGCGCATGCTCAACCCCGATTCCAAGGGCCAGATTCTCTGCCTTGCAGGCCCTCCGGGCGTGGGCAAGACCAGCATCGCCCGCTCCATCGCCGAGTGCATGGGCCGCAAATACGCCCGCATGAGCCTTGGCGGTGTGCGGGACGAGGCGGAGATCCGCGGTCACCGTCGCACCTATGTGGGCGCGATGCCGGGCAAGATCATCAGCGCCGTCTCCACCGCAAAAAGCATGAATCCGCTCATTCTTCTGGACGAGATCGACAAACTGGCGGCCGACTTCCGGGGCGACCCGGCTGCCGCGCTGCTGGAAACCCTGGATCCGGAACAGAACAAGACCTTCAAGGATCACTATCTTGACATCCCCTTCGATCTCAGCCAGGTGTTCTTCATTACCACGGCCAATGACCTTTCCTCCATCCCGGCGCCCCTTCTGGACCGTATGGACGTCATCGAGCTGCCCAGCTACACCCGCGAGGAAAAGTTCAACATTGCCAAACGGCACCTGCTGCCCAAGCAACTGAAGAAAAACGGCCTGACGGGGCGGGTGAATCTGACGCCAGGGGCTATCTATGGCCTCATCGACGGCTACACCCAGGAGGCAGGCGTGCGCGGTCTGGAACGTGCCATCACCGAGGTGCTGCGCAAGTGCGCCCGCAAGGTGGCCGCTGGCGAAACGGAGAAGGTGACCGTCACTGCCGCCAATCTGGAGCCTTTGATGGGCCCCCGCCGCGTCAAGCCGGACTTCTACAACCGCACCAACGCCATCGGCATCGCCAACGGCCTTGCCTGGACCAGCGTGGGCGGCGCGATCCTGCCCATCGAAGTGCAGGTCATCCCGGGCGGTTCCGGCAAGATCGAGCTGACCGGCTCCCTGGGCGACGTGATGAAGGAAAGCGCCCATCTTGCCGTCACCTTTGCGCGGGTCCACGCCGCCGAATACGGCATCGACTCCGAACAGCTCAAGACCGCTGACCTTCACATCCACGCCCCCGAGGGCGCTGTGCCGAAGGACGGCCCCTCTGCGGGCGTCACCCTCACCACGGCTCTCATTTCCTGCCTGTCCGGCGTTCCCGTGCGGGCGGATGTGGCCATGACCGGCGAGATCACCCTCCACGGCGACGTGCTGCCCATCGGCGGGCTGAAAGAAAAGAGCATGGCTGCCTACCGGCAGGGCATCAAAACGGTGCTCATCCCCCAGGCAAACCAGAGCGACCTTTACGACGTGGACGAAGAGGTCAAAAAGGCCGTCCGCTTTGTACCGGTGAGCCGTCTGGAGCAGGTGCTGAGCCACGCGCTGCTCACGCCTCGGCAGGCCCGACGGCCCCAAAAGGCCAAGCAGGCCCCCGTGGCTGGCGCTGCCGAACCGGTAGTGCGGGTCGAGCAGCAGCCCCATCCGTCCACCCTGCGCCAGTGATAAAGGAGGCCCGTTATGAACTACCAGAAAGCTGACTTTCAGGCTTCCTATGGTCTTTCCAGCCAGCTTCCCGAAAGCGACCGGCCGGAGTTCGTTTTTTCCGGCCGGTCCAACGTGGGCAAGTCCAGCCTTATCAATAAACTCTGCAACCGCAAAAATCTCGCGCGCGTCAGCGCCACGCCGGGCAAAACGGCCACCATCAACTTTTATACGGTGGACGGCGCCTATTTCGTTGACCTGCCGGGCTACGGCTACGCAAAGGTCTCCGCTGCGGACCGGCAGCGCTGGGATCAGCTGATCAACAGCTATTTTGATGCGGAGCGCAACTGCGTGCTGCTGGTCCAGCTGCTGGACAGCCGCCATGCGCCTTCCGCCGACGATATGCAGATGCTGGAGTACCTGCGTTACCGAAAGATTCCCTTCGTGGCCGCGCTCACCAAAGCGGACAAACTGAAAAAAAGCGAGATCGCCAAAAAGAGGGAAGAGTTCGCCTTCCTGACCGAGGAGTTCGGCTGCCGGCAGATCGTGCTCACCAGCAGCGAGACAGGCTTCGGCGTGGATGAGCTGCGCTCGATTTTCGAAAGTCTGCTCTCCGAAGAGGTGTAAAGTCGATATGGCTTACAATGAATTTGCCTATTTTTATGACGAGCTGAACGGCGAAGCGGACTACGATGCACTGTATACTTATGTTACGGAGCAGCTGCAGGCCCACGGTATCACTGACGGCATCGTGGCTGACCTTGGATGCGGCACCGGCGATTTGACGCTGATGCTCACCCAGGCGGGCTATGACATGATCGGGGTGGATCAGTCGGAAGAGATGTTGGCCGTGCTGCGGGAAAAGGCGGACGAATTGGGCATCTCCCAGCGTCTGCTCCTGCTGCGCCAGGATATCCTCAGCCTCGACCTGTTCGGCACCATCCGCGGCGCCGTGTCCACCTTTGACACCTACAATCACATCGGCCCTGCGCCCCGCTTTGAGCAGGCCGTGGCCCGGGCTGCCTTTTTCATGGAAGAGGGCGGCGTGTTCATTTTCGACCTTAACACCCCCTATAAGCACCGGCAGGTGCTGGCGGACAACGAGTTCGTGCTGGAAGGCCCGGACGCCGTCTGCCGCTGGCGCAACGCCTGTTCGCCGGAAGGGGACAGGGTGGACATTTCCATCCAAATCGAGTATCTCGACACAGGCGAAGTGTTCCGGGAACAGTTTGCGGAGTACACCTATGAGGCGGACTATGTAAAACAAGTGCTGGAAGAAAACGGTTTTGCGCTGGCGGAACTGCGGGACGGCGAGACCTTCGGGCCGCTGCAGCCGGACAGTCAGCGTTACATTTTTACGGCGATCAAACAATACACACAACTGGAGAAGACACACAATGGCTAACATGATTCGCGGTATTTCCGACAACGGCGGCGTGGTGTTCTACGGCGTGGATTCCACCAATATCGTGGCCGAGGCCGAGCGCATCCACAAGACCAGCGCTGTGACCAGCGCCGCGCTTGGGCGGCTTCTCACCGCCGCCTCCATGATGGGCATCACTTTGAAAAGCGAGAAAGATTCCCTGACCCTCCGGCTCAACGGCGGCGGACCTGCCGGCACCGTACTGGCTGTAGCCGACGGCGCGGGCTGCGTCAAGGGATACGTGCAGAACCCGGTGGTGGAGCTGCCTCTGCGCGGCGACGGCAAACTGGACGTGGGCCGCGCTGTGGGCAAGGACGGCACTCTGAGCGTCGTGCGCGATCTGGGCCTCAAAGAGCCCTATGTAGGGCAGATCCCGCTGGTGAGCGGGGAAGTGGCCGAGGACATCACCGCCTATTACGCCACCAGCGAGCAGACCCCTACCGTGTGCGCGCTGGGCGTTCTGGTCAACCCTGATCTGTCCATCCAGTGTGCGGGCGGCTATATGATCCAGCTTCTGCCCGGTGCTACCGAGCAGGAGATCTCCATGCTGGAGCAGAACGTCTCAAAGGCTCCCAGCGTCACAAAACTTCTGCAGCAGGGGATGGGCCCCAAAGAGATCATGGATCTGGTCCTGCAGGGGTTCGACCCGCAGGTGCTGGACGAATACGATGTGGCTTATAAATGTGACTGCAGCCGCCAGCGGGTTGAGCGCGCGCTGCTGAGCATGGGCCGCCAGGAGCTGGAGAGCCTTGCGCAGGAAGAAAAAAGTGTGGAAGTGAACTGCCAGTTCTGTGACAAGACCTATAATGTAGACATTGCAAAGCTTCTGAAATCCCTGTAAAATCCTGATAAAACCACATGGTTTGCACATCTTTGGAGAAACTAAAATAAAGTTGAGAAATAGTCTTGACAAAGCAGGAAAGATGCGGTAAAATAAACACCGTCGCCAAAAGAGATTGGCGGTGCAAACCAATGGATTTGCGGCTTTAGCTCATCTGGTAGAGCGCCACCTTGCCAAGGTGGAGGTAGCGAGTTCGAGCCTCGTAAGCCGCTCCATTTTTTTGGAAGTTTAGCTCAGCTGGGAGAGCATCTGCCTTACAAGCAGAGGGTCAGCGGTTCGAGCCCGTTAACTTCCACCATTGTGGCCCGGTAGTTCAGTCGGTTAGAACGCTAGCCTGTCACGCTAGAGGTCGTGAGTTCGAGCCTCGTTTTCCGCTCCATAAGAAATTGGTCCCCAGTCAATAAGACTGGGGTATTTTTGTACTTAGACTTGTTTTTATGAAAGTATTGTGATATCATTCATTTAGTATAGTAGGTGTACTGTGACTATTAAGGTGAATGACAGTAACATATACAATAAGAATTTTGGTTTACTAGTTAAACAGGAGGTTTTTTTTTACAATGAACGTTACTACAGAAAAGATTGAAAATCATAAGGTAGTACTTACAATTGAAGTACCAGCTGAAGAACTTGATAAAGGTATTAAAGCTGCTTGCAAATCCCTTGCAAATCGTGTAAACATTCCTGGTTTCAGAAAAGGTAAAGCTCCTCGCCGTATTCTTGAAATGAACATCGGTAAAGAAGCTATCTTAGATGAAGCTTTTGATCGTGTTGCACAGAAAGCTTTTGATGAAGCT
Source organism: Candidatus Allofournierella merdipullorum (assembly GCA_019116345.1). Taxonomy (GTDB): domain Bacteria; phylum Bacillota; class Clostridia; order Oscillospirales; family Ruminococcaceae; genus Allofournierella_A; species Allofournierella_A merdipullorum. The sequence continues at coordinate 2,298 of DXBV01000020.1, read as the reverse complement.
TTAAAACAAGAAAACTTAGATCCAGTAGACCGTCCACAGGTTGACATCGTAACTTTAGAAGAAGGTAAAGACGTAGTATTCAAAGCTACTATTACTCCTGTTCCAGAAGTTACTCTTGGCGAATACAAAGGATTAAAAGTTGCTAAAGACGCTGTTGAAGTAAAAGACGAACAAGTTGAAGAACAAGTAAAAAATATCTTAAATCACCATGCAAAAATGGTTGACGCTGAAGAAGGCGCAACTGTTGCAAACGATGATTTCATCACTTTAGATTTCAAAGGTGAAGTTGACGGTGTAACATTTGCTGGCGGCGAAGGTAAAGATTACCCACTTCAAATCGGTTCTCATTCTTTCATCGATACTTTTGAAGATCAACTCGTTGGTCTTAAAGTTGGCGAAGAAAAAGACGTTAACGTAACATTCCCAGAAGAATATCATGCTAAAGATTTAGCTGGTAAAGCTGCTGTATTCCATTGCAAAATTAACAGCATTAAACATAAAGAAATGCCTGAACTCACTGATGAATTCGTAAAAGCATCTACTTCTTATGAATCCATCGAAGACATGAAAGCAAAACTTCGTGAAAACATTGAAAAAAATGCACAGCGTGAAGCAGATACTAAACGCCGTAACGAAATCTTAAAACAGGCTACTGACAATATCACTGTAGATATTCCAGAAGTTATGGTTGAAAACCGTGTAAGCAACATGATTCAGGAACTTTCCGTAAATCTTGAAAACCAAGGTATGAACCTTGATGCTTACTTAAAATATGCTAACATGGATATGGCAAAACTTCGTGAACAGTACAAAGAAAGTGCTGCAATCGCAGTAAAAACTGACCTCATGTTAGATGCTGTTGCAAAAGCTGAAGATATCAAAGTTGAAAACGCTGATATCAACGCTGAAATCGCTTTACTTGCTGCAACTTATGGTACAACTCCACAAGAAGTAAGCAAAATCATTAAAAAGAACCACAGCATTGGTAACTTAGTAGCTACTGTACTTCACAAAAAAGCTGCTAACTTCATCATTGACAGTGCTGTAGAAGCTTAATTAAAAAATTAAATGTAATATTTTTGACCGGGGTGAATGATATGAACTATGTACCTATGGTAGTTGAACAGTCAGGACGTGGAGAACGTGCCTATGATATTTATTCTCGTCTTTTAAAAGACCGTATAATTTTTTTAGGTGGTCCTATTGATGATAATGTAGCTAACGTGGTAATAGCCCAACTTCTATTCTTAGAATCTGAAGACCCGGATAAAGATATTCACCTTTATATTAATAGTCCCGGCGGTGTTGTTACTGCCGGGCTAGCTATTTATGATACTATGCAATATATTAAGCCAGATGTATCAACTATATGTATTGGACAAGCTGCTAGCATGGGCTCTGTGCTTTTAGCTGCTGGTGCAAAAGGCAAAAGATATGCACTTCCATATTCTCGCATTATGATACATCAACCACTTGGCGGAGCTCAGGGACAATCAACAGATATTCAAATTCAGGCTCGTGAAATTTTGCGTATTCGTGAAACTTTAAATGAAATCTTAAGTCGTCATACTGGTCAGTCTGTAAAAAAACTTACAGAAGATACAGAACGTGATAATTTTATGTCAGCGTTAGAAGCTAAGAAATATGGTTTAATAGATGAAGTTATTATTCGTCCACAAGAAGAAAAAAGTGATAAATAGTCAATCATGATTAGCTGTAGATAAGAGGTGAATGTTGTTGAATTTCGGTGAGGGTAATAAAGGCAAAATGAAATGTTCATTCTGTGGAAAAACTCAGGAACAAGTACGAAAACTCGTGGCTGGACCAGGAGTCTATATCTGCGATGAATGTGTTAAGCTTTGCGATGAGATTGTAGAAGAAGAAGTTAATGATAATGAGCCTGTTGAACTTAGAGAGTTGCCAAAACCTAGAGAAATATATGATGTATTAAATCAATATGTAATAGGACAAGATGAGGCAAAAAAATCTCTTTCTGTAGCTGTATATAACCATTATAAACGTATAAATAGAGTTACAAAGCAGGATGATGTTGAATTACAAAAATCTAATATTTTGATGTTAGGACCAACTGGTAGTGGAAAGACTTTACTTGCACAGACCTTGGCTAAAATATTGAATGTTCCTTTTGCTATAGCCGATGCAACATCACTTACAGAAGCAGGCTATGTTGGTGAAGACGTAGAAAATATTCTACTAAAACTAATTCAAGCTGCTGATAATGATATTGAACAAGCTCAAAAAGGTATCATCTATATAGATGAAATTGATAAAATTGCT
>DXBV01000019.1 GCA_019116345.1 Candidatus Allofournierella merdipullorum | reverse complement strand
TTGCTGCCAGGCGATCTCGGCGGGCGCGCCGTGGGCCAGCAGGGTGTCGGTGACAAAGCCGCACAGTTCATCCCCGATACGGGTGGTGAGCTTGCCGTCGGAGAAGGTGCCCGCGCCGCCCTCACCGAACTGGATGTTGGCATTGGGTTCCAGCGCACCGCCGGCGAAAAAGCGTTCCACCGCCGCCACCCGCTTCTCGAGGGCCGGCCCCCGCTCCAGCACCAGGGGGCGGTAGCCCGCCCTTGCCAGCGCCAGCGCGGCAAAGAGCCCCGCAGGCCCCAGGCCCGCCACCACCGGCGGGTCCTGCAGCGGCGCGCCGCCGGGCAGGGGGCGGTATTCGGCATGGCGGGCCAATGCAACACAAGGCGCGGAACCGGCCAAAGCCAGTTCCGCACCTTCGTCTTTGAGGCGCACGCCGATGGTATACACCAGCGAGGGCCGGCCGTGGCGGGCGTCCACCGAAAGGCGGGCCACGCCGGTGCCGGCCACGTCGCCGGGGCGTATCTTCAAAATCTTCAGCGCTCTGCCTGCCGCCTCGGCCTCGGGCCGGGGCGTGTTCAGGGGCAGGCGCACACCGCGCACCAGTAACATCAGCCCTGAGCGCCGGCGGCGCTCACCTGACACTCCACCGAGTAGCTGCCGGTGGCGAAGATGGTGGTGGAGGCGGGGATCTGGATGCTGGCGGCCAGCTTCTCACGGCCCTCGGCGATCTGGATGTCAGCGGCGTCCACCACGGCCACCACGCTGTTGGGGCTCAGCGCCTCCAGCTCCTCCTCGGGGCCCACCAGCGTCACGCTGCTGATGCGGGAATCCAGCGCGGTGATGGACATGTTGGCCGGCTGGTTGATGACCCGGATCTGGCTGACGTTGATGGTCTTGGTGGCATACCCTTGCGTGTTGAAGGTGAGGTTCACGGTGCTGATGTTGTCGCGGCTCTCCACGCCCTTGGGCAGGTTCACCTGCAGCTGGTAGACCTTGTCCAGCTGGAAGCTGGAGAGGTCGAAGTCGCTGACGGTGATCTCGGTGAGATTCTGGATGACCGACGAGCGGCCGGAGACCACCATGGTCTCCTGGCTGAGGGTGTAGTTCAGAGAGTTCAGATCAAAGTTGGGCGGGTAGTTGATGAAGTTGACGCTCAGGGGCAGCTCCGCGTTCTGGTAAACGGTGAGGTTCACGTCCACGATGGAGTTGTCCAGGCTGGAGAATTCCAGGTCCATGGGCTGGTTGTTCACGTCCCGCACCTCCAGGGTGACGGTGGCGATCTTGCTGGTGGACAGGTTCTCCAGATCGGTGCTGCCGGGCACCTTGGCCACGATGCTGCCGATCTTTTCCACTTCGCTCTCCGGCCCGCGCACCGTCACGATGGAGGGCGCGGCGGTGGTGCTGTGGAGCACATAGCCGTCGGCGATGGTGATCTGGCTGTCCATCTCCACCTGAACGGTGAATTCCTTGCTCTCGATGGTGTCGAACACAACGGTCACGGTATCGGTGGTGGAGGCGCTGACCCGGGAGGCGCTGTTGCCCAGCACCCGCACCAGCAGGTTCAGTTCCCAGGTGCCCGGGCCCTTGACGATGGAGTAATCCGGATAGACCAGCACGTTCTCCGCGGTGAGGCCGTAGACGTCGGTGCCGTTGCCCGCCAGGTCCACGGTGACCTGGGCCATGGGGTCATTGATGATGTCCAGCCCGAGGCTGGTGTACATCTGGCTGTCCTGTTCAAAGTTCACCGGCACGCCTTTGAGCTTGGTGTCCTGGTTGGGGTCGATGAAAACGGTGACGATGGTCCAGATGAGCAGGGCGATGACCAGCGAAAGCAGGATATTCACGCCCCGGTTGTTCAAAAAAGAACGGTCAATTTTTCTTCTTTTCATGTTTTCCTCTCCAGAACAGCGCCTTCTTGGATTCCTTCTCCTCGGGGGGCACCAGTTCTTCCTGCAGCAGGTTGAACAGGTTCTGCCGGTCCAGCCGGCGGATGAGCACCCCGTTCTTGGCCATGGAGATGATGCCGGTCTCTTCGCTGACCACCACCACCACCGCGTCGGAGTTTTCGCTCATGCCCAAAGCCGCCCGGTGGCGGGTGCCCATGTCCTTGCCGATCTCCAGATTGTCCGACAGGGGCAGAACGCATCCCGCCGCCTTGAGGGCGCCGTCCCGCACCACCACCGCGCCGTCGTGCAGGGGGGTGCCTTCGTAGAAGATGGTGCCCAGGATCTCCGGGTTCACGTCGGCGTTGATGGGCGTGCCGGTGCGGATAATCTCCGAGAGGTTGGACCCGCGCTCCAGCACGATCAGCGCGCCGGTGCTGGTATCGCTCAGCTGCTCGGCGGCGTCACAGATGGCAAGGCAGGCGTTCTGCCACTTGCCCCGCAGGCTGGGGTCGGAGCGGCGGCTGTGGAACAGGTTCGACGCCCACTTATCCGTGCGGCCCACCTGCTCCAGCGCCCGGCGCAGCTCCGGCTGGAACAGCACGATCAGGGCCAGAAAGCCGATCTGCAGCACCGCGTTCATCAAATAGGTCACGGTGCGCAGCTCCAGCGCGTAGGCAACGGCATAGCCCACCAGCAGCACCACGGCGCCCTTGGCCACCTGCGCCGCCCGGGTCTTGCGCACCAGAGCGATCACCTCGTACACCACAAAGGCGACGATCAGAATGTCCAGGATGTTGCGCGGGTCCTGGGTGATGGCGCGGAAATTGTTGAATACCATGGTCAGCGTTCCGCTTTGAAACCAGTCTGCCAAACCAAGCCCTCCCTGTCAGGCGCCGCGGACGGGCCGGGCGCCGAAAATCTCAACTTTCAGTATAGCATACCGCCGTTTGCTTGCAAATATTTTTTCGCGGTATCCCCACACATTTTACACATTCGCCTTTTCCAGCAGCGCCACCGCGTGGGCGGCGATGCCCAGGCCCTGGCCGGTGAAGCCCAGATGCTCCTCGGTGGTGGCCTTCACGCTCACCGCGCCCGCCTCCATGCCCAGCGCAGCCGCCAGATTTGCCGCCATGGCGGGGATGTGGGGCGCCAGTTTCGGCGCCTGGCAGAGGATGGTGGAGTCCACATTCACCGGCCGCCAGCCTTTTTCTGCCAGCAGCGCCGCCACATGACGGGCGAGGGCCAGGCTGTCCGCCCCTTTGTAGGCGGGGTCCGAGTCCGGGAAGTGCTTGCCGATGTCCCCCAGGGCCGCCGCCCCCAGCAGGGCGTCCATCACCGCATGGGTGAGCACGTCCGCGTCGGAGTGGCCCAGCAGACCCTTTTCATAGGGGATCTTCACCCCGCCCAGGATGAGGTCCCGGCCTTCCACCAGTTTATGTACGTCGTAGCCGTGGCCGATGCGCATGGCTTTTTCTCCTTTCAGATCGTCGGGTGTGGTGATTTTATAGTTCTCGTACTCCCCCGCCACCAGCTGCACCGGCCGGCCCGCCTGCTCAAAGAGCTGGCAGTCGTCTGTGACCGTCTCGTCGCCGGCAAGCGCAAGATACGCCGCCCGGTCAAAGCACTGGGGCGTCTGCATGGCAAAGAGTTTTTCCCGGGGCGGAGTGCTCTCCACAAGGCCCGCTTCGTCCGCCATTTTGACGGTGTCCTTCACCGGCACCGCCGGGGCCGCCGCGCCGGTTTTTTCCGCCGCTTCCAGCACCCGGGTGATCACTTCTTCGCTCACGAAAGGCCGGGCCGCGTCGTGGATGGCCACCAGCTCCCCTTTCGCCGCCTGTACGCCCGCCAGAGCACTGAGGGCGCGGGTCGCCCCGCCCTTCACCAGCCGCACCGGCTTTTGGCAGCGGGACGCCGCAGCCCGGGCATTGGCCTCGTCCGCCCCGGTGACGATCACCAGGTCAGCGACGAGGGGGTGGCGGTCGAAGGCCGCCACGCTGGCGGAGAGCACCGTGCCGCCGCCCAGCGGGGCCGAAAGTTTATCGAATCCCATCCGGCGGGACGAACCCGCCGCCACCAGCACCGCCGTGACTGTTTTTCCCATTGCGCAGCCCTCCGTTTTTTGGCGCACCGCCTTTTTGTATATTATTATAAAGGATATACACAAAAAAATCCACCGGCGGGGCCGGTGGATGAAATGCCGCCCCTTTCAGGCGCGGCGCTGTTTTTTGTCCAGACGCATCTTGTCGGCGATCATGGCGATGAACTCCGAGTTGGTAGGTTTTCCCCGCAGATTGTGGATGGTATAGCCGAAGTAGCTGTTCAGCACCTCCACGTCGCCTCGGTCCCAGGCTACCTCAATGGCGTGGCGGATGGCACGCTCCACCCGGCTGGCGGTGGTGCCGTTCTGCTTGGCGATCTGGGGATACAGGCGCTTGGTCACCGCGTTGATATAGTCCGGGTCTGCGGCGGTGAGCAGGATGGCGTCCCGCAAAAACTGGTACCCCTTGATGTGGGCGGGCACCCCGATCTGATGCAAAATCTCGGTGACCACCAGCTCGTCGCTTCCTCCCTGCCCCTGGGCCGGCGCGGAGGCGGTGCGGGTTACCCGGCTGACCAGGCTGGCCTCGTCGAAGGGTTTGAGGAAATAAAAGGCAAAGCCGCTGTCCAGCAGTTCCTGCTCCAGCTGCTCGTTCTGGAACGCACCCGTGACGTAGAACTGGGCCTTGCCGCCCTCCTGCTCGTAGCGCTGCTTCACCGAGATGGCGTCCAGCCCGGGCATGAAGGCGTCCAGCAGCACCGCCTGGGGCCGCTGAGTGCGCAGCGCTTCCAGCGCTGCCGCGCCGTTCTTTTCACACACCAGCACTTCCACGCCCTTGGCCTCCAGCGCTGTTTTGCAGGCGGCGGTGCACCCCGCTCCGGTATCCGTCATCAGGAATTTGATCGGTTCCATTTTTCTTCTCCTCCAAAATCGTTATTTCCCTTAACGAAACCAATTTTACCATATATTACCAATTTATGCAAGACTTTTTTCGTCTCTGCGCCACCATACGCGCCCCTTTGCGGGCCAAAAGCGCTGGAAAGCGGCTTTTTATGCGGCTTTGCGCGCGGCCGCCGCGTCGGCGCTGGCCAGCATGTTCTCGGCGAAAATGCCAAATCCCCGGGTGGGATCGTTCACCAGAACGTGAGTCACCGCCCCCATCAGCCGGTCGTTCTGCACGATGGGGCTGCCGCTCATGCCCTGCACGATGCCGCCGGTGGCGGCCAGCAGTTCCGGGTCGGTGATGCGGATGACCATGTTGCGGTTGGGGTCCTCCTCGGTGAGGGATATCTGCTCGATCACCGCGTCGTACCATTCGGGCTCGTCGCCCCCGATGGTGGTGAGGATGCGGGCGGGGCCTTCGCAGACCTCCTGGGCCTGGGCTACCACCATATCCTGCCCGTCCATCACACGGCGGATGGAACCGTAAACGCCGGTGGCGCCGTTGATAAGGATGTCACCCATGGCCAGTTCACCGGTGAAGCGGCCCTTCAGCTCGCCCGGCGCGCCCGCCGCACCCGCCACATAGCCTGTGATGGTAACCGGGGCCACCTCGCCGCTGAGCAGGGCAATGGACTGGCCGGTATCGGCGTCGCTGATGGAATGGCCCAGGCCCCCGTAGATGCCGGTGGAATTATCCACAAAGGTGAGGGTGCCGATGCCGGCGGAGGAATCCCGCACCCACATGCCCGCCCGCCAGCGTTCGGAGTCGGCACCCTGCACAGGCTGGAGCGAGGTGGTATGCTGTGCGCCGTCCCGGGTATAGACCAGCTGCACCGGGCGGCCTTCCGCGGCCTGGATGGCGGCGCTGACGTCGTCGTTGTCCACGGTCTTTTGTCCGTCGATGCTGACGATGACGTCCCCCATCTTCAGGCCCGCCGCCTTGGCGGGATTGGCAGAGCCGGAGGCGGTGCGGATGTCGGTGAAGGCCACCACCATCGCGCCGTCGGAGAACATTTTGATGCCAAAGGGCGTTCCGCAGACGGTGACGGCCCGCCGGTCCACCACCACGGCCCGCACCGTCTTGACCGGGATGCCCCCCAGCACCGACAGGGTCACGTTATAGCTTCCGCCGGTGGGCACCGCCTGGGCGGCGGCGGCCCCTTTGGGTGTCTGCGGCACCAGCCAGGGCATCTGCGCCAGGGCAAGGGTCTGCCCCTGAGGCACCATGAAGGTGTCCGGGATCTGGGAATAAAGATAGGTAAGGCAGCCCAGCGCCAGCGCGGCGGCTCCCGCGGCAAGCGTCAGGCAGCGCCTGATGAATGTGAGCATACAAATCGACCTCCCCGCCGGGGCGCAAGCCGCCCCGGGTGCTTGGCCCGGCTGCCGCCGGGCCCTGGTGATTAGTATGCTCCGCTGTTTCGGGATTATAGCCCCATGCCGGCTTTCCGATTGACAAACCCGCCGGGGGCTGGTACACTGGGTTCGTATGCGGGTATGGCGGAATTGGCAGACGCGCCAGACTTAGGATCTGGTACCTCCGGTGTGCAGGTTCGACCCCTGTTACCCGCACCACGTCGCCGCAAGCTGTGTATCGCTTGCGGCGACTTTTTTAAGTCACCGGCGCGCTCACTCCGCTGCGGCTCCTTTTTCCCACGGAATTTTGCTGGCGCAAACTTTCGCGGGGCCCCCGCCGCCCTCCGGACAGTTTATAAACCGCGCTCCGCGCAAAAGCTCCGGTCAGCAGACCAGGGCTTTTCTTTCCAGATTTTGACCTAAACCACGCTCCTCCCCCCTATCCTCACATCATCCGCGCTGCTGTATTTAAAAGCGCATTTTATGAATATATATGCAAGAATTCACAAATACCAGGCATCGCTTTGGTGTTTTGCAGTGCAATTTGATAAAGTGATAAAATTTTTCTCGGATTTTACCCAGAATAATATTGACATCCGTTTTTGAGAGTGGTATATTTGACGAAATTGAATATGAAGGCTGTGACGAAGAGTGGCCGGGGATGGCCCGCTGCAGAGAGCCGGTGGTTGGTGTGAACCGGCGCGGAACGCCCCAGAGCCTGTCCCTTCCGAGCCGGAGCCTGAACCGCCCTTTCGGGCCAGTAGGGTCTCCCGCGTATGCTGCGTTAACGCATAGAGGTTGTTTGACTTCGAACAAAAGCAAAGGCTGTGACGAAGACGGACCCGCAACGAATTTCCCAGAGAGCCGGGGATGGTGTGATCCCGGTAAAGGACTGCGGCGTTCCCATCCCTTCCGAGCCGGAGGCCCCAAAGGCGAAAGCCGAGTAGGCGCCCCCCGAGAATGCTGCGTCAGTGCATAGAAGTTTGTGGACTTCGAAGAGGTGGCGGGCCAGTGCGTCCGCAATTTGAGTGGTACCGCGAGTGTAAAATTTTACACCCGTCTCAAAGCAAAAATCGCTTTGAGACGGGTGTTTTTCGTTTCAGGGCAGTGCGGAAAGGGGAAAAAATATGTTATCTCTCGACAAGGTATTCGACGCGCAGCGGGTGCTGAAAAGCATCGTGCGGGAAACAGCGGTGGTAAGGGCCTACGGCATCGCGCCGGAGTGCGAACTGTACCTAAAGCCGGAAAACCTTCAGATCACCGGCTCCTTCAAGGTGCGGGGCGCGGGCTACAAGATCGCGATGCTCACCGAAGAGGAAAAGGTCCGGGGCGTCATCGCCTGCTCGGCGGGCAACCACGCCCAGGGCGTGGCGCTGGCGGCCTCCAAAAACGGCATCAAGTCCCTCATCTGCCTGCCGGACACCGCCCCCATCTCCAAGGTGGAAGCCACCAAGGGCTTCGGCGCAGAGGTCTGCCTGGTGGAGGGTTGCTACGACGACGCCTACAAGAAGGCGCTGGAACTGAAAGACGAGATGGGCTACACCTTCGTGCATCCCTTCGACGACGAGAACGTTATCGCCGGCCAGGGCACCATCGCCCTGGAGATCCTCTCCCAGCTGGACAACATCGACGCCATCATCGTGCCGGTGGGCGGCGGCGGCCTGATTTCCGGCATCGCCTACACCGCCAAACAGATTCGTCCGTCGGTAAAAGTATACGGCGTGCAGGCGGCGGGCGCGCCCAGCATGTTCAACTCCATCCACGACGGCGCCATCGAGTGTCTGGACAGCGTGCAGACCATCGCCGACGGCATCGCGGTGAAGCAGCCGGGCGAAAACACCTTCGCACTGGTTCGGGACTATGTGGACGACATCGCTCTCGTGACCGACGACGAGGTGGCCTCGGCCATTCTGGCGCTCATCGAAAAGCAGAAGATGATCGCCGAGGGCGCGGGCGCGGTGGCGGTGGCCGCCGCCATGTTTGGCAAGTTCCCTCTGGCAGGCAAGCGGGTGGTAAGCGTCGTATCCGGCGGCAACATCGACGTGACCAGCCTCTCCCGGGTCATCGACCGGGGCCTTCTGAACAGCGGCCGCTCCTCCAGCCTGCTCATCGAGCTCATCGACAAGCCCGGCCAGCTGAAGGACATCTCCCGCATCATCGCCGACTGCGGCGGCAACGTCACCGGCGTGCATTATGAGAAGGGCGCCACCGAAAGCGTGCACGGCGTGTTCCTTCGCATCGACATGGAGACCCGCGACTTCGACCATGTGAAACTCATCACCGACTCTCTCAAGGCCGAGCACTTCAAACTCGTGTGACGGCCCCCACATTACCAAAAAGGAGGAAAACACCATGATGCTTTCCGGCGCAGACATCCTCGTGAGGACCCTCATCGAGCAGGGTGTGGACACCGTCTTCGGCTACCCCGGCGGCCAGATCCTGAACGTCTACGACAGCCTCTATAAATACCAGAACGAGATCACCCACGTTCTCACCGCCCACGAACAGGGCGCTACCCATGCGGCGGACGGTTACGCCCGCACCACCGGCAAGGTGGGCGTGGTCATCTCCACCTCCGGCCCCGGCGCCACCAACCTGGTCACCGGCATCGCCACGGCGTATCTGGACTCCATCCCCATGGTGGCGCTGTGCGGCAACGTGCCCACCACCCAGATCGGCACCGACAGCTTCCAGGAGATCGACATCACCGGCGTGACGCTGCCCATCACCAAGCACAACTACTTCGTGGGCTCGGTGGACGAACTGGCGGACACCATCCGCGAGGCCTTCCGGCTGGCCCAGTCCGGCCGGCCGGGCCCGGTGCTCATCGACGTGCCCAAGGACGTGCAGACCGCCCTGTGCGAGTACGAGGCCCAGCCCCCGGTGACAGCGGACCCGCCCATGGCGGCCAAGGAGCTGCGGGTGGAGCAGGCGGCAGCCCTCATCAACGCCGCCCGCCGTCCCTTCGTCTACTTCGGCGGCGGTCTGGTGGCCGCCGGGGCGCAGGCCGAAATGCTGGCCCTGGCCGAAAAGCTGGACGCCCCCATCGGCTGCTCCCTCACCGGCATCTCCGGCATCCCCACCGACCATCCCCGTTTTCTGGGCATGCAGGGCATGCACGGCCACTACGCCAGCAGCCTTGCGATGCACAACGCCGACCTCATCATCTCCCTGGGCGTGCGGTTCAACGACCGGGTCACCGGCAACCGGGCCCGCTTCGCCCCCGGCGCGCGCATCGTGCAAATTGACGTAGACGGCTCGGAACTGTCCAAGAACGTGTCCGCCGCGGTGGGTCTGCGGGGCGACGTGAAGCAGACGTTGCAGCGTCTGCTGCCTCTGGTGAAGGAGGTCAAGAACCCCGAGTGGCAGGAAAAACTTGCCCAGCTGCGGGCGGAGGAAGCCGCCAGCACCGACCATCGTCCGGGCCTGACCCCCCGCAACGCCATTCAGACGCTGAACAAATTCCTGGGCGAAGCCACCCCGGTGGCCACCGACGTGGGCCAGCACCAGATGTGGGCGGCCCAGAACCTCAGCTTCAAAAAGCCCCGGCGCTTCGCCTCCAGCAGCGGTCTGGGCACCATGGGCTACGGCATGGGCGCGGCCATCGGCGCTGCTTACGGCACCGGCGAGCGCAGCGTGCTGGTGACCGGCGACGGCTCCTTCGGCATGTGCCTGAACGAGCTGGCCACCGCCGTGACCTACCGGGTGCCGATGGTCATCCTGCTGATGAACAACGGTGTGCTGGGCATGGTTCGCCAGTGGCAGACGCTGTTCTACGGCAAGCGCTATTCCAACACCATCCTGGGCCGCAAGACCGATTTCGTGGCGCTGGCCAAGGCCTTCGGGGCCGAGGGCGAGGCGGTGGACACGTTGGAAGGCCTGGAGGCCGCCTTTGGCCGGGCCTTCGCCGCCGAGGGCCCCTACCTCATCGACTGCGCCATCGAAAAGGACGAATTCGTGCTTCCCATGCTGCCCCCGGGCGGCAGCGTGGACGACATCATTGTAAAGGTGGGTGACGACAGATGAACCGATACACCATCGCGGTGCTGGTGCGCAACCAGTTCGGCGTTCTGAACCGGGTGACCAGCATGTTCCGCCGCCGTCAGTTCAACATCAGCGCGTTGACGGTGAGCGAGACCGAGTCCAACGAGCTCTCCCGCATCACCGTTGTGTTCAGCGGCGAGGAGAACAAAAAACAGCAGCTGGTCAACCAGCTCTACAAACTGCCGGACGTGGAATTCATCGAGGAGTTCACCGACGACGACTCCATCAGCTGCGAGCTGCTGCTCATCAAGATGGTCAACGAGCCGGACACCCGCGAAGAGATACGCGCCGCCGCCTCCGCCTTCGGGGCGGACACGGTGGACTACGCCAAGGACTCGATGATCTTCCGCCTGGCAGACACCACCCGCCGCATCGACGACTTCCTCAACTTTATGAAGGACTACACCATCCTGGAAATTTGCCGCACCGGCTGCGTCTCGCTGCACAAGGGCAGCACCACCATTCGTCAGGCCATCAATTTCTGATGCGTTTTATACTATTTAAAATAAAAGAAAAGGGGTAAGACATCATGGCAAGGATCTTCTATCAGCAGGACTGCGACCTTCAGAAACTGGCGGGCAAGACCGTGGCGATCATCGGCTACGGCTCTCAGGGCCACGCCCACGCGCTGAACCTGAAAGAGAGCGGCGTGGACGTTGTGGTTGGCCTGTACGAGGGCTCCAAGAGCTGGGCCAAGGCCGAGGCTCAGGGCATGAAGGTGATGACCAGCGCCGAGGCCGCCAAGGCCGCCGACCTCATCATGATCCTCATCAACGACGAAAAGCAGGCCGCCCTCTACAAAGAGAGCATCGAGCCTTATCTGACCGAGGGCAAGACCCTGGCCTTCGCCCACGGCTTCAACATCCACTTCGGCTGCATCAAGCCCCCGAAGAACGTGAACGTCATCATGGTGGCCCCCAAGGGCCCCGGCCACACCGTGCGCAGTGAGTACCTGGCGGGCAAGGGCGTGCCCTGCCTCGTGGCCGTGGAGCAGGACGCCACCGGCGACGCGCTGGACATTGCCCTGGCCTATGCCCTGGGCATCGGCGGCGCCCGCGCCGGCGTTCTGGAGACCACCTTCCGCACCGAGACCGAGACCGACCTGTTCGGCGAGCAGGCGGTTCTGTGCGGCGGCGTGTGCGCCCTGATGCAGGCGGGCTACGAGACGCTGGTGGAGGCCGGCTACGACGAGCGCAACGCCTACTTCGAGTGCATCCATGAGATGAAGCTCATCGTGGACCTCATCTACCAGAGCGGCTTTGCGGGCATGCGCTATTCCATCTCCAACACCGCCGAGTACGGCGACTACATCACCGGCCCGAAGATCATCACCGAGGACACCAAGAAGGCCATGCGCAAGATCCTGAAGGACATCCAGGACGGCACCTTCGCCAAGGACTTTTTGCTGGATATGTCCAGCGCGGGTGGCCAGGTGCACTTTAACGCCATGCGCAAGCTGGCGGCCGAGCATCCCAGCGAAGTCGTGGGCCGCGACATCCGCAAGCTCTACAGCTGGAGCGACGAGGATAAGCTCATCAACAACTGACCCCGCGCCGTGCCCCCGCCCCGCGCCGGGCGGGGGCACTTTTTTGAAAGGAGACCGAACCGATGAAAAGCGATTCTTTGAAATGCGGCGCCCAGAACGCGCCGCACCGCGCCCTCTATCATGCGCTGGGCCTCACCGAGGAGGAGATCAGCCGCCCGCTGGTGGGCATCGTGAGCAGCTACAATGAGATCGTGCCCGGCCACATGAATCTGGATAAGATCGTGGACGCGGTGAAGCTGGGCGTGGCCATGGCCGGCGGCACCCCCATCGTCTTCCCCGCCATCGCCGTGTGCGACGGCATCGCCATGGGCCACACCGGCATGAAGTATTCGCTGGTCACCCGGGACCTCATTGCCGACTCCACCGAGGCCATGGCCATGGCCCACGGCTTTGACGCGCTGGTGATGGTGCCCAACTGCGACAAAAACGTGCCGGGCCTCTTGATGGCCGCCGCGCGGCTGGACTTGCCCACCGTGTTTGTCAGCGGCGGGTCGATGCTGGCGGGCCATGTGGACGGCCAGCGCACCAGCTTCTCCACCCTGTCGGAGGCGGTGGGCCAGTACAACGCCGGCGCCATCGACGAGGCAAAACTGCACGAGTACGAGTGCAAGACCTGCCCCACCTGCGGTTCCTGCTCCGGCATGTACACCGCCAACTCCATGAACTGCCTCACCGAGGCCATGGGCATGGGTCTGCGGGGCAACGGCACCATTCCCGCCGTCTACTCCGCCCGCATCGAGCTGGCCAAGCGCGCGGGCATGGCGGTGATGGACATGGTGCGCAAGGGCATCACCGCCCGCCAGATCATGACCAAAGAGGCGCTGATGAACGCCCTCACGGTGGACATGGCCCTGGGCTGCTCCACCAACAGCATGCTGCACCTGCCGGCCATCGCCCACGAGTGCGGCGTGGAGCTGAACCTGGACGTGGCCAACGCCATCAGCGAGAAAACGCCCAACCTGTGCCATCTGGCTCCCGCCGGGCGCACCTACATCGAGCAGCTGGACGAAGCGGGCGGCGTGTACGCGGTGATGAACGAGCTGAACAAAAAGGGCCTTTTGAACACCGGCTGCATGACCGTCTCCGGCCGCACCATCGGCGAGTGCATCGCCGAATGCCCCAATCTGGACCATGAGGTCATCCGTCCCATCGAAACCCCCTACAGTGAGACCGGCGGCATCGCGGTGCTGCGGGGCAACCTGGCCCCTGAAGGCAGCGTGGTCAAGCGCAGCGCCGTTGCCCCCGAGATGCTGGTGCACGAGGGCCCGGCCCGGGTGTTCGACGGCGAAGAAGAGGCCCAGGAGGCCATCAACGCCGGCCTCATCAAGCCCGGCGACGTGGTGGTCATCCGCTACGAAGGCCCCAAGGGCGGCCCCGGCATGCGGGAGATGCTCAACCCCACCTCCGCCATCATGGGCATGGGCCTGGGGGGCAGCGTGGCCCTCATCACCGACGGCCGCTTCAGCGGCGCCACCCGCGGCGCCTGCGTGGGCCACATCACCCCGGAGGCGGCCTCCGGCGGCCTCATCGGCGTGGTGGAGGAAGGCGACCGCATCCGCATCGACATCCCCGGCCACTCCATCGAGCTGCTGGTGGATCAGGCGGTGCTGGAGGAGCGCATGAAGCACTTTGTGCCCAAGAAAAAGGAGGTCACGGGTTACCTCAAGCGGTACGCCGCCCTGGTCTCCGGCGGCGCCTACGGGGCGATCCTGAACGGATGATGGAAACAAAGGAACTGAAAAACCTGGCCGCCGGGCTGGACGCTCTGGCGGTGTTCCGGCCGCTGCTGGCGGACCCGGTGCTGGCGGCGCTGAAGGAATATCTGGACGCGCCTTCCGCCGGGCGCTACGCCGCCTTTGTGGCGGCGCTCTACGAAGCGAATGGCGGCAATCTGGGCCGGTATGTCCTGCGCCTTTGCGAGGACAGCGCCAACGTCTATGTGCGCACGGTGGGCGCGGGCCAAACGCCGCCGGCCTACATGGCACAGGCGCTGGCCGCCGAACTGGACTGCCTGCAGCGGGTGGCGGACCTTGGCCCCGACGCGCTGCTGGCGGCGCTGCCCGGCTCCGCCGCTTCCCTGCCCCGCTATGAGGCGGGTGGGGTGGACCTGTCGGGCAGCTACACCCACCGGGCGCAGAACATCCACCGCTACGGCTACGGCGTGTGGGCGGCCAACCGGATGTTTTATCTGGACGAAGCGGGCCGCATCACCCCTGTAAGCCACCCGGACGCCACCTGCCTTGACGATCTGGTGGACTACGAGGCCCAGCGGGCCATTATCCTGCGCAACACCCGGGCGCTGCTGGCGGGCAAGCCTGCGGCGAACATCCTGCTCACCGGCGACGCGGGCACCGGCAAATCCTCGGCGGTAAAGGCCATCGGCAACGCTTTGTTCAGCGAGGGCCTGCGCATCATCGAGGTGCGCAAGGACCAGCTGCGGGCCATCCCCCACGTGCTGGACGAGCTGGCGGCGAACCCCCTCAAGTTCGTGCTGTTCATCGACGATCTCTCCTTCTTGAAGGACGACGACAACTACAGCGCCCTCAAGGCGGTGCTGGAAGGCTCGGTGACGGCCAAGTCGAACAACGTGGTGATTTACGCCACCAGCAACCGCCGGCACATCATCAAGGAGAAATTCAGCGACCGGGAGGGCGACGAGGTGCACCGCAACGACACCATGCAGGAGCTGGTGAGCCTTTCGGAGCGGTTCGGCATCCACATCACCTTCTCCAAGCCCGACAAGGCCACCTTCCTGCACATCGTGCGGCACCTGGCCGCGGCAGGCGGGGTGCAGCTGCCCGCCGACGAGCTGGAGCGCCGCGCCGAGCGCTATGCGCTGGAGCGGGGCGGACGCAGCGCCCGCCTGGCCCGGCAGTTCGTGGACGGCCTGCTGGCCGAGATGTGACAACACGCAAAAAGAGGTTTGTTTTGTGCCCCATTGCACAAAACAAACCTCTTTTCTTCTCCGCGCAGAACGAAACAAAACGCCCCGCCTGCGCCGTATAAAGGATGTACGATCATCATGCGGCCGCTGTCAAAGGAGGTCATCTCATGAAACGCATCCTCGCCGCCGCCCTGGCCTGCGCCGTGCTTCTGGCGGGCTGCGCCGCCCCCGCCCCAACGTCCGAAGCGCCGGCCAGCACGCCCGCCGCTTCCCTCCCGGAGCCAACGCCCGACCCTGCCCCGGCCCCCAAAGAGGTGAGCCTGGAGGAGTGGCAGACTTTTATGCCCGCGGATGCCCCGTCTTTTTTGTTCAACAGCACGGAACTTGCGCTGGACGAAGACGTGCTCTGGCCCGAACAGCTGGAACTCTTCATCCCATATTGGGAGGGCACGCCGGAAGATGCGGACGCGGCCTTCGGCCTGCCGGCGGGCTCCTTCTCCGTATGGGAGGATTCCTACTATTCTCCCGTCGAGGGGACCATCGCCATCCACGCCGAAGGCTATGTGCCGCCGCAGACCCCTGTGCAGCAGGTCACGGTGAAGGTTCCCTGGGTGGAATTTACCTTCAATCGGTCCGCCGCCTATACCGTGCCCGCCGCCCTGGACAGGCAGGCAGCCGGCGCGTTGGCCGCCGCTCAGTATTTTCTGTCCCACCATCACGGGACGCACCATGGCCTTGAGCCCTGTACATACGATGAGGCCACCTGGAGCTACACCGCCACGGAAGGCGCGATGTACGTCCGTTACAGCGAGCTGGAGCAGTTTCTGGGCTGTGTCTTCACCCCCGAAGCGTCCGGTGAAATGCTGGGCGGCCCCCTTGCCGCCGACGCCCGCCCCGAGCCCTCCCTGTTTTATCAGGGCGGGGACGACACCATCCGCTTTATGATGAGCGATGCAGGCGGGGATATTTCCCACTGCGGCACGTTGTACACCGAGCCCACCCTTCAGCCGGACGGCAGCCTGTTGTTCTGGCAGCTGTCGCTCCATCTCGACGAAGAAGATGAAAACTTTGTTGGCTGGGGCCAAGGCAGGCAGTACACTCCGGTGGAAGCGTATGTCACACCGGTGCGGCTTGTGCTGAGCGAAACCGGCTGGCGTGTGGCGGAATACAGCCTGTCCCTTTGAGCGCAGCAAAAGCAACTGCCTGAGGATCCTCAGCCGCTGGCGCGGCCCCGCGTTTACCAAAGAAAAAAGGTGCCGCGCGAACGCGGCACCTTTTTCTTTGGCAGGGGCAGAAGGATTCGAACCCTCGGCACGCGGTTTTGGAGACCGCTGCTCTACCAGCTGAGCTATACCCCTAAAGTGAGCACTTCATTACTATACAAAAAATTGCCGTGAAAGTCAAGCCCCCGGCGCTGTTTTTCGTGCTGTTTTTTCTTTCATATTTTTTGAAAAAAAGTGTTGACATTCGACCCTTCGTTGGATATAATAAAACACGTCGCCAATCGCGATGTGGCCCGGTAGTTCAGTCGGTTAGAACGCTAGCCTGTCACGCTAGAGGTCGTGAGTTCGAGCCTCATCCGGGTCGCCACCTGCTGTTATAGCTCAGTCGGCAGAGCACATCCTTGGTAAGGATGAGGTCGTGCGTTCGAATCGCATTAACAGCTCCAAAGAAAGCCCCTTGGACCAACTGGTCCAAGGGGCTTTCGCTTTGTGCGCCGGGTCTTCGGGCCCGGCGCACAATTTTATCCGCCGATGTCAGGTGCGGTTGAGCAGAATGTCTTTCAGCCAGCCGTTGGCCTCAGACTTGGTGAACAGCTTGTTGCCCACGCCCTCCACCACGTACTGAGCCGCCGCCGCGTTCGCCGCCTGCAGAGCATCGGCATCGCTGCCGCCGGTGTTCTTCGCGTTCTGCCAGGCGCTGCGCCACACCTGCTCCAACAGCTGGCTCTGCTGCACGCTCTTGCTCTGCTGCGTGTTGGACGCGCTGGCCTTGGTCTGGCTCGCTTTCTGCGCGGCAGTGGCCATCTGGCTCTGGAGCTTCGCCATCTGCGAGAGGTATTCGCTGCTGATCTCGAACTGGCGGTCGTAATTCACCGAAGCCGCATCGGCCACGGCATTGGCCAGGTTCTGTTCCAGCTGCATCTCATAGGCAAGGCGGGCGGCCTGCGCGTCGGACAGCTGGTTGTTGTAGGCCTGCTGGGCCTGGTTCCTGCCCGCGTTCAGCTGAGCCAGCAGCTCGCCCAGGCTCTCGCCCCGGGCCACGTCGATCTCGTTGCGGCTGTTGCCGTAGTTGTTGTAAACGCCGGCCAGCGTGCTCTCGGCCGCGCCGCCGCCGATGCCCTGAGCCGCCAGCTGCTGCGGCAGGCTCTTGAGGGTCATCATCTGGTTGATATACGCCTGCTGCAGGGCATTGTCCGCGTTGCGGTTCACGCCCGCAGCACCCATGTCGTAGTCGCTCTGCAACTGGCCGAGGGTGGAGTTATAGTTGTTTTTCAGCGCCTCGATCTGGCCGTTGTAGGCGGCGTTCAGCGCCGCCATGCTGCGTTCATAGGCCTGCTGAGCCGCCTCGCGGCGCAGCCGCTCGGCCTCGGCCGCAGCGGCCTGCTGCTGGGCGTAAAGGTTTTGCAGCCAGCTCAGGTCCAGCGAACTGCCGCCGGAGCCGCCGGCGGAACTGCTCTGCGTTTTTCCCGTGTTCTTCCAGCCGGAACCGTTGACCGGCCCGCCCGTTCCTTCCACAAATGCCATCTGTCACATCCTCCTTTCTTCAGCCTTCGCCGGCGGCGTCCTCCACCGTGTCCTTCGCGTTCGCCAGGATACGGATGAGGAACGCCGGCACCGGCGCGCCCATGGCGGCGGCGTTTTCCAGAATGCTGCCCAGCTCGGTGAGGATGTACCACACCAGGACCATCGGCAGCAGCAGTACTGTGTATTCAATGGAAAGCCCCGGCACCTTGGCGGCCACTGTGCCCAGCACAGCGTCGGCCAGCGCGGCCACCAGCACCACCACGATCATGCCCGCTTTGTGCCAGATGCCGCTGCGGGCTTTCGCACTGGACCACTGGCCCGCCCGCATCGCCGCCGAACTGCCGGAGACGTAGTCCACCGCCATGCAGGCCACCCAGGCCAGCACCAGCCAGCCCAGCCAGCCGAAGGCCGCGCCAAAGGCGCCGAACACTCCCACGATGGCGGCTTTCAACGCCAGAAAGATATTGCTGTTGTCCATGGACGTTCCTCCCCTCATCCAGCCAGCGCGCCGCCGGCAGCGTTCAGTTTTTCCAGCACAGCGTCCATCCGGCCCGCCTGCCGCTGCTGTTCCGCCTCGATGCGTTCCAGTGCCGCCAGCACCTTTGCCTCCTGGCCGCCGCCCTCTTCCGGCGCGGCATAGTCCTCGCAGCCCAGGCCCAACTCAAGAGCCTTGTTGCTCACAGCCGCCCGCTGGCTGCCGTTCATAGGTCCGACAATGATGCAGTCGCCCGCGTCCGCCGCCGGAACGCACAGGCTTTCGGCCAGCGTGCGGATGGCGGAACGGTCGCCGGCGGAGACGGGACCGATCTTCAGTGTATCAGATGTAAACACAGGTTTCCCCTCCTCTTCTTCACCCGGCTGGAAATAGATCCAGTCCCGGTCAACATTGGCGCTGCCCACGCCGTACTTTGCACCGTAGCCGATGCGCCCGAACTGCCAGCCGCAGAGCTTGCGGCCCAGGCTGCAGGTATACTTTCCCCAGGCGGTGTCCACATTCTCAATGGCCGCACAACCGTCGAAGTCCGGGTCGGCGGGGTCTGCGTAGTAATAGGCCAACCACAGCGGGCAGTCCAGCTGCTCCACCACAAGCCGGCTTTTCGCCCAACTGGCAGAACAGTAAACGCAGGGGGCATAGCCCGCGTCCCGCAGCCACCGGGCCGCCTCGTTCAACAGGTCGGTGTTCTCCGCCGGGGTAAGGCTCATGGTCTGCCCCGCCTCCAGTTCCTGGTCCAGCGCCACCCAGCTGGTGACGCCCCGGCCCGCAAGCGTTTCCAGCAACGCGCTCATCTGCTGGCGCAGGATGTCTCTCGCCGCCTGCACGCTGCCCCCGTTTTTATTGTAGTAGTGGTGCGTCAGAAAGATGTACGCTCCGATGGCAAGACCCGCCGCTTTGCAGTCGGCGGCGAACCGTTCGAAACGAGCGTCCCTTGATGCGCCATAGGCCGCCCGCAGGATCACAGTGGAGATCCCGGCCGCCCGGGCCTTTGCCGGGGCAAACGTGTTTTGATGCTTGGAAATATCCAGTGCTTTTTTCACATTGGCCCTCCCGTTTACTGCCGTTTTATCAGTGTGGTTTCCACCACAAAGAGGTCTGCGTTCCAATTGGCAAATTTCACATACCCGGAGGTACCCGGGTTGAAATCGCACCGATACACGTTCCCGGTGCGAAACACGCCCGAAAACTGCTTTACTGCCGTAAAGCTGTTATAGTCGATGTTCACCGAACCGGACAGCCCCACCTTTATTGTGGAACTTTCGACCGCATAGCGCACCGTGCCGATTTTGAACTCAACGGCCTGATAAATGTTGGTGTCGATCGCTTTCGTAAAACAGAAAGCCACGTTGCCGCTCGACCCCGGCGTTATGCCGTTTCCGTTTATGCTTCCCTGGGAAGTGTTCGACAGTCCTCCCAAAAACTCAGCGTTAATGGTGGCCCCAGACTGCCCCACATTTCTCTCGGGCAGAAGGTCTTGCCATGTCAGCGTTCCCTCAACACTGGATACCACTTTTGCCCCCTGCTTCACCGTCACAGTGGTGCCCTTTTTGACTGCGCCGGCGGCCAGCCCGGTGACCGTCACCTTGCCGCCGCCCCCCTTAAAATTTAGGGTGCCGCCCTCCACGGTAAAGCTCACCCATCTGCCGTTCCAGGCGCCGCCCGCCATGGCGTCAGCGGCGCTGTCCGCCCCCACATAGGCCGCGACCGGCACGCCGTTCACCGTGAAGGTGTCGCCCGCCTGCACGTCGGCGGTCAGTTTTGCGCGGCCGTTGGCGCCCGAGCCGGCAAAATTGTGCACCGTGCCGCTTTTGGTGTGAGTGTAGACCTTCACGCCGTCGTCAGCGGCAAGGGCACTGTCCGCGCGGAGGGCCCGGTCCACCGCGCCCGGCTCGCCGACGGCGGCATACACGCTTTTCTCCATGTGACCCGCGCCGGCCACCGCCTCGCCGATGGCGGCAAACACGTCTCTTTTCTGGCCGGTGGGGTCGTAGACCGCCCGGGCCATGTCGCCCGCGCCGATCTCCGTCACCCGCTGACTGATGGCCGCGTCGGTCTCCTCTTTCGTGTAGGCGCCCGTCTGGGCGGCGGTGACGGCGTGGGGGTTGTCGGTGCGGCCGATGTGCTCATCGTTCTTGTTCAGGGCCGCCTCCAGCACCCCCTGCACCGTGGCGGGCGTATCCTCCGGCAGACTTTCGGGCGGGACGGCGCCCAGGCTTGCCGCGGCGTCGGACGTCTCCAACTGGTCCGCCAGGCGGTTGAAAGCCGGCACGATCACCTCCCGGGGCAGTTCGTCCAGGATGCGCTGCATCTCTGCGGTGTCCACACCGGGCGTATCGGGGCGGCCAAGGTTGCCCTTGCCCAACAGATCGCCGTCGGTGATGCGATCAAAAGCCATAGCATTGCTCCTTTCATCCTTTGTAGTTTCCGTTCTCGGTGAACTCCAGCGCCCAGGCCATCAGTCCGAAGGGTTCGTTGAGCTCATCGTTCTCAAAGCGGAACCGGGCCTTGTCCACCCGCTTGATGCGCAGCTTGCCGTGCAGGGTCTTGGTGGTGCTGTCGTTGGAGTAGGTGAACTTGGAATAGCACCAGCGCTGATAGCTCAGATAGCGGGCCTTGCGCTCCTCCCGGCGGGCCAGCCGCCAGGTGCCCCTCTTCTGCACCCACACCGCCACGCTGGTGGCCACCGCAGGGGTGAGCTGCAAAGCAAAGCGGCAGAAATTCTTGTTCTTATAGAACAGCTTGCCGCCCAGGTCCGGCGTTTCCCACACGGCTCGGATGGGCACACCGTCGTCGTTGTAGCTCTCCGGCTGGGTGGGGTCCTCGTAGAAGCGGAACACGCCGCCCTTTGCGTCGCCGAAATACAGCCGGTCCCCGTCGGTCCAGACAGACACGGCGGGCAGGCCCGTGCGGTAAAAGGCCGCGTACTGGCGGGTGCTGTAGGGCTCGCCGCTGCGGGTGCCCAGGTCCTGCATACCGTCCAGGATGTAGGCCTTGCCGTTCAGGCAGAGCCAGTACAGATCCCGGTGCACAGCCGCCACCGCCGCCTCCATACCCGGCTCTTTGGTCAGCGCCCCGTTGAGGTAATAGCTGCGGTTCTGGCTGTAGCGCTCACCGCTGATGTCACTGGGGGTAACAGCGTAGACACCCAGCGCCGTGAGGAACACCGGCTCCGTTGCCAGATAGGCAAAACTGCCCTTGGCCGCCGCGCCGGGGCCCTGCAGAGTGTTCACGATGGGAAAGGCCGGTTCGTCGTCCACAAGGTCGCCCCTGCGCAAAATGACGTTCCGCTCGGTCTCGCCCGCGTCCTTGTGGGCCGCCAGATAGTTGTTGATGACCGAGTAGCCCATCACCGCCCCCGCGCCGCTGCCCAGCACCGAATAGCCGGTGTCCGGCCAGTAGGTGGCGTCGTTCTGGCCGCTGAACCAGTCGTAGTTGGGAAAGTCCCCGTTGCCGGACACAAACAGCCGGTCCGCCGCGCCGCCCACGCCGAACAGTGCGCCCACGTCGCACTTGTTGATGCGGTCGGCGTAGCCCTCCACGGTGCGGGCGGCGGTGATCTCCACGTTGTCCTCGCCGGTGACGGGGCTCTTGCCCGGCGCCGTCTCAAAGGTCACCTGGCCCGTCTCCCGGTCCACCGTGAAGCCTTCGCCTTCCGCCACTTCCCGCCACTCGCCGGTCTTTTCCAGCAGACGAACGCTCATCGGCATATCATCCAGGCCGGAAAAACTCATGCAATAGACGGTGTCGGTCTCGGTGCCGGCGAAGCGCTCGGAGAATTTCGGCTGCAACAGGTTCAGCGGCTCGTACTGCACGCCGCCCCCCGCCGGGGGACGGGCGATGGTGAACAGCGGCACCTTGGCCACGTCGGCGGCGGGCTGCACCGTCTCACCGTCGTAGACCCGCAGTTTCGTTCCGTCTGCGATGAACAGCTGCCCGTTCAAAAGCCAGCTGCGGCTGGCGGAATCGGCCAGCCCCTCGCAGAGCAGTTCCGGCTTGCCCTGCCAGTCCCGTCCCACGCGGTAAAGGGCCTGCCCAGCGTGCACCAGCGCTTCCTCCTTGAAAAAGTGGCAGCCGTGCACCGCGCCGGTCAGGGTGGCCAGCCGCTCATAGCCCATGCACTTGCGCACCTTGCCGGGCACATCCCGGATCATGTTGTCGCCGCAGGGGCTCTGCTCTTTGGCCACATTGCCGGGGTCGTTGGTCATATCCACGCCCAGCAGCCGGTCCACGCACAAAACACTGCGCGCCGGCTGGGCGGGCACCGCAAACCGGGCCATCTCACCACCACCCCGTGGCGCTGGTGAACTCGCCGCCCACCTCGCCGGAATCCGCCCGCTGCAGCAGACTGAAGGCCACTTCGAACTCGTTGCGGTACATGGTGGCCAGGGTCACGTCGTCGTCCTTGTAGAGCTGACTGGACATGTACAGCGGCAGCAGCACCGCCACCTCCGGGTCCAGCGGAAGCTCCTCTTCGTCCGGCGTGGCCGCGGTCACCGGCTGCGGCCAGGCGTTGTAGTAAAGCGCCAGCTTTCCGCCCGGTTGCCGGGGCAGCACCAGATACCGCCCCGCCACCAGCTTTGCCCCCCGCACCGGCACCGGCACGCCCTCTTCGTCGAAGGAGTACAGCTCCAGCTGCTCGATGCGGTAGAGGTCGGGCACGGCCACCGCCAGGTCCACTGTGCGCGTCTCGCCCTCGGCCCCCGCCTCAAACTCGTGGCAGCGGCGCAGGTACTTGCCCGCGGTGCACAGCAGCTGCAGCCCCTCGTTGGCTGCCTGGGGCATGGCGTTGAGGTATTCGCTCACGCTGTCGTCCGCCTCGTTGATGACCAGGCCCTCGGCGCT
The DNA here is from genome assembly GCA_019116345.1 of Candidatus Allofournierella merdipullorum. Lineage (GTDB taxonomy): Bacteria > Bacillota > Clostridia > Oscillospirales > Ruminococcaceae > Allofournierella_A > Allofournierella_A merdipullorum. The sequence continues at coordinate 5,755 of DXBV01000019.1, read as the reverse complement.
GAACATCTTCTGAAGCGTCGCCAGCTTCACTTCCTTCCAGGTCACAGCGGCATCCCTCCTTCCTGCACGGGCGCGGCGGCCTGCCGGGCCGCCTCCCGCTCCATCTGCTGGCCGATGCTGGTCTTCATGGTCTCCGCGTGGGGATAACCCGTCTCGGCAAGCAGGGTCCACAGGCGGTAGAGGCTGGCAGACTCGCCCAGCGGCCCGAAGGCCCCCGCCTGATACTTCTGGTCGATCATGGTCCACAGGTTCTCCCGGTTGGACGCCAGGTTCGAGGCCGGGTCCACGTCAAAGATGAACTCGTCGTTCCAGTAGAGCATCCCCGCCGCGTCCCGCTTCAGAAACTCATAGCGGTCGAAATGGGCGTACTGCACTGTGCCGTCCGGCCCGCGGCTGCTCATGGGGAAGGGCTCGTCGGCATAGGCCAGCATGAACTGGAACATCAGCCGGTAGAGCCGGGCGTAGGCCTGGTTCTTCATCTCCCGCTTGGACTGCAGCCGTCCCGCCGACTGGTTGGCCGAGAACTGCTTTGCCACGCCACTGGTGGCCGAAGAGTCGTATTTGCCCTGGAAAGCGTCGGTGATGCCCAGGGTGCTCTTGGCCCAGCTGTAGTTGACCTCCAGCATCTGCTGGTCGCGGCTGGTGTCCGGCTGGATGTTCAGCACGCTGATGAGGGCCTTGTCCGCCGGGTTTTTCAGCCGGATGATCTTCAGCTCCCGGTCGGTGGTCTCGATGTTCACCCCCTGGGGCAGCGTCACGTAGCTGCCGCCCTTGAGCAGCTTTTCCTGAATTTTGGTGCCGTACTTGTTGATGGCCACCTGCTGGTCCTCGATCACGTCCACGTCGCTGGCGCCCAGCAGCTGGCCGAACAGGCGCACGTTGCGCCGCAGCACCAGCGGGAAGCTCCCCGGCCGGTAGGCGGGCAGCACCGTGGGCCGCACCTCGCCGGGCATCAAAATCACCTCGCCGGTGACGTCGTCCCGCTGCAGGGTGCCGTCCGGGTTGACGATGGCCTGGGGCGGGCCTTCGGTCATCGCCGCCAGCAGCTCGCCGCCGGGCAGGCGCACATCCCGGGTAAGGATCTCTCCCTGCTGGGGCAGGCACTCCGGCTCAAGCCAGCCGCACACCGGGCACACGGCGTTCTTCTCCCCCGCTGCCGGGGCGGGCAGCGGCGCGCCGCAGCCCGCGCAGACCCAGCGGCGGCGGGCCTGGTAGTCCTCCAGGTCCTCCAGCGTCACGTCTCCCACCCAGCTGAAGCGGCCCACGCCGCCCTCCGCATTGCGGTAATAGACGATGTTCTGGGTCACGAGCCCTTCCACTGTGGGGGCGGACGCGTCGGTGCGGGCGGCCACGTCGCTCTCGCCCTCGTCGGGCAGACGCACGCCGTAGCGCCGCTCCAGGTAGCGGCGGCTCTGGCTTACCAGCACAAAAACGTAGTCCATCTTGTCCAGTTCGTACACTCCCGGCTGGGGGATGACCTGCTTGGGATGGCGCTGGGTCACCGCCAGATTGCCCAGCGTGCAGTGGAAGCCGCCCTCCGGGTCCCACTCCACGTGCCAGAAGTCGCCGCCCTGGATGGGCACGGTGCGCTCCTGCTGGTCGTTCATCTCCTTGAAGTTCAGCATGCGGATCTGCTCCAGCAGCATGGCCTCGATCTTTTTCGCCAGGGGCCGGTCCTCCGGGTGGATGGCGGTCACCTTGGGCTGGGGCACGCTGGCGTCCACCTGGCTTTCGATGAGCTCATAGACGATGTTGCGCACGTTGGCCGCCGGCTTGGCACTGCCGCCGTTTGCCGCGGGCAGCTGGCGGGTGCCTTTGTAGCAGTCCTCCCGCCGGTCCATCCGCTCCCGCTGCTCGCTGTAGCGCCGCCTCGCCTCGTCCAGCCGCGCCTGCCAATAGGCCCGGCGCTCCCGGTCTTGTCTCTTTTCTTTCATGATTCACCTCCGTAAGGCGGCGGGGCGCAAAGCGCCCCGCCGCTCAGGCTCTGAGCCGGCTGTTCCGCGAAGGTCACTCCGACAGCGCAGTGCCGTCCACGCCCTCGCCGCAGATGGCGATGCAGCGCCAGTTGTTGAAGCCGGCGCCGAAGCGGGCACGGCCCTTGATGACGTTGGCGTCGGTGTTCATGTCGATGTCGCTGCGCACGCTCAGAGGCACGCGGTCCAGCCAGGGCAGGCATTCGTAGTTGTCCTTGAACTGGCTGTCCATCAGCAGGAAGTAGGGCTTGCCGCCGATGGCAGTGGGCAGGTAGGGCCAGACGATGACGTTCCACAGGCCGCACTGGAAGTTGAGGGCGTTGCTGGAACTGTTGGGGTCAAGGTCGCTGCCCACAACGGCCAGCACCGCGCGCTTGAGGCTGCCCACGTTGGGGATGATGATGGTGTCCGGGGCCACGTTCAGCAGGTTGCCGTCGTCGTCGGTAAAGGCCTGCATCTTCTCCTGCACGGCATCCAGCATCTCAGTGGAAAAGGCGCCCTTGAAGCGGTTGGACTGGGTCTTGCCCTTCTTGGTGATGCTGGGGTGGGCGGTGTTGAACAGGGACACACCGTCGGCGCTGGTGGTGGAGTAGGTCTTGCCGCCGAACTTCACCGAGTTGTCCAGGCCGCCGAACACCAGGCTGGCGGCGAACTTCTCGCGGGTGCGGTTGTAGCTGGTGGTGAAGATGTTGGCGCGGCGGCGCACCTTGCCGATCTTGGCGTCCTCCACCATCTCCTGGGTGATCTCAAAGCTGGACTTCCAGGTGGTAGGCTCAATGACCTTGGAGTAGCCCTCCTGCATGCTGATCTTGGGGTAAGCGCCGTTTTCGCCCACGTCGGCGAAGTCGCCCAGGCTGGTCTCACTGGTGTACTTCTCGGCGTAGTTCTTGGTGGTGTCCATGCTGAACACCTTGTCCACGGCGCTGAACTGCTGGAAGGCCTCCACGCCGCTCTCGATCATGGCCTTGATGGGGGCCTGGCTCTTGCCGAAAACCGAGTCGGCAACGCCCGACCCCTGACTGTAAAGAATGCTCATACTCTCCCTCTCCTTTCCTTACACAGAAGCTGCCGCAGGCTCAAAGTAGCCCCGCACCACGGTGCCGCCGTCCGCCCAGGTCACGGTGAACGCGCCGCCCGCGGTGGTGGTGAGGCCGTCGGCTTCGGCGTTCATCTGCAGGGTGGTGGCCAGCTTGTCGGCTTCCACCGCCCCGGAGGCGTCCGCCTCAAAAATGGTGGTGTTCAGCACGCGAATGACGGGGTAGTTGCCGTCCGCGCGCTTGACGCCGGCGATGATGTAGGCGGGCTTGTCGGTGGCGGCACACTTGGCCAGCTGGCCGGAGGCCACCTTCACCGCGCTGCCCAGGGCCAGACCCTCGGCGCCGGGCAGGTACTCAAAGGGCTCCACGTCGCCCAGAGCCCGTTTGTAAATACGAAACATACTTTCACACTCCTTGCTTGTAGCTGCGGTGGAAGGCCGCGATCTGGGCGCGGGTCCACCGGGGATTGTACTGGCGGTAGTTCTGGATGATCTCGTCGGTGAGGCCATCCTCCGCGTCGGGGCCGCCGCCCACCGGCGCCAGATGTTCCTTGCCGCGCATGGCGTTGATGGCCGCCTGGCGGGCCGCTGTCGCCTGCTGGCGGCCCAGCCGCTCAAAGCAGGCCAGCTTGTAGGCGTCGCTGATGGCAAGGCCGCTTTTTACCAGGCGGTCGAACCGGCCGAACTCCGGCTGGGCCTTCAGGTCCGCCAGGCTCTTCACTCCCGGGTCCAGCGCGCCGATGATGCGCATCTCCTCGTTCAGCACCCGCCGGCCCCGGGCCAGCTGCTCCTCCAGCGCATAGTCCAGCACCGGCGGCACCGCCTGCTGCTCCGGCTGGGGCAGCTCCCGAGCGGCCGGACCTTCCTGCGCCGGTTCCTGGGCTGCCGGCTGCTCCTGCGCCGGGGCCAGTTCCTCCACGGGGCGCTCTTCAGTCTCCAAACCCTTCCCTCCTTTCTCTCACAGAGTTCCTCACCGCTTGTCCTTGCCGCCGGTGCGCAGGTCGCCGCCTTTGGCCACGGTGGGCTTCACCGACGGGGTGGTCTTGGGGGCTTTCACCATCTGGCCGCTCTTGTTGTTGATGTCCAGCTTCATTCACTTCACCTCCTTTCGTTTGGGGTCGGTCGTCTGTCTCTCCGCCATCACCCGGCCGGCGGCGGGGCAGCGGCGGTTGCGGCAGGCAAACCGCAGCAGAACGCCCTGCGGGCCGGCGGTGCGGCTGTGCACCGTCATCTCGATGCCGCACTGCGGGCAGCGCATATTCATCACCTCCTTTCCTGTTTTTCCCTTCAGCCCCACGGGTCTCCGTAGCGCCGCAGAAGATAGGCCTTGCCCTCTTCGTCGGCGTTCTCGTAGTCCTCGTAGAGGTCCGGCTCCCACACTGCCCGGGGCGCTTGCTTACCGGGGGCGGCGGGGTCCTTCCACCACACGCAGAAATAGCGCAGGCTATCCACATCGTGGGTCAGCTCGTGGGGCGTTTTGGCGTAAACATTGGGGTTGTGCTCGTCCTTCTGGATGCGCTTCAGGCACTCCCACAGCCTGGGCACGTTCCCCAGCGTCATGGCGGGCGCTCCCTCCGGCCCCGGAGCCAGCCACTCCTTCATGGCGGCGCATCCGGCGGCAAAGTCCCGGCTGCTGCGGGTGAGCGTAAGGCCCGCCTCGGCAAAGAGCTGAGCGCGGCTGCGCCCGCTCTCCTGACTGCGGTTCCACAGATCCGGCGGCGCCAGCACCAGTTCGATATCCTCCCCTTCGCTGCGCTCCAACACCTCCCGGGCCGCCCGGCCGATGGTCAGATCCGGCGCGTCGAACTCCCGGTAGACCACCGCCCTGCCCCCTTCGTCCACCGCGATCCAGTGGGCGCTGAGCATATCCAGTCCGTAGTCGATGGCCACATACCGCCTCGCCCGCTCCGCCGGCGGGCCGGCGGTGTGGGTGGCCTCGCTCACCTCGGGGAAGAACGCGCCGCCCGGCACAGTGAGGGCCTCCTCCACGCTGGCGGGGTACTCCTGCAGGGTGCGGTCCCGCCCCAGCGCCGCCAGGGTGCGGCGGTACCAGGCTTTGTCCCGCCTCGGGTCCGCCGACCAGGGCAGGAACAGCTTGTGGAAGCCATTGCCCCGCCCGGTGAAAATTTCTTCGAACAGCGTACCCCGCCTGATGGTGGACAGGCCGATGACCCGCCCTCCCTCCGGCCGGTTCACCACCGGGAAAGCCGAGGCCCATATTTCCCGGGCGAACTGCTGAAAAGCCCACTCGTCGATGACGATGAGGTCAGCGGTGAAACTGCGCCCCACGCTGGGCCCCGAGGGGAAGGCCTGAAACACCCCCGGCGGGCCGTCGGCAAAGCGCAGAGTGATCCGCAGCGCCGTGATCTCAAACACCGTCCCCTTCCAGCCGGGGGGCGCGGCGGAAGCAGGTTGGGCGAACTCCGGCATGTGGTTGAGCATCACCCCCAGCCGGCGCACCAGCTCCTTCGCCTCCTCCTCCGAGCGGGAAAGCCCCACCACCGTGCGCCCCGGCCAGAGCACCAGCAGCCGCGCCGCCTCCGCCAGCGCCAGCCAGGTAAAGCCCAGCTGCCGCGCCTTCAGCACCACGCAGAGGCGGTGAGCCGCAAAGGCCCGCAGCGCCTTTTTCTGCCCCGGCCAGAGGACGAAGGGCACCACCAGTTCGGGGGCGTCCTTGTCCTCGATGTGGCAATAGTTCTCCACAAAATACACCGGGTCCTTCCGGCAGAACTCCGCCTCCGCCTGC
>DXBV01000018.1 GCA_019116345.1 Candidatus Allofournierella merdipullorum | reverse complement strand
CTGATTTGTTGCACCCTTTTTCGGTCTCGCAAATTTTGCGGGACTTTTTTCATTTTGGTGCTTGACTTTTATTTGCAGGACTCCATTTCAAACAAAAAAGAATCCATTTTAAAACTTTTATGTACTACAATAAAATCACAAAAGAAAGCACCGGACAAACGCACTTTTGACATTACAAGAAAAGGAGCGAATCACATGAAAAAGGCTCTTGCATGGATCCTCGCCGCCGCGCTGCTGGACCGGGCGGCCCGGCAGGATGACCTGGTGGGCGTGACCACGCCCTATCTCTACCACCACTATGTCCAGGCCCTGCTGGAGTGCGGCGAAACACGGTGCGCCGCCCGAGCGTTGCGTCGCTATTGGGGCGGCATGATCCAGCGGGGCGCGGACACCTTCTGGGAACTGTTCGACCCGGAAGACCCCCTGGCGAGCCCCTACGGCTCCCGCATGGCAAACAGCTATTGCCATGCCTGGAGCTGCACCCCCGCTTATCTGCTGCGGCAGTACGGCGAACTGCTCCGCGAGGGCTGACCGGGGTAGGGGCCTGCGCAGCGTTCCGTCTGTCAGAAAGGAGGCAGCCATATGCCAGCGTCCTATCTTGCCATCGACATCGGCGCTTCCAGCGGCAGGCACATCCTGGGCCGCATGGAAAACGGCCGGCTGATCCTGGAGGAAATTTACCGCTTCGAGAACCGGCAGGTGCGGCGCAGCGGCCACGATTGCTGGAATCCGGATGCCCTGACGGCGCTGCGGGCGGTGCCCATCTCTTTCTACTGCTGGCAGGGCGATGACGTGCGCGGCTTTGCCGGCGCCCTCCCTCCAAGCCGCTGACCGGCGGCATCCAGACCACCGGTAACTATCCCGGCCGGGACTGCACGCCCGGAAGAACGGATGGTCGATCTGGATGTTGTCCTCCCGCCGATCCCGGGCACCTCCAAGATGAACCTGCACGCTAGCTATGCCATCACCAACCGGGAGAACAACGGCTGAGTGGACGGGGACAAGCTAGAGCCAAAGCATTTTCAGCCCTGGGTGGACTTCTGCAGGGTGCGGGGCCTTGGCTGCGACTTCAATCCCACCTTCTTTTTCTATGAGCGGTGCGTACACTATGGGCAGCAGCGAATTCAGTTTGCTCTATGCCGCAATACACAGGGGTAAATGTATCCTGTTGATGGATTGTTGGACAATGGGGACTATCACCCCACCGAGATGGTCAACGACAAGATCTTTGCTTTGTTGGCCTTTCTCCTGGAGATCACGCTCCATGTGACCCAGCCGGTGCGCTGGGATTTTGCCCATGTGGTTCTGTTCGATGATGAGGCCCAGAAAATCGTGCGCTGCGGCGGACCGAGCGGCCGGGTGGACATCGCATGGGATTATTCCGACGCGTCGATCAACCGTCTGGTCGCCTGGGGCATTGGGTGCCTATGATGGTGAGCGGGTGACTTCTCTGGCGAATGCTCAGGTGGATACATTGCGCTCCATTCTGTGGGAGATGGATGATGTGAGTTGCTCGACTAGCACAGAATTCCATGGGGTGGAGGTCACCACGACCAATAATAATGGAGAGGAAGAAACTGCCACCAAGACCGTCACGAAAACGGTGCTGACTATTACGATTACACACAAAACGGCTGTTGAAATGGCAGGGGATTACCATTTCAACAGCCGTCAGAATGAGTACTTAGCCTTGATGATGCAGCCGGACAATCAGGCCTTGTGGGCGCAGTTGCTGCACAGCCTTGTGACCGGAGGTGGACAGACATCCTTCTGTGTGACTCCCGGTCAGCAGGTGCCGCAAGTCGATGAGATCGGCTTTATTGGAAACACAGGAAACTCTACAGGTAACCATCTTCACTTTGAGACACGGGTGAATGGGAAACGTACTGATCCAATGAGCTCTTTCTCAGCGAGTTGACTATATATGCTTATGCTCGGAATATAGTAGCTGTGAGCGACCTCATTATAAGGAAATGATAGGAATGGACTGTGTTGGTTGGTTGCGTCGGAGAAAGTTCAAACCACAGAATGCCCCAAGTGATAATTAACGAAAAATAGAACAGCCTGTACATTATTCTGAGACTGAACCAAACAAAAAGTGTTCCTGCGAGAGTAGGGTTCAGTTGAGGAAATCCCCGTTCAGCTTCACGCCGAAATCTCGGGCGATGGCGCGCAGGTTGTCGTCCTCAATGGTCTGGCGGATCAGGCCGCCGCCCATGGACAGTACCTTCACATAAATCTCGGCGCTCTTTTCAATGGTGTGGGCCAGGCCGAAGGTGGTGTCGTAGTCGGGGCCGGAGGCGAACAGGCCGTGCTGTGCCCATACGGCGGCCTGATAGCTCTTCATCTTCTCGCTGGTGGCCATGGCGATGTCAGCACCGCCGGGAACCATCCAGGGGCAGACGCCCACGCCCTCGGGGAAGACCACGGGGCACTCGGTGGCGGACTGCCACAGAGCACGGCTGAAATCCCGGTCGGTCAGGGGCAGGATGTAGGTCAGAGCAATCACGTTGGTGGCGTGGCAGTGATAGATGACCCGGTTGGCGCCATCGGTGGCAGCCTTGCGCACGCTGTGGTTCATGAAATGGCTGGGGAACTCACTGGTGGGCTTGGCACCCTCGGCCAGCCCCCACACGATGCGCCAGCTGTCGCCGGTTTCGTTGATCTCCACGATGCCGATGCTGTGGATGGGATCGGGCTCCACGTTCCGGAAGTATTTGCCGGAGCCGGTGGTGATGAAGTATTCGCCGGCCAGGTTCTCGGCCTGAACACCCATGTTCACCCACTCGCGGGGAGTTTCGTCAAAGAAGGGACGGCAGGCGGCCACATCCTCTTCGGTCATGCGATAGGTCAGGTTGCCGCCGTTGCGCTCGTGCCAGCCCTGCAGCCAGCCGTCGTTGCACATACGGATAAAGCCCTTTACACAGCTGATCTCATAAATCTCCATTTGAACTCTTCCTTTCTTTTCGTAAAACCGCGTTTGCGGAGTGGTTCAACGGGTGATAACATCCACCGGCACGTTGAAGATCTCGGCGACCTTCAGAATGGTGTCGATGTGACGGCCGGAGGCGGCAGCCATGTGATGGGTGGGGCCGGCCTCGCTCCAGCGGTTCATGAACTCGCGGGCGCCGCAGGTGAAGCGGGTACGCATGTTGGTATCACCGAAGGTGAAGATGGGGCCTTCCTCGTTCACGCCCTCAGCCACAACGAACTTGAAGTGGCCGTCCTTGTCCTGGGTAATGCCCAGATAGGTCACGGGGCCCAGATGGGGGTAGAACTGGGTCAGGTAGCCGCCGCCGGTCTTGCCGTGGAAGACGGGAACGATTTTCATGGTGGGCTTCTTGGCGGAGATGGCTGCGTCGCCGGAGCCGGAGTGACCGATGATGCAGATGTCTTTGTCGAAGTCGATGGAGTACATCTCGGACAGCTGGCCCTGGCCGGAAATGGTTTTCAGGATGGACATGGCCATGGAGACCTTGATGTCGCCCTCAACGGCGCAGGCAACGCCCTGCTTGATGAGCATGGAGAAAGCGGGGATCAGCATGGAGTCCAGCACACCGGCCTTGCCCTGGGCAAAGCCGTCGTAATGGGAGGCGATGAAGGCGATCTTCTCGTCCTTGACCCACTGCTCGAAGGCCACCACATAGCGGGCCATCTCCCAGACCTTTTCCACAGTGCCGCCGCCCTCAATGTCGAAGGTGTCCAGAATCTCCTGGGCCTTGGCGCGGATGACGGCCTCGTCGGTGATGTTGTCGGCAATGGCCCACATCTTCTCCCAGTCAAACTGCTTGGTGTACAACCACATCCGGTGGTAGAGGTTGGTCTCGTCGATGTACAGGTCCATCATGCCGGGGTAGGGACGGCCGATCTGGGCCAGGTTGGTGTCCCGGAAGCGGCGGCGTACCTGGGCAGCCTTGCACCAGTCGTTGATCTCAGCCTCAACAACCGGGTCGCCACCCTCTACAACGCCGGTGATGACCGCATGGCGCTTGCCGGCACGCTCCAGGTCGGCAACCATCTCGCCCACAGCGCCGCAGGCGTACAGCTCGCCCAGCCATTTGGCGGTGTCGGTGTTCTCGTAGTCGGGAGCGCGAAGCTTCTGCACATTCACCAGAACCACCGGAACATCCAGATCCCGCACGGCGGGCAGCATGTTGTAGGAGGTGGCGTAGGTGAGCAGCTGCAGGATCACCAGATCCACATCGGCGGCGCGGAACTTGTCGCCGGCCTCCTGGCTCAGCTCCTTGGTGGTGACGATGCCGCCGTCCACCAGCTCCACCGTGTCGTGGATCATGGTTTTGAACTGCTCATACTGGGCCTGGAACTCGGGCACCAGGCTGGGGAACTGGGGCAGGTAAGCGCCCAGGGCAATGGCGAACACGCCAACGCGGGCTTTGGTTTCCACTAACATGCTCATTGGGGAAGAACCTCCTTAATATCAAAACTTTTTCGGATACAGCTGCGGGCCGCGGACAGGCTGTCAAATTCACCGCCGCGGATCATCTGGATTACCAGGTTGCCGATAGCCGTGCCTTCCACGGGGCCGGCCCACACCGGCAGACCGGTCACAGAGGCGGTCATGCGGTTGAGGTAATTGTCCTGGCAGCCGCCGCCCACGATGTGGATGGCGGTGTATTCCTTGCCGGTCAGGCGGGAAAGCCCGGCAATGGCGTTTTTGTAGCACAGCGTCAGGCTGCGGTAGACGCACTGCATCAGCTGGCCCACGGTGGCGGGAACCGGCTGACCGCTGCATTCGCAGGCCTTCTGCACGGCGGCGATCATGCTGTCTGGTGCCAGGAAGGCGTCGTCGTTGGCATCCACGATGCTCTCAAAATCCGCCGCGCCCTCCGCGCTGGCGATCAGGTCGGGGAAGGTCCACTGGCGCTCCCCGGCGGTAACGTCCAGCGTCCACTCGGCCCGGGTCTTGCCCTCCACATAGTCCACGCCGTTCAGCTCCCGGCGGATGGACTGGATCATCCACAGACCCATGATGTTTTTCAGGTAGCGGTAACGGTACCAGGCACCGCCCTCGTTGGTGAAGTTCTGCAGGCGGCTGGCCTCGCTGGTGATGGGCTCCGGGTTTTCCACGCCCAGCAGGCTCCAGGTGCCGCTGGACAGGTACACCGCATTGTCGTCCTCAGCGGGTACCGCCAGGAAGGCGGAGCCGGTGTCGTGGGTGGCAGGCAGCACCACGGTGGTCTGGAAGCCGACGGTCTCGGCAATGTCCGGCCGCAGCGGGCCAACTGTTTCGCCCGGCATGGAAAGAGCGCCGAACAGGCGGACGGGCAGATCGAGCCGTTCCAGCAGCTCCCGGTCCCACTCCTTTGCGGCGGCGTTGACCAGGCCGGTGCTGGTGGCATTGGTGTACTCCTGCTTCTTTACGCCGGTCAGCAGGTAGTTGAAGTAGTCGGGAATCATCAGCAGGCTGTGCGCGGCCTCCAGCTGCTCAGGGTGCTCCTGCTGCAGAGCAACAAGCTGATAGATGGTGTTGAAGTTTTGCTTCTGGATTCCGGTGTGCGCATACAGCTCTTCTGCGGGGATTTTTGCCTCGACCAGGCGGTCAATGCCGTCGGTACGGCTGTCCCGGTAGGCGACTGCGTCGCTGATACGGTCGCCACTTTCACCCAGCAGTACAAAATCCACCGCCCAGGTATCGATGCCTACGGAAGCGGGGATTTTGCCCAGCGTTTTGCAGATCTTCAGTCCGTCCAGAATGCCCTGCCAAAGATGCTGAACATCCCAGCAGTCATGAACGTCGCGGCGGACCTGACGATTTTCAAAGCGGTGGATCTCTTCCAGAAGCATTCGCCCGTTTTGCACATGCCCCAGAATATGGCGACCGCTGGATGCGCCGATGTCAATGGCCAGATAATAGAGCCCCATGGGAAGTCTCCTTTCTGTGTTGCTTTGCTTTTATTCTATTTTTTCTGACGAGCAGAAAAAAGGACCGTTTTTGAATAAAATAGGGACCTTATTTGCAGCTTATGACCGGTTGTGTTATGCTAAATAAAAAGAGGAGGAATCGCCATGGACGAGCGCCTTTTGTGCCGGCTGAAAGAAATCACCGATGAAGAGCGGGCAATCTTGGCCGGGGGACAGGGCATCCAGCGGGAACGCTACACCTCGGGACGGGATTTTGTGGTGGACAGCGAGAAGATGCTGGAAAAGGGCAAGCTGATCGAGATCCGCCCACATACCCGGTTCGTGCACTTTCCCCGACACCGGCACAATTATGTGGAAGTGCTGTATATGTGCAGCGGATCCACCACCCACATCCTGAACGGCACCCAGCGGATGGTACTGCATACCGGCGACCTGCTGTTTCTGAATCAGGCGGTCTATCACGAGATTCTGCCTGCCACCGAGGAGGATGTGGGGGTGAACTTCATTATTTTGCCTCAGTTCTTTGACTGGAGTTTCCGAATGCTGGAGCAGGAGAACGTGCTGCGGGATTTTTTGATCTCCACCCTTTCGGAGGCATCCACCTTTGCGGGCTGGCTGCACATTGCGGCGGGGGACATTCTGCCGGTGGAGAATCTTCTGGAAAACATGATCTGGACTCTGCTGGAAAAAAAGCCCGGGGTCAATCAGTTGAACCAGACCACCATGGGCCTGCTGCTTCAGAACCTGACACTGTTTGCGGAGAACATCAACCGTACCATGCCCGAGAGCCGGGACGAAAACGCGGTTTTTTCCACCCTGCAGTACATCGAGACTTCCTACCGGGACGGTACGTTGGAGGAAATCGCCGCCCGTCTGCACATGCCAGCCTATGCTTTGAGCCGGTTGCTGAAGCACCACACCGGCGCAAATTTCAAGCAACTGCTCCAGCAGCGCAGATTGCAGCAGGCGGCTTATTTGCTTACTAACACCAGCATGCCTGTCAATGCTATTATTGAATTCATTGGTTATGAAAATAGTAGTTACTTCCATAACAAATTTAAGGAAAAATATGGTTGCAGTCCGGCGCAGTATCGCATTACGACAATTTGTCCCGAATGAGGTTGTGCCAGGGGCGTGATGTCTAAACGGGCAGAGATTTTTGTGGCTTTAGGGATTTCTTAAGCAATAGGCTCCAAGTGGTGTTTTCCCTGCACTAAGGAAACATCATTTGGAGCCTCTGTATTCGCACTGATCCGTTGAAGAGATTCTGACGGCATTCTTTTGTTTGATGATGCGATTCCTCTTTAAATTTTATGAGTACCGGAAGAAAGTGTCATTGCCCGCCCGTCTGGGAGGTAGATGTCAGCTACCATGTTAGAAGGAATCGTAAATTCGTAGCAAACGGAATCGCCGTCATAACGCCAGCTGCTCGCAATATACCCTACAGGAGAGTTGTAGACGGCCTTGGCATACCCCAAAACTTTGTGGGGTGTGGGAGCGATGGTCAGCTTTTCGTCTGCTAAATGGATACCGCAGACACCGCCGAACAGCCATCCGCAGACAGCCCCGTAGGAATAATGGTTCAGCGATTCGTGGGACTTGCCATCGGCGTCGATGCCGGTCCAGGTCTCCCACACCGTATTGGCGCCCTGGTTGACCTCGTACAGCCAGCCCGGAGCCTCCGGCTGCAATAGCAGGCGGTAAGCAGTATCGGTATAACCGTATTGGGCCAGAGCGCCGCAGAGGAAGGGCGTGGAAAGAAAACCGGTATTCAGATGGTAGCCGTTGTCCACCACCATCTGATTCAGAGTTGCGGCGGCTGCCTGGCTCTCCTCCTCGCCCAGTAAGGCAAAGGCAATGGCCCGGACGTATTCACACTGGCGGTCTGAGTGAATGACGCCATCCTCTGTAAAAGCTGCACGGTAGGCTTTTACGGCCTTATCGGCGGTAGTACGGTAGGTTTCGGCTTCTTCCTGACGCCCCAGTGCGGCTGCAATCTCAGCCAGCAACCGGCCGGAATAGGCGAGATAGGCTGTACCTACGCTCTTGCGGGGATTGGCCATGGCCTGCATGGGGGTCACGCCCGGTTCGCACCACTCGCCGTAGTCCAGGCCGTTGAGCACTGTGTATTTGGCATACTCGCCGCTCTGCTGTTCCTCCGTGGTCTGTTGGGCGCGGCCCAACAAAAAGGCGTACCACCGCTGCATCATTTTATAGTTGTCGGCCAGGATGCGGCGGTCACCGGTGCGCTTGTACAGGGCGTAGGGCACCAGAATCGCCGCATCTCCCCAACCAGCGGACATGCACAGCATGGGGGTCATATACCCGGGGCGGCTGTTGGGCGGGGCGATGTTGGCCATCCGTCCGTCGGGATACTGGTTCAGGCGGCATTCGTCTAGCCACTTGGCGACCACCGGATAGCAGTCCATCAGGGTCAGGCCGGTCTCGATAAAGACGCCCATATCTCCGGTCCAGCCAGCCCGTTCCCGGGTAGGGCAGTCGGTGGGAATGTCGCAGAAATTGCCCTTCTGGCTCCAGATACTGTTGGCCACCAGCCGGTTTACTGCTTCGTTCCCGCAGGTGAAAGAGCCGGTGACCGCCATATCGGAGTAGACTGCATGGGCGGTGAACACCGCCCCGGTCAGGTCTGCATCGGTTTCTACCTTGGCATACTGAAAGCCCATGATGGTAAAGCTGGGCTTCCAATGGTTTACCCCTTCCGTGCAGATCAGTTCCAGCATCTGGGCGGTGCCGCCCTCCTTGTGGCGGCCGCGGTCCTGAAAGTTCTCCTGGGTGAAGTTACCGTTTTCATCCAGCGTTTCCCCGCAGGTCAGCAGGACTTTCTGCCCTGCATGGGCAGTAACGGTCATCTCCACATAGCCGGCGATGTTCTGTCCGAAATCCAGCACGGTTTCCCCGTTGGGGGTGGTGAACAGCCGTCCGGGAAACGCCTCCTGCTCCCGGATGGGCACTGTGTTCATGCCGTTGACAGGCAGGACATCCCGGTAGGCCCGTACCCCATGCCAGCCGGAAAGAGGCCCATACAGCCGGGCGTCATACACCTCGCCCTGCTGCAGGTCGTTCTGGCGGATGGGGCCCTGCTGGGTGGCCTGCATGGTATCGTCCGAAACGCAGACCACCTTGCCGTCCACTTCCAGCTGGAAGAGAACGCCCAGGGTATTGCCGAAGAGGTTGCGGTCACCGTCCACGCCGCTGGTGCTGCGATGCCAGCCGTCGCCCAGGGCCAGGAGCAGCTCGTTTTCACCCTCCCGGAGAAGGCTGGTTACATCATAGGTCTGGGCGCCCAGGTGCTTGTCGGCGGTGAAACTGCCGGGTGCCAGCACCATATCGCCCACCCGCTTGCCGTTGAGCCAGGCTACGTACAGCCCCTTGGCGGTGATGTACAGCCGCCCGCGACCTGCCGGGGTGGTGAAGGTCTTTCGCAGATAGGAGGCCGGACGGTGGGGCTGGTAGGGTTCCGCCGCCCCCTTACCGGCAGCCTCTTTCTCGGCCTGCTTGCGCTCCCAGTTGGCGCGGGCAAAGGCGTTGATGGCATCGTCACCTAGAACTTCTACCGATTCGGTTTCCGGGTCAATCCAAAGCCCTCTCCAGTCCCCGGCGATTAGTCCGGTCTCAAACCGGGCTTCGCTCCAGGGGCCGGGGCGATCGGTTTCGTCCCACAGCCGGACCTTCCAACTGCCCCGGACCCTGGCCCCTTCCACGGCGGGCGCGTCGGCGTGCATGATCTGACTTGGCACCTTACCGCTTTCCCAGACAAGGACACCGTCTGCTGTCAGTTGGATCTCATAGGCGGTCTGGCGCAATCCGCCGGTACATTGCCAGGACAAAAACAGCGGGCCGCCGTCCATCCCGAGCGGGGCCGTCAGGTGATTGGTTTGAAGATTGGTTGCTTGCACGGTTCAGCAGTCCTTTCCCTTTTTAGATTGTTTTCATTATAGCGAAAATGCAGCACCTTTGCGGGGTGATAATTGGGGATGTGGGATGATTTTTCGTGCAATGTTACGTTCTGCCCGGAAAATCAGAGAGCGCAGCGCCCCCGCTGAACTTTGCTGGTCAGCTTGCGCCACACCAAAAGGAAGAGCAGCAGCGCAATGACTGCGCTGAACAGATCGGTGGCGGCACGGGCAGCCGCCAGGCCGGGCAGCCCCAGCAAGCTGTGGAACCCGTACAGGGCGGGGACCAACAGTACGCCCTGGCGCAGGGCGGAGAGCAGGGTAGCACTACCGGCATAGCCTGTGGCCTGCAAAAAATTGATGCTCAGATAGTACAGTCCCAGCAGCGGACTGCCGGCCAACAGCCAGGGATATAGGTGACGAGCCAGGGAGATGGCCCCTGGATCGGATAAAAACAGCCCGATCAATGGCCGTTGAGCCAGCAGACAAACCAGGGCAAACGCAGTGCCGAATCCTGCGGTCAGGCCGAAGGCCCTACTCAGTACCGCCCGCAGCCGGGGAAGATTATGCCCGCCCACATTATAGGCCAGCAAGGGCTGTAATCCCATACAGATGCCCATCTGGATCAGGGTCACCACCATGGCGGATTTGTCGGCGGCCGCCATAGCGGCCAGGGCGTTGGTGCCGTAGGCGGCCAGCAGCCGGTTGCTGAAACTACCTGCCAGGCCGCTCAACAGACTGCTTACCCCGTTGGGTAGGCCAAGAGCCAGAACCCGGCCCAGCCGGGCAGAGTGATGCAGGGCATGGGAAGGGCTCAGACTCAGGACTTCGGACCGGCGGAGAATGTGGTGCAGGTAAATCCCGCTGGCCACCAGGTTGCCCAACATGGTAGCAGCGGCAGCCCCGGCAATATTCCAGCCGAAAATCAGGATGAAAAGTGGATCCAGAAGAATGTTGGTGATACTTCCTGCCAGATTGCCTGCAAGCCCCCGGCGGATGGCTCCGTCCGCCCGCAGAAGGCTCGCCGCAGAAACGGAGAAAATCATGGCCGGAGCGCCCAGGGCCAGGATGCGCAGGTAATGGGTGGCGTAGGGCAGGATCTCCGCATTGGTGCCCAGCATATACAAGATCGGTTCGCAGAACAGATTCAGCACCACGGCCAGGAATGCGCCGGTCAGCAGGGCACACCAGCCGCAAAGACTGGAGACGCAGCGGGCATCCTGGCGGTCACCGGCACCCAGAGAATTGGCCACCACGGCACAGCCACCCATGCCCAGCACAGTGGCACCGGCAGAAGCCAGGGTGAAAACAGGCCCAACCACCGCCACCGCCGCGGTCAGGGCGGTATCCTGCAGCAATCCGATAAAAAACAGGTCGGTCATATTATAGATGATCATGACCAGAACCGATAGGACAGAGGGGCCCACCAGCGCACCGATAGCCTGCCAGACAGGCGCCTCTTTGAACAGCCGTTCGCTCTGCACAGAAAGTCCTCCTTTTAAAAGAACGCATGATGATTTTGTGAACACGTGTTGCTTTTCCTTCTGCCTTTCAGTATACTGAGGAAAAAGAACCGGCGCAATCAGCAATAGAGCGGCAGCTGTTGCTTTGTGCGACATAAAGCGTCTGGCTGTTGCAAAAAGGAGCACAAATATGAAAACTGATCCGCGTACCCGTTATACACGGGAGATCATCACCACCGCCTTCTGGCAACTTCTGCAGCAAAAGTCGATGGAGAAGATCACCGTCAAAGAGGTCTGTACCCTGGCGCAGATCAACAGGGGAACCTTTTACCGGCATTTCCGGGATTGTTATGATCTGATGGAACAGTTGGAAGCGCAGGCCCTGGACAAACTGGAAGAAACCCTGGTAAGTACCCGGGACCGGGGCGTACAGGCGGTTCTGCTTTCCATGCTGCAAAAACTGCAGAATGATGAGGATTTTTTGGCAATTCTGACGCGGCAAAGCCCGGACAATGCCTTTCTGCACCGGGTGGTAGGACGCTGCTTTCACTATATGGACCTGCAGCTGAACGCGGGCGAGCGCACCGGAGCGGATGACGACTGGCGTGCCATGCAGAATACCTTTTTGTTTGCGGGGGCTTCCGGGGTGATGTCCTACTGGTTGCACAGTGGGCGAAAGACGCCACCGGAACAGGTGGCGGCGGCTATCGCGGCACTGTGTACCGGTGCGGCTGGCGTGACACCACTGGCACATTCTTGATAGAGAAAAACAGACAGCGAGGAAGTTACCTTCGCTGTCTGTTTTGGTGTAAAAAGGGAGGTTTATCCTTCCCGGTATTCCATGGGGGTTTGTCCGGTTACCTCTTGAAAGATGCGGCTGAAATAGTTGCGGGTGCTGAAACACAGGGAGGCAGCGATCTCCTGCACCGTCTGGTCGGTACTTTTCAGAAGGACCTTGGCCCGCTCGATCTTGGCAAACTTGATGTAGTTGTTGATGCAAAGCCCGGTCTCCGCCTTGAATTTATGGGTCAGGTAATACTCGGTATAGCCTACCACGGCTGCCAGATCGGCGGCCCGGATTTTCTGGTCCAGATGCATCTCGATGTAATCCACACACTGCTGGACCGGACGGCTGAGTTTGGGATTCGTGCGGCATTTGTGTACCCGGCAGATGAAATCATCGTACATCATCAGGCTCAGGGGGTTCAGATCGCCCAGGGTCTTGGCGGATTCGGCGGCCTGGATGTAATTATCACCCAGGGCATTGGCTTCTTCGGGGGAAAGTCCGCCCTCAATAGCCGCACGGCACACCAGGGAGGTGAACACGATCACCGAAATTTTGCTTTGCCGCAAGGCGTCGTCGCTGTGTACCGGTACGCCGGCGCTCAGGGACATACTGTTGGAAAGGGCCTGTTTGTAGTTCAGATCCCCGGTGCGTACCATCTGCAAAAGCCCCTGTTCCGCCATCCAGACTTTGTGGCGGTCATGGGCGGGCTGTTGGAGGGCGTCGGTGACCTGGGGCAGGGCTTCGCTGTTGATGTCGCTGACGGTCAGGTGCTCTCCCGTCAGGCAATAGTGCATCATCAGGGTGTAGCGGTGCAGGATGGTGTTCTGTACTACGGGAATTTTGGCCAGGATCTGCTGTAAGTGCATGGTCCAGAAAACGCTGGTTTCCAGGCGGTTGTAATAGTGCAGTCCTTGTTCAATACCACGCATAGAGACATCCTGATAAAAGACCGGGCCGATTACCCAGGCGCGTTTCAGACGGCCGTTCTCCTTCTCAAAGGCGGCCGCCCACAGGATTCCCAAGGCGGTCCCGAGGGTAATGGGGGAATCATGGTCGGCACCGTATTCCATCATCTGCTGTTTGCAGCCGAACAGATCAAAAACGCCGGACAAAAAGGCTTCGTCCGGGCAGTTGCTGCGCAGCAGAGTCCCTTTTTCGTCGTAACACCAGGTGAAAATTGGGCCGCCGCACTGTACCAGCTCTGCCAGCAATGCCATGCTCTGAAAAACTTCCATCGGAATCACCTCGCTTGCCGTTATTATACCATGAAAAACGGGCTGCCGTACAGACAGCCCGTTCCGGATTTATTCACCAGCGTAACTGCCCAACACTGCCAGACTGGGCTTGGGGGTGCGGGCCATAGTGGTGCGGTCCACGGCAATCAGCCCGAAGTTCATGGCAAAACCTTTCTGCCACTCAAAATTGTCCATCAGGCTCCAGTGGAAGTATCCCTTCACCGGCAGACCGTCGGCTACACAACGCTGTACCCCGGCCAGGGCTTGCTCGATAAAAGCTGCCCGACGGGTGTCATCGGCGGTGGCAATGCCGTTCTCGGTGACAATCAGGTCTCCGTGGAAGTCCTTGGCTACCCGGCGTAGTACATGTTCCAGGGCCTGGGGATAAAATTCATAGTCCATTTGGGTCAGTTCTGCACCTTCGGGGGCGGGCAGCTGGCCGGTGGGGCCGTACAGAGTACGGGTGTAGTTCTGCACGCCCAGGAAGTCATCTTCCTGAATATAGGGCAGGTAGTGAGTGAACTCCTCCTGCCATGCGGCGTCAGCAAAGGGTTCTCCCCCCTGCTGAGCCTGCAGGTCATGGAGGGAGAGGGTCAGGCCCACCTTTACATGTGGGCAGATGGCCCGGATGGCTTCCCGGGCGGCGGCGTGGGCACGCATGACCAGCAGATCCCCTTCGGGGGTACGCTCGCTGACAAAAATTTTGGGTTGCGGATCACCGAATACCCCGGCGTTTTCTGCGGCAGCGTATTTCATGTTCTCCATCATCTTCTGGAAGTTCATGCCCACCTGTACGGTGCCCTCGGCGGATTTGCCCGCGGTGGCAGCGGCTTTGGCCGCCTGTTCGGCCATCAATCGGAACCGCTTGGAGATGGCTGCCAGCTGCAGTCCCATGTTGGCTTCGTTGATGGTGCAGACAGTATGCAGTTCGCTGCCCAGCTGTTCCATCACATAGGTCACATACCGCTTGAAATAGGCGATGGTGGACTCGGCTTCCCAGCCGCCTTTGGCGATCAGCCATTTGGGACTGGTGAAATGCAGCAGGGTCACCACCGGTTCCACCCCGTGGGCCTTGCAGCAGGCGAGGACCTTGCGGTAGTGCTCCACTTCAGCAGCATCAAACCGGCCTTCCTCCGGTTCAATTCGTGCCCACTCAATGGAAAAGCGGTAGGCGTTGAGGCCGGCTTCGGCCAGCAGCCGGATATCTTCCTCATATCGGTTATAATGGTCACAGGCGATGCCGCTGGGTTCGGCAAAGCTGGAGTGGGGCAGCTGTTCCTGGGCCCAGTAGTCGGAATGGATGTTGTTTCCTTCCACCTGGTGGGCCGCAGTGGCAGCACCCACCAGAAATCCTTTTGCAAATTTCTGCATGGATAATCCTCCTTTTATTATCGAAACGTCAAAGTCTGTTTGCTTGTCCGTATCATACCATACCCATCGGATTCTTATGGTGTAAAAATTGAAAATAAGGGGTAAAAAATAGCTTATACAGGGAAATTACATGAATAATTGCACCAATTTATTGAAAATTGACTCTTCTTTGCGGTGGCGGTCTGCTATAGTGAGAGCACAAATAAAACCGCTGCACACTTTTAAGGAGGAGGAACCGTATGTCAAAAAAACATCTCAGCGCCAGCGAAATCGACGGCGTCCAGTACCGCCGCGCCAAGCTCTGGCAAATTATCTGCTACGCCTGCAATGGCCTTGTGGGTATGAGCGTTTACTCTCTGATTGGTATGGCCAGCTATTCGGCCAGTATCGGGTACGGCATCACAACCGCCGCAGTGGGTATTATCCTGACCTGTTCCCGTATTCTGGACGCTGTCACCGACCCGCTTCTGGCCTTTGTGTATGACCGGGTCAACACCCGATTCGGCAAGCTGCGTATTTTGCTGGTGGTTGGCTATCTCATTGAGGCGGCTGCCCTCTACGGTATGTTCACCGGCTTCTCTTCCAAAGGATTGGGTCTGCCGGTCTTTGTTTTGCTCTATGTGGGCTACGTCATTGGCTACACCGTCACCAACATGACAGCCCAGACCATCCCCGCCATCATGACCAACGACCCCACCCAGCGCCCCACCATCGGCGTCTGGACTACCGCTTTCAATTATCTGGTGCCCATGGCCATGTCTATGGTGATGAACGTAGTGCTGCTGCCCAAGTTCGGCGGCCAGTACAACCAGGCCTTCCTCTCTGCTGCCTGCGCCATCACGCTGGTCGTGGCCGCAGTGGGCACCCTGCTGGTCTGCCTGGGCGTATCCTCGTACGACAAGCCCGAAAC